>CAIWUU010000058.1 GCA_903915955.1 uncultured Chlorobiaceae bacterium | reverse complement strand
TCCCATTCCGAACAGAGTAGTTAAGCCCTGGAGAGCCGATGGTACTGCTTAACCGCGGGAGAGTAGGTCGTCGCCGAGTTTTTATCATCAAAAAAGCCCATCATTGCCGATGGGCTTTCTTGTTTATACTCTTTCAGATTTCGCATCGATACTTGCAGCGGATGCTGTTATTCTCCTTTCGGATATCAGCTTTGATTATTGAGTCTTTGCCGATCAGTTCCTGTAAAAGGGCGGTAAAGGTACCAAGGTAGAAGTTGCCGACCACTAGCTGCGTCGGGAATGTTACTTTGACTGTTATCTCCGGTGGACGGCTCAAACTGTAGGAGAACTCACCGCTACCCGCAAAGGTCCAGGCATTTTTGCTGATAGCGAAGAAGAGCAACCTGAATGCCGGGCGTGGAGGCAGAAGCTTCACTATTGTTTGGAAGATGCCGGGAATACGGACTTTCAGCAAGTATCCGGCGGTTCTTTCACCAGACTCTTTCAGGATACTGGCGGTTGCCGTTTCCCCGATCTCCTTCTGCAGTGCACCGACAAGTGTGTGAAATTTTGTCTCTTCAGTCATCTCTTTTGGCAGGTTTCCGACAAGATACCCCTGTCCTATTTTTCGGAGCATATTTTCTGCTTTTATTTTTCCGTATGTCGCTTCAAGAGCTGCAACAGTCTGGATAATGGAATTGGGGCCTATTTTGCTGGATGGCGTGGTCATTACAAATTGGGTTTGGGTTACAGGGCGTTTTTAATATGTATATCAATATGGTCTGTTGTCCATCGCGCTCGCACAGTCACCTTTTCCGGATAATATCCGAATGGTTGGGCTGGCTGAAAAGGGTTGATGGATCCGGAGTTCCATTGCTGTTTTGGATTGGTTTTTTTACTACTCGACGAAATATATGCGCTGACGGCATAGCTGCCGGGCGGGAGTTCCGCAAACGAGTAGTGAAATATTCCTTTTTTGTCACGAGATGCTGTGGTGCTGTAGGATGCTGTTTGACTGGATGCTTCAACAACAAGGTATTGTCCTGAAGCAAAACATCTTCCCGAAATGCTTCCTGTGTCAGAAGAGGCTGCTGCCGGATTGACTGCTGCTGGTTGGGTGCTCTTGAAAATTCCGGAAAGCCTGAAGAGCAGATCGACAGAACCGGCTTGAATAATAGCTGTACTACTCAGGCCAATCTCTTCTGATCCGGCGGTGTAGCGTAAGTCATTGTTTCTGTCGTTAACTGCAATAATCCTGTATGAACCGGCTGCAATGTGTTTGAAAGAAAAGGCTCCGGATGTTTCTGCCTGGATGACGTAGTCAGGCTTCCTTGTCACCAGGTTTTCTGTGTCAGCGGTTTTGGGGTGTTCAGCAAAAGCGAGTATCAGCGCATTTGTGGCTGGTGAAAAGTCATTGTTGATGACTTTTCCACTGATGGTACAGTTATCAATAACCGTACCTGTGGAAAATGCCATAGTAAAAGGAGCTGGAAAGGTTCGTCCCTGGTTGTCCCTGAGCGTTTTATTGATGTTGATGCTATAGGTTTGGTTTGGTGCGAGAGGGCTGTCCAGTCTCAGTTCTGCGCTTTTGCCGTTGGTGGTCATGTCGTACTCTCCGATAGAGGGCGAAAAGATCAGGGCATTGAGTAATTGCCGGGAGGTAATGTCATGGTTGAAGGTCAGGCGGATTGTGCTGGTTGAGACATTGACGCTCGAAGGCGCAGGATCAGAGGCTGCCACTTGTAACTGACTGGTATTGGCTGGGCCTCCCGAAGGCGGGATATCGGATGCACAGCCTGCGGCAAGCCATAACAGCATGATCAGCGATATATGCATTGGAAAGGTGCTCTGCATGAAAATCCTTCGGATCTCTGGTAAGAGAGGCTTGATTGTATCTGACCGTGAAAATTCGTAAATTAGAAACTAATGTAGTTCTATAAAAGTTTTTCGTGAAAAATTATAGATTGAGTGCCATATAGATGCCCAGACAAAATTATAAAGTTCTTTATGTCTCCGGTGAAGTTTCTCCTTTTGTAAGAATCAGCCAGCTTGCTGATTTTATGGCATCTTTTCCCCAGGCTATCGAAGAAGAGGGGTTTGAGGCTCGCATCATGATGCCAAAATATGGCACTATCAATGACCGAAAGTTTAGACTCCACGATGTATTACGTCTCTCTGATATTGAAGTTCAGCTCAAAGAGAAAATTGACTTGCTGAATGTAAAGGTTACGGCGCTGCCCTCGAGCAAGATCCAGACATATTTTCTTTATAACGAAAAATATTTTAAGCGCAATGGTCTTTTTTCTGAAATAAATAATGGCAGTGATCTGAAGGCAAGCACTGACAAGGTTATTTTTTTCAATGTCGGTGTGCTTGAGACCTTGTTGCGTCTCGGCTGGAAGCCAGATATTATTCATTGCCATGACTGGCATGCAAGTCTTATTCCTCTTCTTCTGAAGACGGTTTATGCTTCTAACGAGTTTTTCAAGGATATAAAAACTGTTCTGACCATTCATAATATTTACCGTCAGGGAGTGTTGCCTTACAAGGCATTCCAGAGGTCGCTCTCTGATGAAGTCTGCTCTGGCCTTTATTGTACCAACGATGATGTGAACATGCTCTATACCGGTGTTCAGCATGTTGATCTTCTTACAACAACCTCCAGGCTTTATGCTGAGGAGATTGTAAGCAATGGTCCAAAGAGTTATGGTCTTGGGCAGGTTCTTGAGGAGTATAAGGCAAAATTATATGGTATTGTCAACGGTATTGACAGCAGGCAGTGGAACCCTTTGACGGATAAACTGATTAAAAAACGCTATAGTCTGGAGCATTTGGAAGTAAAGCTTGATAATAAAAAAGCGCTGCTTGAACATGCGGGCCTCCCCTTTCGTGAAGGGGTTCCTCTCGTCGGGGTTATTGCCAATTTTGATGAATTTCAGGGCGTTGAACTCCTCCTCCAGAGCCTGGAACAGCTTGTTGCCCTTGATATTCAACTTCTTGTCAGTGGATCAGGTGATAAAAAATACGAGAAATTGTTTCAGGATTTTGTTCTGGAGCATCCTGAGCAGGTGAGTGTTCAGATTGAATATTCTGATACGTTGTTTCATCTTATCATCGCAGGGCTGGATATTCTGCTGATGCCTGGCATGATTGAATCATGTGGTATGATTCAGATGTTTGCCATGAGTTATGGGACGATACCGGTGGCTTATGCTGCTGGCGGTATTGTTGAAACCATAACAGATTATGCGGAAGGGAGTGGTACAGGGTTTATCTTTTATGACTATGCTGCGGAATCGCTTGTTGACAGGCTGTGTGATGCTCTTCAATGCTTCCTCGATGAGGAGTGCTGGCTGCAGATTGTGGCTGAGGCCATGACAAGTGACTTTACCTGGAAAAAGTCGGCAGAGGAGTATGATCATCTCTACCGCGAACTTCTTGAGCCACAGGGATGATCATGCAGAAAATCAAGGTTCTTTTTCTTGATCGGGATGGAACAATTAATCAGGATACCGGCTCTTATATCTCTTCGAAAGAGCAACTGATTCTGATTGATCGTTCCGATGAGGCTATGGCACTTGCAAAAAGTGCTGGATTCCGAATAGTTATTGTGAGCAATCAGGCTGGCATTGCCAGGGGGATTGCCACCAGAGAGCAGGTAGAAGAGGTGAATCGGTATCTCAATGAACTGCTTTCGGCAAAAGGCGCAAGGTTTGATCGTTGCTATTACTGTCCCTTTCATCCTGAGTATCCCCATCCTGAGTACGACCGTTTTGCTGATTTTCGGAAACCGGCAACCGGCATGGTTGAGCTGGCAATTGATGATTTTCTGGAAGAGGGGCTCATTGTTGACCGGCAGTCATCATTTTTTGTTGGTGATAAAACACTTGATGTTGAATGTGGTCTGCGTGCAGGGCTCAGGCCGGTGCTTGTAAGGACAGGGCACAACGAAGAAAAGCTCTGTTTTGCCCGGAATATTATTCCTGAATATGTAGCTGATGATCTCTATCATGCCGTTACGGAGCATATCCTTGCCTCTTCCTGACCCTGTTGTTTTGTTTGACTTCGGATGTTGCCTCTCATGCTGACGCTTTATGTGCATATTCCATTCTGTAAAGCGCGCTGCTCCTATTGTGATTTTTATCTTGTGACGCAGAAGGAGCATATCAGCGCCTTTTTCAGGGCGCTTTCCACTGAGACCGCTGCACGTTCTGCTGAACTCCAGGGGCAGAGAATCAGTGCCATCCATTTTGGAGGCGGTACGCCCTCTTTTGTGCCAGTGCATTTTCTTTCAGAATGGCTCGAGGAGGTTGCTGCGCACTGTACATTTACTTCCGACATTGAAATTGCTCTTGAGGCTAATCCTGAAGATCTCAGTGCAGAGACGATGGATGAGTTGTGTGCGGCAGGGATAACGCGGATTAGTCTTGGAGTGCAGTCGTTTATTGCTGAAAAGCTGAAGATACTTGGTCGGAAGCATACCGCGACTGAGTCGCAGCAGGTAACCGCTGGTGCGCTCAAGAGGTTCGGCTCCGTGAGCCTTGATCTTATTTGCGGAGTTCCAGGAGAGGATCTTGCGATGTGGGATGCCGATCTTCAAGCGGCACTGTCGCTGCGCCCCCGGCATCTTTCACTCTATATGCTTTCGGTTGAGCCAAAGACCATGCTGCATCGTAAGATAACAAAAGGGATGCTTACTGTTCCGGACGATGCAGTGCAGGCTGCCTGCTATGAAGAGGCTCTTCGTAAGATGGCTTGCCATGGATATAGCCATTATGAAGTTTCCAACTTTTGTCTGCCGGGTCACCATTCCCGTTATAATCTTGCGAGCTGGATGCGTGAACCATACCTTGGTTTTGGTCCGTCAGCCCATAGTTTTCTTGTTACTGAAGAGCGCGAAATCCGCACGGCCAATGTGTCGAGTTTGACCCGCTATATTGCGGTACCCGAAGATGCTGTGGTGTTTCGTGAAGAGTTGTCGGCTGAGGAGCGGTTTACTGAAAAGGTTTTTCTCTCATTGCGAATAAACATCGGTCTTGATGTTGAGTTTTTGCGAAAAGAAAATAAATTAGGGGATCTTGTTCTAAAGAGTATTGATCAATTCACAGAGAGAGGGTGGATTCTGCAGCATGCTGGGCTCATTTACCTGACGGACAAAGGTTTTTTGTTTGCCGATTTTATTGCAGAGGCTCTTATTTTCGGGTAACCCACTCCATCAGAGTACGTTTTATCTATGACACACCGGACGATTAACCGCATAGTTGCTGTGGTTCTTTTTTTTGTCGCTGAAGTTTTATATCTCCGCACTATGGCCCCAACCTTTTCGTTTTGGGATTGCGGAGAGTTTATTGCCACTGCTGTTACCCTTGGAATTCCCCATCCGCCGGGTGCGCCGCTTTTTCTGCTGCTCGGGCGTCTCTTTTCCATGATTCCTTTTTTCAGTGATACCGGTGCACGGGTGAACCTGATAAGCACGATCGCCAGTGCGGCAACCATCATGTTGACTTACCTTATTACTGTACGATTGATTACCCATTATCGTAAGAGTGAGCCTGATATGTGGAGCTTGGCTGAAAAAGTTTCAGCCTATGGTGGGGCTGTTATCGGGGCGCTGGCTCTTGCCCTCTCCGACAGTTTCTGGTTCAATGCTGTAGAGGCGGAGGTGTACGCACTCTCATCATTTTTTACGGCTCTTGTTGTCTGGCTGATTCTTTGCTGGTATGAAGAGGATCCTGCTCCAGGTAACGAACGGTGGCTTTTGCTCGTCATGTACATTATCGGGCTTTCAATAGGGGTTCACCTGCTCAGTCTTCTGGCTGTTTTTGCCGTCGCATTACTTTATTACTTCAAAAAGTATCAAGTTACGGTCAAATCCTTTGCACTCTTCACTCTTGCTTCGTCCGGACTTTTTTTCCTGATTTATATTGGTATCATCAAAGGCCTTCCGATTCTGCTGCAACTGGCCTCATGGTGGGGATTTATACTTTTTCTCATGTTGCTTGGCTATGGCACCTGGTATTCGCACAGAAACCGAATGGCTCTGCTCAATACCGTGCTTGTCTCTCTTTTTCTGATTGTTATCGGCTATACCTCTTATGGCATGATCTCGGTGCGGGCGCAGGCAGGGCCACCCATCAATGAGAACAATCCCTCTACTTCCGAGACCTTTTTCTCCTATCTCAACCGCGATCAGTACGGGGAGATGCCGCTCTGGCCGAGGCGCTGGTCACCTGAGCCGGTGCATCAGTATTATTACAGTCATTATTCAAGTGATCTCGACTATTTTCTCTCTTACCAGATGGAGAAAATGTATTTCCGCTATTTCGGCTGGCAGTTTATTGGCAGGGAGCACGATATGGAGGGAGCTGGAGTTGACTGGTCTGTACTGTGGGGAATACCGTTTCTTGTCGGGCTGGTTGGCGCAATAACCCATTTCAGGCGGCAGTGGAAAATGGGACTGGTTGTTACCGCCCTCTTTGTTCTTACCGGTGCTGCGCTGGTGGTCTATCTTAACCAGACAGAACCTCAGCCGCGAGAGCGGGATTACAGTTATGCCGGGAGTTTTTTCGCCTTTGCTCTCTGGATCGGGATAGGGGTTGAGAGTACCTGGCAGTGGCTTGGCAAGCGGTTGAAGTTTGTTGGCCGCAGACCGCAGGTGCTTTTTGCCGCGCTGACAGTTTTCGCCGGGCTGTTATTGATTAATGGCCGGATGTTGCAGGCGAACTATCGTATGCACAACCGTTCCGGAAACTATGTTCCATGGGACTGGGCCTGGAACATGCTCCAGAGCTGTGAAAAAGATGCTATTCTTTTTACCAATGGCGATAATGATACCTTTCCCTTGTGGTACCTGCAGGAGGTTGAGCGCATCAGGACTGATGTGCGCGTTGTCAACCTGAGTCTTGCCAATACGGGTTGGTATCTCAATCAGTTAAAAAACAGCTCTCCTCGTGGGGCAAAACCGGTGGAATTCAGTTTAGGTGATGGGGAGATTGATGCCATCACCTATGTTCCCATTGATTCGGTTGATGCCGTGCTTCCTTCACAACTCGCTCGTAGAGAGCTGTTGCGTGAGTCAAGCCTTCGAGGTCTTTCGTTGCCTGCTGAGCCGGTTGACACCATGATCTGGCTGTTGAAACCCGGATTGGTGTATAATAATCAAGGCTATCTTCGTCCGCAGGATATTGCGGTCTATGAGATTCTGATGAATAATTTTTCCAGGCGACCGATCTATTTTGCATTGACGGTTGATCCTGAAAGTATGATTGGTCTTGAGAACTATCTTCGTCTTGACGGTCTGGCTTATAAAGTGGTTCCGCTTAAAAGTGTCGATACCATGAGCTATGTTGATCCGGTATTGCTGTATAGAAATCTTGTACAGCTCTACAGGTACAGAAACCTCAATAATAGTGAGGTTACTCTTGAGGAGACCTCAAGGAGGTTGTGCGGCAACTATTCCCCGCTCTTTGTCCGTCTTGCCCTTGAATTGGCCGCTGACCCTTCAGGAGTTATTCCTGTACGCGATGCGTCAGGCGCGGTGCGGAATGTCAGGCGTGGAACTCTCGCACTGCAGGTGCTTGATATTTCGGCGAGACTTATGCCTCTTGCACAGTATCCTCTAAATCCCGAACTTGCGGGTTCGGTGATTGCTCTGTATGTTCTCCTCGGAGAAAAGCAGAAAACCTCTGCGTACATTGAGTACCTTGAGGAACTGAGCAGCCACTCTTCGCCCGCTTCTGATCCTCGTCTCTCGTATGCTCTGGCAAGGGCGTATAATGATGTAGGCAGAAAAGAGGAGGCGAAACATCTTGTCAAGTCGCTTGCCGAAGAGCTTAAAGAGCCTGAATTGATTAAAGAATTTGAAAAAAAATAAATACTATGCAGAGCACTATTCATCCAACTGCGATTATTGGTCAGAGTGCCATTCTTGGAGAGGGTGTCAGCGTTGGCGCCTATGCCGTTATTGAGGATGATGTAGAAATCGGTGCTGGCACCAAAATATGGCCCCATGCTCATATTGCCTCAGGTGCCCGAATCGGAAGTGAATGCAAGATATATTCCGGTGCGGTGCTTGCCACAGAGCCCCAGGACCTTAAATTTTCGGGCGAAAAAACGTATCTCTATGTTGGCGACAGGACGGTTGTTCGGGAGTGTGTGACTCTTAATCGTGGCACCATGGCGAGCGGCAAGACTGTCATTGGCTCTGATAATCTTTTTATGGCTTATTCGCATGTTGGTCATGACTGTGTGATTGGTAACCATGTTGTGGTTGCAAATTGTGTTCCGTTTGGTGGCCATTGTGAGGTGGGTGATTATGTGGTTGTTGGTGGACTTGCAGGTGTGCATCAATTCGTCCGGATTGGACGCTTTTCAATGGTGGGAGCACTATCGAGGGTCACGCTTGATGTGCCACCCTTTGTTATGGCTTCCGGCCATGAAGCCTTTCGCTTTGAGGGTCTGAACAGTATTGGCCTGAAACGGAGGGGCTTTACTTCTGAGAAAATAATGCTCATCAAAAATGTCTACAGGATTATTTTTCAGTCGGGACTTCTTCTTGCCAATGCTCTTGAGAAGGTAAAGTCGGAATTTCCTCCCGAGCCTGAACTCCTTGAGATTCTTGACTTTTTTGCAGCGGGCAGCCATGGCAGAAAATTTATCAGGCCTTTTAATCACAAATAGTCATTGGTGTGCTATGTCTCAATGGGCAATTGGTATAGATTTTGGTGGTACGGCAATCAAGGCTGCTGTGGTCGATAAGGAGAGAGGTATTCTGACTGACAGAAGGGTTTTCACTGATACAGCATCCGGCCCACGGGGTATTGTGATACAGCTTTCTGCAATTATTGCTGATCTTTATCGCGAAGCCTCCAGGAAAAATTCAGCCGAAAATTTTGTTGGTGCAGGAGTTGGAGCGCCGGGAGCCGTCAATTCCCGGAAGGGATTGTTGAGCTATCCTCCCAATCTTCCTGGTTGGTCTGTTGTGCCCTTGCGCGATGAACTGCAGAGCTGTCTTATGGAGAGAGAGAAGCTCTCCATTTCCGTCACTCTCGACAATGATGCCAATGTTGCCGCGCTGGGTGAGGCCCGTTATGGTGCGGGTCGTGAGTATAATGATTTTCTCATGGTGACTCTTGGCACAGGCGTTGGAGGCGGGATTGTGCTCGACAGGCAACTCTACCGTGGCGCTTCTGGTACTGCTGGCGAAGTGGGCTTCATGATTCTTGATTTTGAGGGGCCGACGATTCATGCAGGTATCAGGGGTACTCTTGAGAGCTTTATCGGGAAAAAAGGGATTCTGGCGATTGCCCGGCAGATGATGGATGCAACTCCTTTCGGCTCCTCTGCAGGTACTCTTTGTGGTAATGACTATTCCAAACTCTCTCCACGCCATCTTGAAGAAGCAGCTCTTGCAGGCGACGAAGTCTCCATTGCACTATGGCACAGGGTTGGTTCTCTCCTTGGTGTCGGGCTTGCCAATGTTGCCGTGCTCATGGATATCCGTAAATTTGTTATTGGAGGCGGTATTTCAGCCGCTGGTAATCTTATTCTTGCACCTGCTCTTGCTCAGGTTAAAAAGTCAACGCTTCCTTCCATGCACGAAGGGCTTGAGCTTGTACCAGCTCTTCTCGGCAACAAGGCAGGGATGTATGGTGCCGCTGCCTTATGCTTCGGCTAACCATAGACCAGTATAAGCTATGCGCGAACAACTGCTTCATCTGCTTTTTCCCCATGTCTGCCTGCTCTGCAAGAGGCTCCTTCTTCCTGGTGAAGAGTATTGTTGCAGTGCCTGTATGGAGGGGTTTGATCCGTTCTCAACCATTTCTGAAGCGGAAAATGAGCTGCGTTCCACCATTGTTGCTCATTTTGGCGAACGCTTTCCATTTGAACGGGGTTGGTGTCGTTACTTGTTTCACAAAAAGAGTGCACTACAGCAGGTGCTGCACTCCATGAAGTATGAGGGGCTCTTGCACCTTGGTACAATGTTTGGTCGTCAACTTGGTCGTTGGATGCTTTCCGGGGGAGGTATTGGAGCGATTGAGTGTCTTGTGCCGATTCCACTGCATCGGCTTAAAAAAATTGAACGCTCTTATAACCAGTCAGAAAAAATTGCTGACGGTCTCGCTCAATCGCTGCGGAGGCCGGTGCGCTCAGAATTTCTTGTAAGAGAGCGGTTTACTGTTTCGCAGACTGGCCTGTCAGCCATTGATCGGGAAAAGAATTCTGCCGGGGCGTTTCTTGCTACCAGCGGAGTGCGGGGCCGTCATGTCCTGCTTGTTGATGATGTCGTGACAACAGGCGCGACTATGGCTGCTGCGGCAGAAGCGCTGCGTGCAGGCGGAGCGAAAAGCGTCTCGCTTGCCGCTCTTGCTTTGGCTGCGAGGGAGTAAAGAGGTCATGGAACTTTTTTATACATCTCCGGAGCAAGTTACTCTCGCTGCACGAACTCTTGTGATTGATGGCGATGAGTTTCACCATCTTGTGCGGGTGCTGAGAAAAAAAGAGGGAGATCAGATTCTTGTGACCGATGGCAATGGTTTGCGTTGTGAAGTAAGGATTTCGGCTGTCGATAAAAGCTCATTAAGGGCGGAAATTATCAATGAAACCACTGTTTGCCGATCAATAACCGAAGTGACGGTTGCGCTCTCCCTGCTCAAGGCACCCCAGCGATTTGATCTGTTTTTGGAAAAGGCCACTGAACTTGGAGTATCTTCTATTATTCCCATGATGACGGTGAGGACGATCTCTCAGCCATCGAGTGAAAAAGTTCAGGGGAAGCTCAACCGGTGGAGAACGATTATGCTCTCTGCTGCGCGACAGTCAAAACGATATTATCTGCCAACGCTTCATGAACCGCTCTCTTTCAAAAAGGTACTTGAACTTCAGGGATACGATCTCAGGCTGATTCCTTATGAGGGTTCAGAGGTTCCGCCCAGAGTGCAGTGCAGCGGTAAAAAGATACTTTTTTTGATTGGGGGTGAGGGTGGCTTTACGACGGGTGAGGTGCAGGGCGCTGAGGCAGCAGGATTTGCCCCGATCTCTCTGGGAAAAACAATTCTCAGGGCCGAAACGGCTGGACTGTTTGCTGTGGCCTATGTCCGTTCGCAGCTACTTGAAGGGGACTCTGCGGAGTGGTTTTAAGTTTTATTGAGGCTAATAAAAACGATCATGAACAGAATCAAATCAAATCAGGCTATTCTTCTCCTCCTTCTCCTGTTCATCTCGGCCATTTTTTTTGCCATGATCCGATATTTCCTCATGGTCATTTTTCTTGCCGCCCTCTTTTCAGCCCTTGCCATGCCTGTGTTCAGCCGTTTTGAGCGCTGGTTCAGGGGTGGCAAAAGCGCCAGTGCCGCCATGACCATGCTTACCCTCTTGCTCATGGTGGTTTTTCCATTGGCAACTCTTTTTGGTGTTGTTGCCAAACAGGCCGTGCGAATAAGCCGTCTTGCCATTCCCTGGGTTCAGCAGCAGCTTCTCGAGTCAGCCTCCTTCGACCAGCAATTGCGCGCGCTTCCTTTTTACGACGATCTCGAACTCTATCGGGAGGAAATTTTTCAGAAAGCGGGAGAGCTTGCCAGTAACACGGGTTCAATGCTGTTTAATTCCATATCCTCATTTACCTATTCGGCAGTGAATGACCTCTTCCTGCTTTTTATCTTTCTCTACACCATGTTCTTTTTTTTACGAGATGGAAAGGAGCTGCTTGCCAGGACGCTCTCGCTGCTTCCGCTGACGAAGAGTGATCAGCATCGGCTGCTCGACAAGTTTTTGTCGGTCACCCGTGCGACGATAAAGGGAAGCATGGTGGTCGGGATTGTACAGGGATCTCTTGCCGGTCTTGCCCTGCATTTTGCTGGTATCGACAGCGCTCTCTTTTGGGGCACCATTATGTCGCTGATTTCGGTGGTGCCGGTTCTCGGTCCTCCACTTGTCTGGGTTCCTGCGGTGATTTACCTTGCTGCGATCGGGCAGTATCCTCAGGCTATTGGCGTGCTGCTCTTTTGCAGTATTGTTGTTGGCCAGATTGACAATATTATTCGTCCCATCCTTATCGGGCGCGACACACAGATGCATGAGCTGCTTATTTTTTTTGGAACGCTGGGAGGTATCGGCCTGTTCGGGCTCTTCGGATTTATTATTGGCCCCATAGTCGCCGCCCTTTTTATGACAATATGGGAGATGTACGGAGAGAGCTTCAGCGACTATCTTGCCGAGCTTCAAAGTGATAAGCCATCCGGTCATGGATGATACTCTTCGTGAGGGCGCCAATAAGGCTGGTTTTGCTGAGGATGCTGCCCTTATCATGCACGACAACCCATAAAAAAAAGCGACCTTCCGATCGCTTTTTTTGCGGTTCAATTCCTCTGAAACTTAGTTGCCTCTGACAACCTCTTCGGTAGAGAAGAAAAAGGCTGCCTCTATGGCGGCGTTCTCGTCAGAGTCAGAGCCGTGGACAATGTTCTCACCCTTGCTGTCGGCATAGAGTTTGCGCACGGTACCCTCATCAGCCTGGGCTGGATCAGTGGCACCAATGACGGTACGGAAGTCTGCAACAGCATTATTCTTCTCAAGAATCATAGGCACACAAGGACCCGAAGACATAAACTCAACCAGTTCGCCATAAAAAGGGCGCTCACGGTGAACGGCATAAAATTCTCCGGCAGTCTCAGTGGTGAGCCTGATTTTTTTCATCGCTACAACGCGAAAGCCAGCACGTTCGATGTGGTTAATGACAGCGCCGACAAGATTTTTGCGGACACAATCAGGTTTCAGGATGGTCAGGGTTCTTTCCATGATGGTAAATGCAATGTTGAATGTTACTGAAGAGTACAAGTTCGTGGGCGAAGATACGGAAAAGCTGTGGATTATTGAAATTCGAGGTTTTGGTTGGTTCTCGGGTGAAATCGGGGTTTAACGCTTTTCATTGTTTGCAGGAAATATCCGTATACTGGGATGGTGTACTTGGCAGAAACTCCTTTGGAATTGCATGTCAACATGAACATGTTTTTACTTTGCATGTTTTACCGGGAATCTTTATACCGTTATTGTAACTTATGTAGTAGTTTATGCTCTATAATGCTTTTTTATGATGGTTAAACGTGTAATAAGTGGGGAGAAAGTAAGTGACTACACATATTTTTCGCTCTGTTGACAAGCCAATAAGAAAAGACCCTACATTTTGTCAACGATGGAATGGCCCGGATAATGGTCTTATAACATGCTGGGAAGTTGGACGAATAAACCGCATCAAATTGCCAGAGTTGTCAGATCGTGCCATGAATGGCGAGTTGCCCGTATTTGCTTGGAAGGGTGATGTAGAGAAAAAACTAAAAAAGAAAGAAAAGTATGGTTCTCTTAACTACTTGGCACAATGGCAAGGTTTACGAAATGAGGATTTAGATATTGATACGAGTAAAGAAACACGCATCACCTGTATAAAAACAGGAATTACTGTTATTTATACAGGTGATGCGTCAAAGTATGTTGATCCATAATTTGGGAGGTACAGACTTTTGAGCTTTGTAGCCATTGATGTTGAAACAGCAAATGCTGATATGGCTTCAATTTGCCAGATAGGGATAGCAAAATATGCTGATGGCAGATTGGTTGAAGAGTGGTCATCATTGATTGACCCTGAGGATTACTTTGATTACATAAATATTGGTGTCCACGGTATAGATGAACATGTGGTCAAGGGATCTCCAACTTTTCCTCAGATTATTGAAATATTGGCAGCATTCTTGAAAAATACAATTTGCGTTAGCCATACTCATTTTGATCGTGTATCAGTGAGTCGAGCATTGGCAAAATATGATCTTCAAGAAATAGAAACTAATTGGCTTGATTCTGCAAGAGTAGCCCGAAGGACATGGGAAGAGTTTGCTTGGAAGGGTTACGGTCTTGCAAACATCTGTGAAATGATCGGTTATACATTTAAGCATCATGATGCATTAGAAGATGCTAAAGCCTGTGGACAAGTATTACTTGCAGCAATTGAAACGTCAGGTTTGGATTTAAATGCATGGATGTATCGTGTTAAGCAGCCAATAGGTACTGAAAAATCTTCTTTAAAAACGGAAATAAAAAGAGATGGGAATCCTGACGGCGAATTATATGGTGAAATAATGGTGTTTACAGGTTCCTTGGAAATCCCTCGTACTGAAGCAGCAGATATTGCATCCAGCATTGGTTGCTCAGTTGGCACGGGTATTACCAAGAAAACCAGCATTTTAGTCGTTGGTGACCAAGACCTATTGAGATTAGGCGGAAAAGAAAAAAGTTCAAAACACATCAAGGCAGAACAGTTAATTTCGAAAGGACAAAAAATCCGCATTATCAAGGAAAGTGACTTTATAGCGTTGGTTCAAAACACACAGAAAATCAATAAGCCTTACGCTTGTACTCACTATGGGGACAGATATGGAGTTTGAAGTTGAGAATGAAACGTTACTAATTTGTTCCGCATCACTTCCTCGTCAGGGCTGGGATGAAAAGTTCAACAGTCTGGCCGCAGGGGGAGATGTTACTTTTCTTGACAGCGTACTTGATGGCCAGTCCTCGTGGGACGAGGGCGAATGACAAAGGGAGTCAAACGTTTTGGTGTGTATAGCCAGCATATCGCGTATTAACCTTGGATTCGGATCAATACACTACTGCTCACAAACGTTTTGGTGTGTATAGCCAGCATATCGCGCCCCCACTGCTGGAATTATTGAATGGTCGCCTGAATAATTTCAAAGGTTCCCGGCGGATTCGAGTACCGCATAGATAGTTTTAAGTGGCAACAGAAGTGACAGTGGGGTGTCGAGAAGCGGCACTGCTCCGAATCTGGTATACCATTCGGCAACTCGCGTATTTTTGGCATCAATCAGAAGAGCAACGCCACCGGCTTGTGATGCAACCTGGATGGTACGACGGCCAGCAGAAAGTAATAACTGCCCACCAAGCCCCAAACCCTGAACAGATAGATCAACAGCCAAACGGCCAAGCCTGAAGACCGGAACCTCATGGCGAGCCAATCCACGTTTGACAATTTCAGGTGTATTTGCATAAGCTACAGAGGATGGTGCTATACTGTAAAAACCAAGAATTTTCTTGCTGTCGCTCATTTCTACAGCCAAAAAGGTTTTGGCACCACCTTTGATGTGACTTTTTCGGGCATGATGCCACAAAAACTCATTAAGAGAATTATCGCCGCAATCAAAAGCCGACCTGTCGTGGTGTTTGGCGATCGGCTCTTCTTGCCAGGCCTGAAGAGTCATGATCGCTTCGGCAAAGCAAAAGCAGCAGCCATAAGTTTTGCATTAGGGGCTGGTGGTTCTTCAAGCATATTCAGGAGAAGCAAGCTGTCCCTCTCTGAAAGTTCTATGCGTTCATGCTGCTCAATGACCTGTCGGGCCGCTGAAACGGCGGTACGAGTGACGAACTCGGTCATCGGTGTATTCTGTAACGATGAAGCACGCATCAGAAGCGATTTTTCTTCGGAAGCAATACGAAGCGAAAGTCGCTGATTACTTTTTACAGGAATCTGTGGCATAGTAGTAATCTCATTTTGTATCCATTGAACGTTGTTCTTTAAGATAAGGCTTTCTCCATCAGCTACAACGTCAAGACGTACAATTCCATTTTCCCTTTACCAGTCCAGGGTTTTTCCGCATTCTCTCTCTGCGGCAGGAACGTTACGGGAGCTACACCCCGTCAATTCTCGCCAGCAGATCCTTCATCGGCTGATAGAGTATCGGCAGAAAGTCGCTGTAGGCCAGCAGAACCACTCCGGCTTCATCAACAAGCACGTATGCGCGTTGCGACATGCCGAGAAAGCCGAGGGCATCGTAGGCTTTTGCCACTGTTTTTTCAGTGTCGCTCAAGAGAGTGAAGGGGAGCTGATTGCGCTCGGCAAAGCTTTTGTGTGAAGCGGCACTGTCGGAGCTTATGCCAAGCACTGCAATTCCGCGTTTCGTGAATTCGAGTACATTGTTACGGTAGTCGCACAATTGTGCGGTACAGACCGGGGTGTCGTCGCCCGGATAAAAGATGATCAGCACTTTTTTTCCGGTGAAGTCGGAGAGTGAGATGCGCTTTCCATCGCCATCAGAAAGGGTAAATGCTGGCGCTTGTGTTTTTTCTGCTATCATTGGTTGATTGCTGTTTTTCGTGTTAAACCTTTATTTCCTTTATATTCAGGTACAACATACTATTAAATTCTTGAAAAGGGAGCTGGAGGCTCCACGTTATGAAAATACATTTCCGACGGTCTCCGTTAGGAATGCATCTTGTTGCTCTTTTTTTTCTTTTTTCAGGTTGTGGTTCTGCCGATCAGGCAGAGCATGCTCTGGAGGTGTTGTACAAGCAGGCATCCACCTTCAGTCGAGGTAAGGAATATTTGAAAGCACTTGATTGTTATAACAGGGCGATTGCTCTGGATACGTTGCAGGTTAACTCTCCAAGGGTGGTAGAGGCACTCCAGGAGAAGAGGCATCTTGAAGGGCTGACAGGCGAGTATTACGCAGCGCTTATAACAGCAGCGCATCTTGAAAAACTTCCCCTGCCGGATTCACTTCGAGCAGGGCTCTTTTCTGATGAAGCCACCTTGCTTTGTGAATTGGGTAATTTTAAGGCGGCTGCAGCAGCGCTGGAGAAGATTGCTTCTCCCTCACAAAAGCATCGGTTTGAGTTGGCCACCCTGTGCCAGGAGAGTGGGGACTATGCGAAAGCAGCAACGATTTATCACCCTTATACTGCTCTGGAGTATGATCCTGCCACAAGGATAATGGCCTTTGCTGGTCTTCTCCACTGCAAGGTAGCTCAGCCGGAGCTTGGCACCGAGAGTGCAGAGAGCATAGCGGCTAAAATTGCCGCTGAATCGAAAAGAGTGTTCGCAAGTGAAGGTGAGTTGGTGCTGCGGATTCAGGCCATCAGAACTGCCGCAAAGAGTCTTTTGCTCCTTGAAAAACAGCAGAGAAATGCCAGTTATCTTCTCTTCAGGGCGCTGATGCTGGCCGAGGAGGCGCAAAACCAGCATCTTATTCAGGTGCTTCGTCTGGAATCGAACGCCGTTATTGTTCGAAAAGCTGATGCTTTCCGTGAGGTTGCAGACTATTTTCGGGTCACTACTATGCAGTATGCCCAGGCGACATCACTTTTTATGCTGGCGTCGAGTAAATCACTCAGTGCTGAAGAGCGGATTGCGGCCCTGCAACAGGGTTTTGCTCTCAGCAGGGATTTTGCCCCCCCTTACCCGACAACAGAGTATCTTCAAATCGAGAAAAGTGCAGGGCGTCGTTTGACCGCGCTGCTTTTGGAGCAATCAAGGATTTTTGAGCTTTTCGATGCAGAAGAAAAAATAGGCACTCTTGAGCTGAAACGTACACTGCTGCGATATCCAAACAGTTTTGTGCTTGGAAAAGGTCATGAGGCACTTGAAGCAAAAATTCGTCGATTGCAACATGAAACTGCCGGGTTGCTTCAGCGGAAAGCCAATATTTTCAGTCAAGCTGAAGGTGCTGAAACAAGCAGGCAGGTTGATCAGGCTCTGAACATCAAAAGAGGCAAGATGCTTGAACTGCTTTCTGAGGTGCGAGCCATTAATCCTGTTGCAGCCGAAGCCATTCAGTTTATTCCAGTAACGCTTCGTACTGTTCAGGAGGTTTTAAAGGAGGATCAACTTATTATCAAGCCGTTGCTTTCCGACAGTCTTTGCGGTGTCATGCTGATTGGCAAGCGGCAGTTGCAGATTACCGGAAGCCACATCTCTTTCGATGCACAGCATACGCCCGCCTCAGCCATTCGCACTCTTCGCAGTGAGCTTGCATCAGGAGCTCTCTCTTCAGCACCCGAGAGGGAACAAGCGTGGTTTACCAGAGCATTCTATGAGCCCCTTGCAGGATCAATCACTGGTTTCAGCCATCTTGTGGTTATAGCAGATGATCTTTTGCCCTATCACATCTTGGGAAGCTCTTCTTTTTCAATCGATGACAAGCGATACTCATTTTTGTCATCGATCAAAGAGTTTGTTCTCTTGTCGGAAAAACCTCAGCGGGTACCCGTTTCATCGCAGATCTCATTTTACCAGCTTGATAATATCTCTGGAGCACGTCTGCATAAACTTTTTGCTCCCCGTGACCCTGTATTTATTCTCTGGAAAAAATTCACAGCCACTGAAATTCGGAGGTTGAATCAAAAGATTGGTCAAAAGATGCAGGGTAGGGTTTCTGGTTCTGAGGGACTTTTTATGCTTCGCAAGAGTGCTGACACTGAAAAGGATCTTTGGATGCATATCTCTTCATACGGAGTGGATTAAATAAAAATGGAGATGTTTTTTTATTAAACTTGGGGATAGTCGTTTCATAAATTCGCTCATGTTATCACAATCCGGAGGTACCGCCGATGATAGAGCATGTATCGGGTGGCGCGGCCTTGGAGCTTATGGCAAGGGAGCTGAAAAATGCCAGAATAGCCATGAAGCTCTCCCTTGATGACGCAAGTCAGTTGGTTTCGATCCAGAAAGACTATCTCACCAAAATTGAGAGTGGTGATTTCAACTTTCTTCCAAGGGTGTATGTTTTTGCCCATATAAAGGCGTATGCCCGGGCGCTGGCAGTAGGTAACGATGAGGCTTTTGAGCGATGTCGAAAAGAGTTGCAGCTTTTTTCTCCAGTGAAGAGCAATGTTTTACCCGATGTCACAGAACGTCCTCATGATTTGACATTGACATCAGCAGTAACGCGAGTGATTGTTGTTATTCTCCTCATTGTTCTGATAGCGCTGACCTCATTTTATGCATTTGAAAAAGGGTATTTTTCACCATTTCTTTCATCGCTTCCCTTTTCTCCTTGGCATAAAGTATTGGTTGTTCGTGTGGTTTGCGACCACTCATGGGTTAAGGTTGTTGCGGATGACGGAGCAAAGGCTTATGCGGGTGGAACGTTAAGCAAAGGCCAGGAGCTTCGTTATGAGTCCCGCAGCAGCTTTCGTGTCAGTGTCGATCGTCCTGAATGTGTCGAGTTATACCTCAATGGCAAAAAAGTCCCTCCATTTACCGGACACTTTCTTATTTTATAAGGCGAAATGTTTTCGGTATTGCATTTTTTAAGGGGATTTTGTTTTTTGATGGCAATAAGACAAAGAAAGTCTTATTTTAGGGCTGAGATATGTTATTATCACTTTGTGTAAAGTCAGTATGACTGTGGCCCACTGGTTTAGAGATAGAATAATAGCTATGAATAAATCAATAATGGTTTAAGACGTAATCACTCAATATTAGAATCTTATAGCAGACATGAAGGTTTATTTCGATCACAATGCCACAACGCCACTTCATCCTGAGGTCAAAAAAGAGATGATCGCTGGTATGGAGATGTTCGGCAATCCATCCAGCATGCACGCTTACGGGCGGGAGGCGCGGGCAAATGTCGAGCATGCCCGTCATCAAGTGGCCAACTTTATCGGTGCGAAAGAGAATGAGATTATCTTTGTGGGAAGTGGATCCGAAGCCAATAATACGGTGCTTTCTCTTTTTGTCTGCGCTTCGAGCCAGTGTATTCCCGGTTCAAAACGCAGCACCATTATTACCACTAAAATTGAGCATCCTTGTGTTCTTGAGACGGCGGAGTGTCTGGGGCATCGCGGTGTCAAGGTCAAATATCTTGATGTTGATCGCTATGGTACAATAGATCTTGATCAGCTTGCCAGACTGCTCAACGATAATGTTGGTCTTGTCTCTGTCATGATGGCCAACAATGAGATTGGTACACTGCAGGATATTGAGACCATTACAAAAATGGTGCATGAAAGCGGTGCGTACATGCATACTGACGCTGTGCAGGCTGTGGGCAAGGTGCCTGTCGATGTCAGAAAGCTTGGTGTGGATTTTCTTACTATCTCAGCCCATAAAATATATGGTCCGAAAGGAGTTGGCGCTCTTTTTGTGAAGCAGGGTATTCCCTATTGTCCCCTGATCAGAGGTGGACATCAGGAGCGTGGCAGGCGGGCAGGAACCGAAAACACTCTGGGTATTCTTGGAATGGCAAGAGCGGTAGAGATGAGAATGGTTGAAATGCCGGAAGAGGAGGAGCGGTTGCTTGCTCTGAAACAGTTGTTGCAAAAGGGAATTGAAGAGAGGATTGATGATATCTCCATCAATGGCCATCCGACGGAGTCGCTTGCCAGTACGCTCAATGTTTCGTTTACCGGTGTGGAGGGCGAGGCAATCCTGCTCTATTTGGATCTTGAAGGGATTGCAGTCTCTACAGGATCAGCCTGTGCATCAGGTTCTCTTGATCCTTCGCATGTGCTTCTTGCGACAGGTGTTGATGCAGAGCTTGCTCATGGTTCAATCAGGTTTAGTATGGGGCGCGAAACAAACCTGCAGGAGGTGGAATACCTGCTTGACGTTTTACCAAGAATAATAAAACAAATCAGAAACATGTCAACAGCTTATATAAAAGGAGGATTGCATGCTACAAGCAGGTGAGTGGGCATATAGCGAAACACTGAAGGAACATTTCATGAACCCGAAGAACATTCTGCAAGGTGAGAATACCGATGATTTCGATGGTGTCGGGATGGAGGGGAATCTGCAGTGCGGGGATCAGATGATGGTGGTCATCAAGGTGGACAAGGATAAGGATATTATTACCGATTGCCAGTGGAAGACCTATGGTTGTGCCAGCGCAATTGCCAGTACTTCGGTTCTCTCCGAGATGGTTAAAGGCCGAACGCTTGATGCGGCTTTTCATATCTCTCCCAAAGAGGTCGCCCAGGAGCTTGGGGGCCTCCCTGATCACAAAATCCACTGTTCGGTGCTTGGCGATAAGGCATTGCGTGCCGCCATAAACAATTATTATATCCGCACAGGTCAGGAGGATAAGGTCAAGCAGGAGCAGGTCAAAGTGGTCTGCCAGTGTATGAGCATTACTGACCATGATATTGAGGATGCTGTGCTTGAAGGCGCTCGCACCTATTTTGAACTTCAGGAGCGCACCAAGTGTGGCACTGTCTGTGGCCAGTGCAAGGATGAAACAGAGGTGTTGCTTGCAAAATTCAAGCACCTCCATTTTGGGATCTGAGGTTATGAGTGCAGGAAGAGGGAGCACCTTTTTTATTCATACGTTTGGTTGTCAGATGAACCAGGCGGATTCTGGTATTATTGCAGCCTTCCTCCATGCGGAGGGTTATGTTCAGGCAGAACAGGAGCTGGATGCAGGGATTGTTCTGCTGAACACCTGTGCTGTGAGGGAAAATGCTGTTGATCGGGTTGAACATTTTTTACAGCACCTTCAGGGGCGGAAAAAAAGAGAGAAAGGGTTGATTGTCGGAGTTGCGGGCTGTATTCCTCAGTATCGGAAGGAGGAGATGTTTTCACTCTATCCGGCCATTGATTTTCTTGCAGGCCCGGATACCTATCGAACTATCCCATCACTTGTTGAACAGGTTCGTCGAGGGGGAAAGCTTGCTTCACTGGAGTTCAACTCAGGGGAGACCTATGAAGGGGTTGAACCGGTAAGAGATGGTGTGATCAGTGCCTTTGTGCCTGTTATGCGGGGGTGCGACAATATGTGTGCCTACTGTGTCGTTCCATTTACTCGTGGTCGTGAACGTAGTCAACCCTTTAGCTCAGTTATGCTTGAGGTTCAGAAGCTTGTTGCTTCGGGGTATCGGGAGATTACCCTGCTTGGCCAGAATGTCAACTCCTATTGCGACATTGACAAAGGATACGATTTTGCGGCTTTGCTTGATGCTGTCAGTCGGGAGGCTCCTCTGGCGCGAATCCGCTTTACCACATCACATCCAAAAGACATCTCTGAATCGCTGGTTCGTACCATTGCGTCACGTCCGAACATCTGTAACTCTTTTCATTTACCGGTACAGTCAGGTTCATCGAGCGTGCTTGGCCGTATGAATCGTGGCCATACCATTGAGGAGTACATGGAGAAAATAGCACTGATTCGTTCAGTTATTCCTGATGTAGCCCTTTCAACTGATATTATTGCCGGATTTTGTGGCGAGCAGGAGGAGGATCATCAGGCATCGCTTGATCTTCTTGCCAATGTTCGGTTTGATTCGGCGTACATGTTTTTTTACTCGACCAGGCCGGGGACTCTTGCTGCGGAAACATTAGAGGATGATGTGCCTGAATCAGTCAAAAAACGGAGATTACAGGAGATTATTGATCTTCAGAACAGTATTTCTAACGAGCTTTTTCAGGAGGCGATCGGGACGGTTGTTGAGGTGTTGGCCGAAACGGAAAGCCGACGTTCGTCGGAGCAGCTTATGGGCAGGACGGCTGGCAACAGGGCAGTGGTTTTCGATCGTGCACACTATCAGCCGGGTGATCTCCTGCGTGTTCTCATTACTGGTGCAACATCAGCTACTCTTACCGGTAGACCAGTGCCAGCGGTTTTGCCATAACTCTTATCACTTTTATCATCATTTCAGAGTTTTTTATCTTGAGTGGTATTTGTAAATTGGCTCTTTGAGATATCTGATCATTTAATCATCCCGTCATCGGGCTTAAAGTATGCCGGTTCCTGAAAAAATTGGGTTGGTTGATAAAGTAAGGGCACATCTGGAGCTTCTTGATCCTGTAACATGGATTAGCGTCTTTCCATGTCTTGCCGCAGGGGTGATGGCTTCTGGTGCGATGAAGGGCACTGTTCACGACTATCTTCTTCTTTTTGCAATTTTTCTAATGTTCGGGCCTCTTGGCACCGGCTTCAGCCAGTCGGTCAATGACTGCTTTGATCTTGAACTTGACCGGGTCAATGAGCCATCCCGTCCTATACCGTCAGGCCGCCTGAGTGAAAAAGAGGGCTTATGGAACAGTATCATTGCCCTGTTGCTTGCCATGGGTATTGGAGTCTTCTTTTGGTTACATATTGGTGGAGTCAGGGGTATGGTCATACTGATTTCAATTATGGTGGCTCTTTTTGTTGCTTATATATATTCAGCGCCACCACTCAAGCTGAAAAAAAATATTATGGCTTCGGCTCCTGCGGTTGGCTTTTCTTATGGATTGGCGCCATTTTTATCCGCAAACGCCCTTTTTGGAGATATACGTCCTGAAGCATTATGGCTTGCCAGTCTGAACTTTTTCATGGCGGTTGCGCTGATTATTCTTAATGATTTCAAATCGGCAGAAGGCGACAAAGAGGGGGGGCTGAAATCTTTAACTGTGATGATTGGCGCCAGAAATACCTTTCTTGTCTCATTTCTGATTATTGATGTAGTTTTTGCTCTGCTTGCCTACCTCTCTTTTGATTGGGGATTTGTGGGGCCTTCAGTTTTTGTCGTCATAGGTCTGTTACTGAATATGGCTATTCAGGTTCAGTTGTTGCGCGATCCCAAGGGCGGCATATCATTTATGAGGGGGGCAGTTGAAGATGGCTTTGGCAATGCAATCGGCAAGAGCGATGTTCAGGAACACAATACTTTTCTGAGGTTTCAGGTTATCAACAATATTTTGTTTTTAGTCAACAATCTCCTCGTTGCGGGTATGGTTGGAACAAAATATATGAATCTGTAGTCTTGCGATTACTTTGTAATGGTTTCATGATTTTAAATCGATAAAAGCCTATATGGATACTTTACCAGTCACTTTTTTCTCGCTTCCAATAGTATGGCACAATGTGCTGATTACCCTGATGACCTTTATCTATGTCTTCAGCGTGCCTCCATTGATGGATTATCTGGTCACCAACCACTCGCTTCCACGGGATATCAGCCGTAAAATTACCCATATCTGTGCTGGTTCCTCCATTGTTTTTCTCCCTCTCTTTGTGGATGGTCATTGGTCACAGTACCTCAACATCACTGTTTTTGCTGTATGGACTCTCCTGCTTATTCAGAAAGGGCTCTTTGCTGCCGATGATGACCAGGCGGTGAAGACCATGACCCGTACCGGTAACAAGCGTGAATTGCTGAAGGGCACGCTCTATTTTGTTCTGGTTGCCATGATCTGTGGTACTATTTATTATAAACAGCCTGCGGGAGTTCTTGCCATGGCTATGCTTGGGTGGGGTGATGGTCTCGCGCCGATTATCGGTACCCGATATGGAAAAATGAAATACCATATACTCAGCGACAAAAGTATTGAGGGGAGTCTGGCATTTCTTGCAGGAAGTCTTGCCGCAGGGCTTTTTTTTACACATCTGATTGTACCCGAATCTTTTAATGTGATGAAAATCGTGCTTATTGCCCTGATTGCAACCATTGCGGAGGGTGTTAGTCCGAAAGAGGTTGATAACCTGACCATTCCTCTTGCTGTCATTGCCGCATCATGGCTTTTGTGAGATGTCCGGTATTTATTTCATCAGTGACATTCATTTAGGGCTTCAGGACGACCGGAGCGAACAGCGGAAGCTTGACAAGCTCGAACAACTTTTTTCTCTTGTCAAGTCAGAAGGCCGTTCACTCTACATGCTTGGCGACATCCTTGATTACTGGCTGGAGTTTCGCCACCTCATTCCAAAGGGGTTTACCAGATTTATTTGTCTTTTGTCTGATCTTGTGCGCCACGATATTGAGGTTGTCTATGTGGCGGGCAACCATGATTTTTATCTTGGCCGATACTTTGACGATGAGCTTGGCGTTAAAACCATGTATGGTATGAATCAGCTCCATCTTGATGGAAGCAGGTTCATTGTTGCTCACGGTGATGGATTGGGGAATGGGGATATTGGGTACAAGATTTTTTCACGTTTTGTCAGAACCCGCTTTAACCTTTCGCTCCTTCGATGGTTCCATCCTGATCTTGCCATTGGATTGATGAAGGGGTTATCACAACTAAGTCGTACGCATAAGCCGGTCAATATTGTTTTTGAGACTGATCGACTGTTAAATTTTGCTGAATTATTGGTGAGCGAGAGAGATTTCGACTATTTTATATGCGGCCATAACCATGTAAAAGGTATCGTAGAGCTTTCTGATGGTTCCAGCAGGTATGTCAATCTTGGAACGTGGATTGATGGCAGTTCGCCTTATGGGGTATTTAACAATGGTGTTGTTCGGCTCAGGGAGTTATAACATTAATAGTATTAGATAGTTGTTTTTATGAGTAATGTAAACAAGGTGCTGAAACTTGGCTTGCCGAAAGGAAGTCTGCAAGATTCAACAATTGATCTTTTTGCGCAGGCCGGATTTCATTTTTCTGTACAGAGTCGCTCCTATTTACCATCAAAAGATGATGATGAACTGGAAGCTATTCTGATAAGGGCCCAGGAGATGGCTCATTATGTGGAGCTGGGTGCCTTCGATGTCGGGCTGACCGGCAAGGACTGGATTATTGAGACTGATGCCGATGTGGTGGAGGTTGCTGATCTTGTTTACTCGAAAGCCTCAATGAGGCCGGTGCGCTGGGTACTCTGTGTGCCTGAGAGTTCCCCGATCACGTCGGTTAAAGAGCTTGAGGGCAAGCATATTGCTACTGAGGTTGTTAACATTACAAAGAAATATCTTGCCAAAAACGGGGTTAATGCCTCTGTCGAGTTCAGTTGGGGAGCTACTGAGGTCAAGCCACCGGATCTTGCTGATGCTATTGTTGAGGTGACGGAAACCGGTTCATCTCTCCGGGCAAACAAGTTAAGGATTATTGATACCATTCTTGAATCCAACACCAAACTGATTGCCAATAAAAGTTCATGGAACGATCCATGGAAACGGGAAAAAATTGAGAATATGGCCCTGTTGCTGCTTGGAGCAATCAACGCCCAGGGTAAAGTTGGTCTGAAAATGAACGCGCCAAAATCTGCGATTGACAGGATTATGGCCATTATTCCCGCTTTGCGTCAGCCGACCATATCGAGTCTTGCCGAGGAGCAGTGGGTGGCGCTTGAGGTGATCGTTACTGAAAAAATTGTACGCAAGCTGATTCCTGAGCTAAAAAAGGCTGGAGCGGAGGGTATTTTCGAGTACAACATCAACAAATTGATCGACTGAAGACGTTCGTCATACTCATGAACCATATTGGCTGCCCGCAAGGATGGCCTTTTTTATCGTTGTCATGCTGCTTTTCTATCAGATACTGATACTGTTGTCACTGCTGGTTTTTTTTGGAATTTTGCTGAGAAACCTGATTGATCTGCCTTGTATGCCAGTGCATTCATCTGGCACAGGGCCACTCGTCTCTATTCTGGTTCCTGCCCGAAACGAAGCGCTGAATATCGAACGTTGTGTACGATCGCTTCTGCAGCAGAACTATGGAGCTTATGAGATTCTGGTTCTGGATGATGGCTCAACCGATGCAACTCCGGAGTTATTGCGCTCTCTTGTCGGCGAGTCTGTCGGGCGCCTGCGCATACTGAAAGGCATGCCACTTCCCGACGGATGGCACGGAAAAACCTGGGCTTGTCATCAGCTTGGGCGGCAGGCAAAAGGGGAGCTGCTTCTTTTTACTGATGCAGATACCATGCACCAGCCCTACTCTCTTCGCCGCTCGGTCGGCGCTTTGCAGAAATCAGGTGCTGACATGCTCTCTCTGACACCTCTGCAGGAGCTCGGCTCTTTCTGGGAGAAGCTTGTGGTGCCGATGGTCTATTTTATTCTTATGTGCTATCTGCCCTTGCGGTTTGTCCAGACAAGCCGAAATCCTGCGTTCAGTTTTGCCAACGGTCAGTTTATCCTCTTTCGGAAGGGTATGTATGATGGCATCAATGGCCATGCCGCTGTCAAGGGCAATATTGTTGAAGATGTCTGGCTCTGCATGGCGGTGAAAAAAGCTGGTGGCATTGTGGCTGCTTTTAACGGGCGGGATACCGTCAGTTGCAGGATGTATCGTAATGCCAGGGAGGTTTGGGAGGGGTTTTCAAAAAATCTTTTTGCGGGTCTTGGATACAAAACGGCAGCACTCTTTGCCATGATTGTCGTCTCGTTCATCATCTATATTGCTCCATATCTCTTTCTTGTCCGAGCCTTGTCAACTGCTGAGTTCAGCATGGTGCATTTCTGGCTGCCGCTTTCCCAGACAGGTGTTGTTCTTCTCAGTCGGCTTATTGTTGCGAAGGTATTTCGTCAGTCACTGTTGTTTGTGCCTCTTCACCTCTTCTCAGAGATAGTGTTGCTTGCCATAGCCTGCAACTCATTTTACACGATTAAATTTGGAAAAGGCTCACAATGGAAAGGGAGGAGCTATAATTTTTCCTGACGGAGCAGAGAATTCGGTGAAGGAGATAATTTTTTTTAAATTGGCACATAAAACCAGCTTTTCGCCTTTTGACGATCTGGTGGTGTTAACAATGTCGAGTATTAATTCAAACAAAAATAAGGCTCATGGGTTTCTTGTCGAACATATTCGGTAAAAAGGAAGTGGAACTCAAACTTCCAAAGGTGATTGAAGATGTCAACCTGATCAAGACGATGGAGGGTCATCTTGACCGGGTGCTCGGGGTAAAATTCAGTACTGATGGCAAAAAACTTGTCAGTGGCAGTTTTGACGAGACCGTGATGTTATGGGACGTGGCATCAGGTAAAAGTCTTTTCACCATGAAGGGGCATGAGACTTGGGTTGAGTGTATTGATTACAGCCGTGACAGCCGGAGGCTTGCCAGTGGCAGCACCGACAGTACGGTAAGGATATGGGATGCAGCGAATGGTCAGTGTCTGCATGTGTGCAAGGGGCATGATACGGCTGTGCGCATGGTGGCCTTCAGTCCGGATTGCAAGGTAGTGGCGAGTTGTTCTCGCGATACGACAATACGCCTCTGGGATGTTGAAACTGGAAAGGAGCTTTCAAGGTTTCTCGGTCATAAATCGTATATTGAGTGCTTGGCATACAGTCATGATGGGCAGAGGCTGGCAAGTTGTGGTGAAGAACCGGTTATAAAAATATGGGATGTTGCGAGCGGCAAAAATATTGCCAACTACAAGACTGACGACAGACTTTCACACGCGCTGACATACAGCCCTGACGACAAGTTTATTGCTTTTTGTGGACGTGATGCCCTGGTCAAGGTTCTTGATGCTGCAACAGGAGATATTGTCAAGGTGTTTACGGGCCATGGAGATGCTGTGCGCAGTGTCTGTTTTACTCCTGATGGTTTAAAAGTTGTCAGTGCGGCAAACGATGAAACAGTGAGGCTTTGGGATGTCGCATCCGGCAAGGAGCAGCATCTTTACAGGGGTCATGTTCTCGAAGTGCAGTCAGTCGATGTTTCGCCTGATGGAAAAATAATTGCGAGCGGCAGCGATGACCGGAAGATCAAACTCTGGTCTATAGGGTAGAACGATTTTTGATAAGAGTTTATGCGTTTATAGAGCTCTGTTGAAGGGTATTGTTGTTTTTTTGTCAATTATAAAAAAATGGTCTAAACCACAAAACTTCCTTTTTGATTTAGCATAAAGTAAGTAAATTAATCCTACGAAGAATTAATTCGTTTTTGAGCGCTTCATGTCGAAGTTTGCTCATTGTAACGCCAAGTTTAACTGGCAAAAATAAAAAGAGGTAGATATGGGTACTCAGGTTGAAGGAACTGTAAAATGGTTCAACGAAGAAAAAGGTTACGGCTTTATCGAACAGAAAGGCGGAAAAGATGTGTTTGTGCATCATAGTGCCATCAATGGCACAGGTCGCAAAACACTTGTAGAGGGCCAGAAAGTAACGATGGAAGTAACGCAGGGAGCAAAAGGCCTTCAGGCTGAAGATGTAACTCCTCTTTAAATTATTTTCGTTTTGCCTGTAACTGGCAGACATTGATTACGGTACAAAAAACAGAGGGTGCACTACCATGCGCCTTTTGTTTTTTGCATCAAATTGCTCTTTTCCCTGAAGCCTCTGTATCGGCAGGTAGTACTCTTTTTCACTGTATGCTCTACACAATCGAAGAATAATTCATGCTCAACACAAACGAACAAAAACTTGTAGAGTTTCTGCTGCAATGCCAGCCGGGACAGCCAAAAACCAGAGGTACCTGGGAAGTTGACCACAACGGTTTACCTTTTCTTCTTCCAGCAATCGGAGGCATTACCCTGAATGTCCAGGCAGGCGATCCGGCATTTGGCTGGGCGGGCGACCATATTGAGCCAGGAGTCAGTTGCACTGCCGATACCATGAAACCCTTTGAACATCCCAATGTTGGCCTGCAGATCTTTTCATGCGCGGGCAATACTGCGACGGTTGCTACCGGCGAGGCCAAAGGGGCTGAAGGTCGTGTTCTTGGTCATCATGGTGGCTCTGAGCATGTGATTGTCGATTTTCGGCGTGATGTCAAGGAGAAGCTGCTTTACAGCGATACCATCATCATTCGTGGCAAGGGTCAGGGGATGAAACTCACCGATTATCCGGATATTGCTCTTTTCAATCTTGATCCGGTTTTGCTTCACGCCATGAAAATTCGTGAACTTGAGGGAGGTGTGCTCGAAGTGCCCGTCACCACCATTGTACCTGCTGTCTGTATGGGTTCAGGAATTGGTTCTGCCCATGTCGCCAAAGGAGATTACGATATCATGACCAGCGATGCCGAGACTGTCAAAGAGTACAGTATCGACAAGATTCGTCTTGGCGACTTTGTTGCCCTGCTTGACCACGACAACCGTTATGGCCGAGCATATCGCAAGGGAGCAATCACTATTGGCATTGTGGTTCACAGTGATTGCCTTGAGGCCGGGCATGGACCGGGCGTTACCACGCTCATGACCTGCGCGTCACCGCTTATCAAGCCGGTTATTGATCCTGCCGCCAATATTGCTGATCTGTTTGGTATTGGTACGATGTTGAAGGGTAATTGAGAGCCGCTTGTTCCAGACAAGAAAAGCCCCCCGCAATGCGGAGGGCTCTCTTTTTTCAATCAAACCAGGTGCAATTCCAACTCAGCAGTTGCGCACGGTCGAAGAGTTACGATCCTTGATGGTGCTCTCGTCGAACTCGTCCCAGTTGTGCTCGTCGTGCTCGCGCTGGTAACCAGCCTCTTTCAAGCCGAAGCTCATGTCGGCGACCATTTCCGGACGCAGCTCCTTAAGGTTTTTCACCTCGTCCTGCGTAAGAATTCTTGACTTGTCGAAGCCGAGGTCAATCTCAATTTTGCGGTTCTTGGTTTTGACGCGGTCAATGTCGTAGAAGCGCTTGGTAATGGTGGTCTGTGCAAATGCTTTCAGACAGCCAAGCATGTACTTGCGGACATAGGGATCCTTGATCCATGGGTAGCCAAAGAAGGTTTTGCGGGCGTAGAAGCGTGCATAAGATTTCAGCACAAGCTTGAGTACATCCTCACGCTCCATATTATCCGGCTTGATAATCGGCGTCACAAAGTTGTACTTGGAGTAGTCGCGCACCTCCACCCTGTCGCCAAGCTCTTTGAAGAGATCGGAGAAGGGCCATGGGGTGTAAATTGTCCAGTTGGCCATATCTGGATCCCAGTCTTTGCAGAGCTGGTAGGTCTCCTCAATCGTTTCAGGGGTTTCGTGTTCGAGACCCATAACGAACTGCGCTTCGGCGACAATGCCGTTTTTCTGCAAGAGCTTGATAGCAAGCTTGTTCTCTTCAATAGTTGTCTCTTTACGGAAGCGGTTCAGATTCATCTGGCTGGCAGCCTCTGTACCGAGCGAGACGTGCACAAGGCCAGCTTTGCGGAAGAAGGGCAGCAGATCAGCGTCGCGCATGATGTCAGTCACTCGGGTGTTGATACCCCAGGTAACATCAAGTTTGCGGTCGATAAGCTCCTGACAGAGCGAAACAAACTTCTGCTTGTTGATGGTTGGCTCCTCATCAGCGAGGATGAAAAAGCCCACTTTGTACTGTTTGACCAGTACCTCAATTTCATCGACGAAAAGCTTGGGACTGCGAGCACGGTAGCGACGCCAGAACTGCCATTGTGAGCAGAAGGTGCAGGTAAATGGACAGCCTCTGGCAAAGTTTGGAACAGCAAGACGGCAGTTCAGAGGGGTGTAAATATATTTATCCCAGTCGTAAAGGCTCCAGTCGGGGGAGAGTGTATCAAGATCTTCAATAACAGGATGTGCTGCGGTGGCGAACACCTTGCCGTCGTTATCAATGTAGGCGATACCGGTGATTTCACCTCTGTTTTTCAGGTCGGTTCCGGCGGCAATCTCTCTGATGAGGTTAACAGTTACCTCTTCACCTTCACCACGGACAACGTAATCGGTTTCGGGAGCTTCACTCAGCACCTGCGGGTACATGAAGGTTGAGTGAATTCCACCCATAATCGTTTTGATCTTTGGGTTTACCTTTTTGGCGATCTTCATGATGGCCTGCGCCTTGAAGATTGACGGGGTGATATTGGTTACCATCACCACATCCGGATTGTTTTTGCGGATGATCTCCTCGACCTGGTCGTCAGGAATATCTTCGGCCATAGCGTCAACAAAACGCACCTGATCAAATCCTGCCTTTTTCAGGGCACCACCAATATAAGCGACCCAGCTTGGTGTCCAGTTACCGGCAATTTCGGCTCCACCTGAATGATAATTTGGTTGAACCATCAGTATTTTCATCGGTCTCCATCCTCCAGATATGTTTTTTTACGAAATAGTCACTTGTTGTGCAATACATCGGAAATCCTGTATTCTGACCTGAAAAAGTCATCGATTCCCAATTTACAATTTATTTAGAAAAACTTCATAGGGTTTTTTCTTCCACAAGAACCCTGATTACCGGTAAAACATTCACTGTTTTTATATAGAGTCATCTCAGCGGTGGCTGGCATTCATCAGCATGGTGTGATAAAAGCCGAAACTGATCTTTTCTCTGCTCTTCACCTGCATACCATCTTTTTCCATTGCTCTTTTCATCTCTTCATCGCGGATCATCTGGATGGTCGTGCGGCGCTCCTTTTTTGGAAAATAGCCACCAGCCCAATGCATGAGAGCAAGAAGGTTATTATAAGGGGCATAAGTGAAAATAATTGCCCCTTTGGTAAGGCGGCTCAAGTTGCTGAAGGCCTGGGCAAACCCTTCTGCCGGGTAATGGATAAGTACGTCAAAGCAGACAACAGCATCGTACTTTCCGCTTACCGACTCAATGGTGTTGACTTCGAATTCGATGTTTTTCTCTACTCCCTGCTTGATGGCTTCAGCTCTTGCCCTGTCAACCATCTGTGAGGCAATATCGACTGCTTTTACCTTGTAGCCTGCCTTGGCAAGCCTGATGCTGAAGAGTCCTGTGCCGCAGCCGGCATCAAGTACCGTTGCGCCTTTTGGCAGTCCAAGTTGCTGGAGCCAGTCGAATGCCTTGTCCATCATGACGGCGTGGCCTTGACGGACTGTATTGCGTACGGAAGAGAGTTTGTCGTCTCCGTATATTGATGCCCATCGCTGAAAGCCCTGCCCGTTAAAATAGGAACGGAGCATTTTCTTGTGTTCTTCAGCATTGAATGAGGAGCTGCTCATGGTAAAGGGTTTGACGGTTGTAGTGTTGATTGCAAAAAATATGGGTGATAATCTTTTATCATTCACTTTGAGGCCATACAAGCTGGTTGAAGGCCGAATATACCAAATGGAGTGGCAATAAAGAAATAGAGTGGTATCCTGAGGCTGATGAGGCGAGAACAGGCAATTTCAAACAGCACTAATTAGAATAACTTTACTCTGCCTCGGGTTCACTTAGCGTCGTAGTATTGGACGATTCTGTGGTATGTCCAATTTCAACTGAGAGATTAAATCGCTATAGGAATATATTCCTCGAAGCTGTGCTTCGTGAAAGCATTCCAAACATTGCTTCATACCCCGTAGCTCTGCTGCGGGATAGTTGATTGTTGCGTGAAAATGTGAAAAAATAGTGTGATCAAAGTGGTTTTTGCAATAGATTTTTTATTTCTTTTCAGTAAAAGCTTATAACGCAAAAGCACGGCCCATCATCGTGCTTTTGCGTTATAAGGATCAATGAGAGAGTTGTTTAAACCTCAATTCCCTCAAGGCGGTCTTCAAGGTCGGAGTAGATCTCCTGCAGTTTTTCTATCATGTCAGGGTCTGCGCTCCACATGCCGCGTCCACTTGCTTCGAGCATACGGCCTACAATGTTTTTGAAGGCTTTCGGATTGACTTTCATAAGTCGCTCGCGCATGTTTGGATCCATGGCATAAGTTTCAGCAGCCTCTTTGTACACCCAGTCGTCGACACCTTTGGTGACGGCATCCCATCCGAGCATATAGGTAAAGCGGTTGCTGATTTCGGCTGCGCCGCTGTGCCCCTGGTCGAGCATGGTCTCGAACCATTTCGGGTTAAGGAGTTTGCTGCGGAACTCCACCTTCAATGCCTTGTCGGCGTCGTCAATCTTAACATCCGCAGTAAAGGTCTCGACATAATTCAGTTTGACGTTGTCACCTTTCGGGTTGCGGCGGCGAGCGGAAAGCTGGAGCGCTCCCGATGAGGAGAAGTAGCGATCAATGTCGGTAATGCCGAACTCAGCCGAGTCAACCTGCTGCACAACGCGATCGACGGTGCTGAGAAGCCCTTTAAGGATATCAGTCTGCTGGTCGCCGTAGCGGTTGCCGCCATAAGCGAAACCGGTTCGTTTGATAAACATATTGTCAAGATCCTCTTCTGACTCCCATGCTGAATCTTCGACTAGCTCTTCGACCTGTGAGCCATAAGCACCGGGCGCCTGGGTGAAGAGGCGCGATGTCGCGCTCTCAAAATCCTTGCCCTCTTTCAGGGCGGCATCGACATGTTTTTTTATATGATTCATCTCATGCGGCTCAATGGCTTTCGCAGCATCCTTGACCAGTTTGTCGAGATGGTCGACAAGGACGCCAAAGGTGTCGCGGAAAATCGAGCTGATCTGGATCAGCACATCAATTCTTGGACGGCCAAGCTTTTCAAGTGGTACCAGACGGTAGTGGCTGATTTTGCCCTGTCCATCATAAGCCGGTTCAGCGCCCATGAGGTGAATGATGACGGCAACGGCTTCACCCTTGCTCTTGATGGTATCAAGTCCCCAGAGCACCTGGGCAATGGTTTCAGGATACTCGCCGTTATTTTCCTCAACGTGGCGGTTGAGGATTGTTTCAGCAATCTGCTTGCCGCGTTTGAAGGCAAGTTCTGAAGGAATGCGCCATGGATCAATGGCGTGAATGTTGCGTCCTGTTGGCAGAATACCAGCGCCGTCACGCACCAGATCGCCGCCTGGACCTGACGGGATATATTCACCACACAGGGCTCTCAGGAATCCTTTCATCTCATTGTGGTTGTCCTCAAGGGCCAGCTTCAGGGCAAGGCCATCCTGCAGTGCTCCATTGATCGCCTCAACCATATCCTGCGATACTTTAGCGCCATTGGTCAGTTTGTTAAAGAGGCTTGTCGGGTTGCTCTTCCCGAAAATTGTCTGCTCAATAAACTCTTTGGTGTGACCATCTACCGTTTCGCGAGCGGTCATCGCCTGTTGTTCGCCTTTTCGGGCACGTGTAGCCAGCGATGCGTAGTCACCATACGTTCTGTCTTCACCAATGGCCTGCATGATCACTGATGGGAGGGATTTTTCATTGCCGCGTACCTTCAGGTATTCGGTAATGGTGGTTACCTGGGTCTCAAGCTTCGGTGTCTCTCCAAAGATGTGCAGCGAGTTCGAGATCAAGCGCCCCTCAAGCTCCATCATATAGGTGTAAAGACGGCTGATATAGTTCTGGAACTCCTCTCCTTCAACCCGAGGGCAATCATCTGTCAGGTTGAGCTGCTGTGCCTTGGTGATAATGACCTCTTCTGTTTCAGCATCCGCAGTAGTTTGCAGTCCTCGTTCGCGGTAATCATTCAGCATCTCCTTGAAGGCAGGCAGCTCCTTGTAGAGGCCAGCACGTGCCAGCGGCGGGATGTTGTGTGAAATCATGGTGGCATAACCACGACGTTTGGCAATATTGGCCTCGCTCGGGTTATTGATAGGATAGATATAGAAATGCGGCACTTCACCAAGCAGAATGTCTGACCAGCAGTCACCGGTAACACCAAGCTGTAGCCCGGGCATCCACTCTACGGTACCGTGCATACCGACGTGTACCATGGCGTTAGCCTGGAAAATGCGGCTGATCCAGCGATAGAAGGCGATATACTGATGGTGGGGTGTATTCTCCTTGTCGAACAGCAGACGCATCGGATCGCCCTGGATGCCAAGGCGTGGCTGAACACCGATAAAGACATTGCCGAAGGTGATACCACCGATAAAGAGCTTGTCTGGCTTGATTGGTGCAATTTCACCAGGGAAGCCGCTCCAGCGTCCCTCAATGCGCTCCCGCTCCCTGCTGCTGGTGATAGTGTTGAATTGTTCTCGGTCGATGGCAAAGCAATCCTGCTCGTGTGCCTGGATTTCGTAATCGGTTGCTTTGTCGAGCATGGCAAGCAGAGCTTCCGGTGATTCCGGCAGCTCACCGATATCATACCCTTCAGTGCGGAGTGAAAGCAGGATGTTATAAATACTTTTGGGGACATCCAGCAGGGCAGCGCTGGCCTTTTTGCCCATGCCGGGCGGATAGTCGTAAACCACCAGAGCAACCTTCTTTTCTTTATTTGGAATCTGGCGCAGCTCTGAGAATTTTTTGGCAAGTCCGGCAAGCCTTTCGAGGCGGTCAGGAACCGTCTGCAGGCGTCCATCCTTGATGGCTCCGAGCACAACCGGGCAGACAGCGCCGTCCATTTCAGGCAGCGAGTAGGTCATGGCAGACTGGAGAGGGATAACGCCCTGCGACTTCCATGAGGTGAAATCCTGAATAAAGAGTGGTTGTGAAACAACATAAGGGGCATTGATTTTTCCGAGAATCTCCTCACGTGCGGCTGATGATGCGCCTGGTGTGGTTGCGCCTGCGGGGCCGCCAACAAAGCCAAAGCCCATCATGTTGACCAGCATATCGATGTTGTTGTGCGTAAACCACTCCCTGGCGGCAACGTGACCCTCAACACCCATCACAAAAACCGGCAGGGGATTGAGCCCCTTGGCCTCAATGGCACGGATTGTATTATCAATATATTCTTTCTCCTGCAAGAGATGCTTGCGGAAGAAAAGTAGGCCGATATTGCGTTTTTTTGTTGCGTTTCGGTCGCGTTTGTGAAGCCATTTTTCGTAATGGTGCAGATCTTTAAGGTATTCTGGTGCATCAGGATGATAGAAACCCATGGTTGGTACCTCCTGTACTTTTTCAACCTTGATGCCAACCTCGAAGTATTCTGCCATGATGTAGTTAAACATCGAAGCCAGATTGTCGGTGGTGGGGTTCATCCAGTAGGTATAGACCTGCATCCAGTTCTTGAAATCTTTGGCCTTTTTCGGTATCAGCGGGAGCATGGTGCGCATGATTTTAAGCAGCTTCATGTAACCATAAAGAGCATCCTCATCGCGTCCCTTTACCAGCATCTTCGCAACTTTCTTGACGATATCAGGCATTCCACTTCCATCACCCGAGACCACATAATTGCCAATTTTAGTCATCTGCATCACTTCAGGCATTGACTCGTAGGCAAATACAACTTTAACTTTTGATTGATTGACTTGTTCCTGCAGCCAGTCAGCCTGTCCCTTGAATTGAATCAGGGTGGTAAAAATACAGTCGGCATTGTGGATAGCTTCTGCGGCTTCAGGGTTCTGATGCTCGAGGTCTTGATCGGTCCACTGAGTCAATTCGGCATGATCAGCAATTTTGGAGGTTACTTCGCGCCAAACACGCTGATTGCATTGTTCCATACCGACAATAGCGGCAATTCTGATTTTATCGTGCATAGAAATACAAAAAATGTACGTTTGTTTGTGGTTTTAACAGGACTGCAAAATGTAATAAAATCTCACGATGTAAACTAACGATTAAAAAAAAGAGCCAGCCCTTGATGATTCAGGGGCTGGCTGGGGTCACAATCATATCGTTGTAAAGGTTTCTGATCAGAATGTGAAATCCACTCCCGCAATAAAACTGCGTCCAGGGGCACGGAACCACTCTGCTTCTTCGTATTGTATCGTTGCCGATGTTACGGCAGAGGAGGCTCAACTCAGCTCCTTCTGCAACATGGTATTTTAGTCCAGCATTCGTGACGATGAAGCCGCCGGGATAGTTGGATCTGGTTGTGTTTGCATGTGCACTGACCGACTTGTATTGCGAGATATAGCGTCCGTTCAGGTTAATCAAGAGTTTACTGAGCGGTTTCCATGTCGTTCCTACTGATGCGGTGTGTTCCGGCCTGTAAGCCAGCCATGTCGGATCAGGATTGTCGTCATTAATGGCTCTCGGAGTGCTTACAGCATAGCTTTTGTTTTTGGCATTCATGTGTAGGCTGCATTCAGTGTCCATTCACTTGTCGGCCTGTAATTCAGGCTGGTCTCGATACCCCAGATACGGGCTTTTGTAATGTTCCTGAATTGGAAGAGACGAAGCGGAGTATTTGAAAGGATAACGGACTCAATAAGGTTGTTATAGTCGTTCAGAAAGCCTGCGATATCAAAGGAGAGCTTGTCGCCGAACTGCTTGAACATACCGATTTCATAGGCGGTCATGCTCTCCTTGTCGAGCGCAGGATTGGGATTTCCTGTGTAGGGACCTGCGCTGCGGATGAAGCGCTCATAGAGGGTCGGTGCGCGGAAACTCATTCCCCACGACGCACGGAAGGAGAGATCATCCATTGCCTTGAAGTTGAGGGCGACACGAGGGCTGAATGCGTCAACTGAGGGGTTTTCGATCGCATTCCATGGGCCAGCCGAAGATGTTTGTACCTGATCTCCATTAATGCCACTCCAGTCATAACGGAGAGAGAACAGAGAGGTGAGTTTGTTGGTGATTTTCCACTCATCCTGCACAAATGCGGCCAAACTTTTTTCGTTAATATCACCAAGAACTCTTGCCGTCGGCCATGCTGTGGTAAGCTGTGTTGTCTTTAAGTCAGTTGTACTGCCTTCAAGACCAACAACAAGGCGATTACAGTTGTTTACCCTCCAGTCGAGTTTTGTGCCTGCACCAAGGCGATTGGAATAGGTTTCGTTGAAGTTTCCAACAGGCTGAGAAGTAACGTAAATTGGCGCACCAAAGAAAGGAGGACCCGCTGGATAATACCCTACTATTATTTGTTCGTCTGGACCCGAAGGATTGTATTCGTAATGGGTTCCATTATGGGTTATAGTAGTTGCGGGTATCAAGGCTGAGTTTGTCGCTTAAGAGATTTACATAGTTCAGCCCAACCCGTGCATTCTTTCGCTTGATGAGGTCGTCCTTAGAATCTTCATATGCAATGTCATAAGCCCGCTCAGGATGGGCTATGAATGTCAGTGTTGTAGGTATGAAATCGGAAAACCATTCGTACGCGTATCCACCGTTTGTCTCACTGTATGATGTGCTGAGCAGCAGGTATTGCCTGGCATCGATGTCGTAGCGTGCCTTCAGTTTTACGTCGTTCAGTTCTGTTTTGGCGTTCTGACGGTAGCCATCATCGTTGCTGTGAGTATAAAGCAGGCTGTAATTCAGTTTGCCGCTCTTGTTGCCCAAGCCAACGTAGGTGTTCCAAAACCAAGGGGGTGTGGCCATCAGCAAAAAAGAGGCTCTGGTCGCTGGATGGGGGAGCGTCGTAAAAACCTCCGCTCACACCGGCTTTCACTTCTATTTTTATCAGGAAGGTGGCCGAAGACGTTCACCACTCCGCCCATGGCGCTTGAGCCATAGAGTGTTGCGGCAGAGCCTTTCAGGATCTCAACCTTGTCGGCGGCATTCATGTTGACTGATGACCAGGCTACTTCTCCAGACTCAGGAGCGTTGATCGGAAAGCCGTCGTAAAATGCACTGACACGGGTACCGATAGCGCTGCCCTGGTAGGTGTTTGAGCCACGGATCTGGATTCCGGAAGTTGTCTGTCCTCCTGCGTGTGTGACGACAACACCGGGAACATCCTCAATAACTCTGTCGAGTGTCGGGTTTGATTCTTGTTTGACCTTTTCATGCGAGACCACATTGGCAGTAACCGGCACATCAAGCCGATCCTGTTTGTAGAGTGAGGCGCCAACCACAACTTCTGATGCCATAATCGTCGTCTGGCAAGTTGGAGGTTGACCTCGGTTGTTTTGTCACTGCTGACGTTTATCACTTGACTTGCAGGGGCGTAACCAACAATTGATATAGCAATCTTCTGCTGTTTTGCGTGGACGTTCTGGAGGGTAAAGTTGCCGTTCATATCGGTAGCGGTGCCAATGGTGGTGCCAGCAATGGTAACCGAAGCGCCGAAGACCCCTTCACCGTCGGATTTGTCGATGATTTTGCCTTTTACTGTGCCAGTAATCGGCTCCGTAGGAAGAAAGAGGCAGCAATGATGCCGTCAGGCAAAACGCTGAAAGGACAAAACGAGAAGCCCGAGCATGTTTTGTTTTCATGATTGTATCTGGTTTTGTTGCAGTGATTCGTACAAATAAAAACAGACTTACTTTTTTGTGTACAGCCTCCGACTTGCACCTGAAGCATGAAAACCGTCTACATCCTGACAATGGGATCACGTGAGACATATACTGTTCACACCGTGCATGCAATCAACGATTCAATCTATGAAAAAATCAAAGAAAATACTCAGAGGTTGGAGTGAAACGGTAGATATAAGAAGGATTTAGCGCAATAATGAAAAAAAATACTCCCAGGCAGTTACCGGGGAGAGTAAAAAGAGGAGGGGTTATACGCTCAGATGACACCAAGTTCTCTGCCGATGGTGCAGAATTCAGTGATGACCTTATCGAGGTGCACGCGTTTGTGTGTTGCCATAAAACTGGTGCGGAGCGCTTCGTGGCCAGGCATGACACCAGGACGAATGAATGCGTTGACATAAACTCCGGCATCAAACAATTTTTTCCAGAAAAGAAGGGTTTTTATCTGGTCTTTGATCAGCACGGTGACTATGGCCGTACGCGATGACATAAGGGTAAATCCTGCTTTGAGCAGTGCCTGGCGAACGTAGTCGGTGTTGGAGATCAGTCGTTCTGTAAGCTCTGGTTCAGTACGGATAATCTCAAGAGTGGTCAGAACTGCGGCTACACTTGCCGGTGTCGGGGAGGCACTGAAGATCAGTGATGCTGCGTTATGCTTGATATAGTTGATGACTGAGCGGTCACCAACAACATATCCTCCGAGTGAACCGAATGTTTTGGAGAAGGTGCCCATAATGAGGTCAACCTCATTGACCAGCCCAAACTCCGATGGCGTACCTTTGCCGTTTTTACCTATTACACCGACAGCATGAGCGTCATCAATGAGAATACGTGCACCATATTTTTTTGCCAGTTTCACAAGGTGTGGGAGATCAACTATTTCTCCGGAGACCGAAAAAACTCCATCAGAGACGATCAGGCGGCTTGCAGCTTCAGGAATTGTCTGAAGGACACGCTCCAGATCTTCCATATTGTTGTGGTTGTAGCGCACCAGGTTTGCTCCCGCTCCCTGAGCCATAATAGATGCAGCCACAAGGCTGGCGTGGTTGTCGCGGTCGGATACGATGTATTCACCACGCTGTACCAGTGTCGGGATGATGCCTTGTCCGGTCTGGTAGCCAGTGCTGAAGAGCAGGCAGCGTTCCTTCTCAAAAAAGTCAGCAAGCTTCTCCTCCAGTTCCACGTGAAGGTTCACCGTTCCGGTCATGTATCGGGAGCCACTGCAGCTTGTGCCGTATTTCTTGATTGCTTCGATTGAGGCTGCTTTTACCCTTGGGTCTGCGGTAAGGCCGAGATAGTTGTTTGATCCAGCCATAACCAGCTTTCGCCCCCCAAAAGAGACAACAGGACCTTCATTTTCGTCTATTGGATGAAAAAAGGGATATATGCCTTGAGCCTTTACTTCATCAGCAATGGTATAATCAATGCACTTTTTGAATAAGTCTTTCGTTTTCTCCACAGGAATTCATTTTTATCTTCAGCTTTGACAGACAGCGCTGGAATTTCTTGTTGTTACGATCGCTGTTTTTTGTGTTTCTTGCAGCGATAAGTTCTTCAGGTAAGCGGATTCTGCTTTTGAAACGAAATGTAATTAAATTTTTTATTTTTTTTTGTTAAAACGGACTTCGTTTTTTTTGCTGCACAGCGCTGGGTGCAGGGAATTGTAGCTTGGGTGTCCGAATAAATGGGAGTGATGAGGGATATGAGTGAAACCATCCTGGTGACGGGTTCGACCGGTTTTATTGGTGTGAGGCTATTACAATACCTCAAAGGCGAAAGAGCGAAAGTCAGAATTTTTCTTCGCTTTGAGAGCGAAGTTGCAGCACTGCCCGACGCGGTGGAAATTGTTCGGGGAAGTTTCAGCGATCCCGAATCTCTCGCTCGTGCAGTGAGAGGTGTTGACCGTATTATTCATCTTGCGGGGGTGACCAAAGCACTTGACGAGTCAGGGTACGAGGCGGGTAATGTTATGCCTGTAAAAAACCTGTTTGCCGCGATCATGAAGGATAATCATGAGCTGAAGCGCTTTATTTATATTTCATCACTTACAGCGGGCGGCCCTGCTTCGGAGGGTATACGAGGGGTAAAAGAGTCTGACACTCCTCATCCCGTGAGCGCTTATGGGCGTAGTAAACTCCGGGCTGAAATGGTTTGCCGGGAACATGCGGCGCATATTCCGGTGACCATTGTGCGCCCTCCGGCAGTCTATGGGCCGGGAGACAAGGATGTGCTTCAGGTTTTCCTTATGCTTGCAAGAGGCGTTCTTGTTTTACCGGGCAGTGCAGCGAAGCAGCGTTTCAGCATGATTTATGTTGATGATCTTGTTGAGGGGATAATGATGGCTGCTCGTTCAGTGTTGGCTATTGGTCGAATCTACTATATTACCTCTTCTTGTTCCTTGTCATGGGATGATGTTATTGCCGCTGCGAAACCGGTGCTTGGGTTCAGCAAGCTGTACAAGGTTTCCTTGCCTCAACCATTTGTTTTTTTTGTGGGGGCGGTGATCGGTGCAGCAGGGTCGCTTTGGGGAAAACCTGCGTTGATAAGTCGCGACAAAGCCATTGAACTTGTGCAGAACTATTGGGTCTGTTCACCGGAGCAGGCTTGGCAGGATTTTGGTTTTACTGCCCGGACGACTCTTGCTGATGGTGTTGCAAAAACCATTGACTGGTACCGTCGAAAAGGGTGGCTGTGAGCTTGGCTCAGTTTCTCGTCATTTACCCGAGTAATTTTTGCATGAGCTGCAGGAGCAGATATTTTTCATCGAGATAGGGAAGCAGACCTTTTAGTGCGGCATCTGCCTCCTTTAGAGCAATGAGCGCCTGCTCTGTATCCTGTAATGAAAACGATCTGCAGTAGGCAAGATAGTTTTTGACAAAGTACTCCTGTTTACCGTACATCCCGAGAATTTTTGCAATTTCAGCCAACGGTTTTTGCTGTACTTCAGGAAGTGAAAGTTTCCACAGGCGAATGTAAAAGGTGGTCAGGAATCGGACGATGTTACCAAGTCCCTCTTTCTGACCCTCCTGATCCATAATCATGAGCGACATGCCACTGCAGAGCCGCAGGTTTCGAGCTGCAAGGGCTTTTTCCAGCTCAAAAACATTGTACGTACGAGAGATGCCGACGCAGTCGTAGACATCTGGCGCAGTGATCTGTTTTTTTTTTTCTTTGCGGGCAGAGGCATACAGGATGATCTTTTCGATTTCCTGGCATATTTCCCTGGCTGATGGCTGGATATAGGCGGTAAATGCTTTAAGTGCATCGGCATCAAATTCCCACCCGAATAGCTTCGCTCTGTTGTAGGCAAAGAGATCAGGAGCCTTGATAACCGGGAACTCGTGGCGGTATTTTTTTAGCGCACTGAATGGTGACTTTTCGCTATCCTTTTTATCGACAGGGTCAGTATCCAGAATCAGAACGGTAAATTCTGCTGGTTTTTCTATGTATCGGCTGAGTTTTTCGTCATGCTGCTTCTGCAGCTCTTTTGTTGCGGGCTTTTTTATCTTATCAAATTGCCGTACAACGATGAGCTGCCTCTGGGTGAACATCGGGTATTCAGAGGCTTTGGAGAGTAGCTCTCCGAGTGTCAGCTCGGGGCCATAAAACATCTGCGTGTTGCATGCGGCATCGCTTTCCGAAGAAAAAATTGCCGTTTTGATCATGTCAGCAGCCTCTTCCTTGAGGAAGCTTTCAGGGCCATACAAGAGATAAATCGGAGCAATGGCACCAGCACGAATATTTTTTTTCAGTGCATCCATAGGAGGAGAGGTCAGGCATCAAGGGGCGCACTTTGGTGCGCCCTGAAGGTTTAAAGAGTCAAAATGGCAGGTCATCCTTTTCGTTTTCAAGTATTGATACGGAGGGAGGCATGGCCTGCGTTGGATTTCCTTGTGAATATTCCTTATGAGGAGAGTTGATCTGTGATCGTTCATCGCCATCATATCCCCCGACACCACTGCTCTGATCCCGTTGTCCGCCAAGCATCTGCATTTCGGAGCAGACAATCTCAGTAGTATATTTTTTTTCACCACTTTTTGGATCATCCCAGCTTCTGGTTTGCAGACGCCCTTCTACATAAATCTGCCGTCCCTTTTTCAGGTACTGGCCGCATATCTCGGCAAGTTTACCCCAAACGATGATTCTGTGCCATTCAGGCTTTTCTTGCCAGTTTCCATCGTTGTCCTTGAAGCTTTCGGTGGTAGCCAGAGTAAAATTGGCCTTCGACTGGCCTGAAGTCATCACTTTTACTTCAGGGTCATTTCCTAAATGTCCGATCAGCATTACTTTGTTCAGTCCTTTTGCCATGGTAGTTAGAGGTTCGTTGAAAAAAGCTTCGGGAGTTCCGTCCCCGCATATATAAATCCAAGTAATATGCCTAAAAATTTACTATAAAAATACACATTAATTTGCAAAAAGTTCGGAATTGATAACCGGCCCCTCCTTGCAAAGAAGGATCATTTCCGCCTTGCCATTAAGATCTTTTACTTCAACACTGCATCCATAGCATATTCCAATCCCGCATCCCATGACCGATTCAAGTGAGAGATCGCATACCAATTGATGCTCATGGCAGAAGTGTGCGAGTGCTTTCAACATTGGATTTGGTCCACAGGCAAAAATTTTGATGGCTCCCTTTTTTTTGAGTTCCGGGAGTTCATTACGGAGCAACTCTACGACAGTTCCCTTAAAGCCGGCAGAGCCGTCATCTGTTGCGCATCGGCAGTTTGTAAGGTTTTGCGTGAGCAGCTCATCTTTGGTTCTTCCTCCAGTGAGGTTGATCACCTCTTTGCCACTGGCGACAACTATTTTCTCTAAAAAAAGCATAGGAGCTGTTCCAATACCTCCTGAAACAAGAACGGCAGTCTGGAAAGGTTCGCTGCCAAGATCAAAATGGTTACCCAGTGGGCCGAGTACCTTCACCGTTGAGCCTGCGGGGGTGTTGCAGAAGAGTGTTGTTCCACGTCCTACGGACTTAACCATAATATCAATAAGAGAGCCCCGTACGTTGTGTATGGAAAATGGCCTTCTGAGCAGTGGCTGTGTTGCATCGTTGACCTTGATGTTTACAAAATTTCCAGGTTTTGCCGTAGATGCAATCCCCGGGCATTCAAGGCTGATGATGCTGACATCAGGACTGATATTTTGTATTTGGACAACAGTTGCCCTGATATCGGCAAGGGATTTTGTTTTGCACATAATGGAGCACATCAAAAATCGGTGACGGTTGATACAGTGAGCTTAATTAAACGAGCAGGGTGCTCATTTGCAAGCAGTTTCGGGTATACGCTCTCTTCGAAAGCGTTTGTTTTCGCCGCAAACGGGAAATTTTTTGGATTGCCGAAATAGTTAACATGGCTGGGGTAAACATTTTGAAGATTGCCTGAACTCTCTTTGTTAGAAGATCTTTTGTAGTGTCAGCTTAGAGTTATATCTTTGACATTTTCTCTGCATTCCGAAATACAATATCTTTGGCTCATGCGTATTTTAACTTTTACAGGTAAAGGCGGGGTAGGCAAAACCAGTGTATCAGCCGCTACTGCTGTTCGTTTGTCACAGCTTGGCTATCGTACTCTTGTCCTTTCAACAGATCCCGCACATAGTCTATCAGATTCGTTTAACCTCCCTCTTGGCGCTGAACCAACAAAAATAAAGGATAATCTTCATGCTATTGAGGTCAACCCTTATGTTGATCTCAAGCAGAACTGGCAATCTGTGCAGAAGTACTACACGAAGATTTTTATGGCTCAGGGTGTTTCCGGTGTCATGGCAGATGAGATGACCATTCTTCCTGGCATGGAAGAGCTTTTTTCTCTTTTGAGGATAAAGCGCTATAAAGCTTCCGGCCTTTATGATGTTCTTGTGCTTGATACAGCCCCGACCGGAGAGACCCTTCGTCTCCTTTCCCTTCCCGATACCCTTGCGTGGGGCATGAAAGCGATCAAAAACGTTAATAAATACCTCATCAAACCGCTGAGTAAGCCACTCTCAAAAATGTCTGACAAAATTGCCTTTTTTGTTCCTCCTGCAGATGCTATTGAGTCGGTTGACCAGGTTTTTGATGAACTTGAGGATATTCGTGATATTTTGACAGACAACAAAAAATCAACCGTCAGACTGGTCATGAATGCGGAGAAAATGTCAATCAAGGAGACCATGCGTGCCCTGACGTATTTGAATCTGTATGGTTTCAAGGTTGATATGGTGCTTGTGAACAAGCTGCTTGATACCAAAGAGGACAGTGGATATCTTGAGAACTGGAAAGCTATCCAGCAGAAGTACCTCGGGGAGATAGAGGAGGGTTTTTCACCTCTTCCGGTAAAAAAACTGAGGATGTATGAGCAGGAGATTGTCGGTCTTCAGTCACTTGAGCTTTTCGCCAAAGATATGTATGGTGACACTGATCCGTCGGACATGATGTATGACGAGCCACCGATCAAGTTTGTGAGGAACAAGGATGTCTACGAGGTGCAGTTAAAACTTATGTTTGCCAACCCTGTTGATATTGATGTATGGGTAACCGGCGATGAGTTGTTTGTACAGATCGGTAATCAGCGCAAGATTATTACCCTTCCAATCAGCCTGACAGGTCTTGAACCGGGAAATGCTGTCTTCAAGGATAAATGGTTGCATATTCCTTTTGATCTTGATCGTCAGAATCATAGCCGCTCGAAACAGGAGCAAAAGATGCATAAGGAGTATGACAGAGGGTAGTGGGCTTGGGAGAGTGAATTTGTTTTGATTGATATTTATGTTTAAATTTTGGGAAGTTGGTCTCTTAAGTATATAAACTATAACAAGAGGTGTCCTTCGGGAAGCCTCATTATCAAGGGAGGAAGATATGTCGGAATCGTACCAGAAACTGCGTAAGGATTTCAAAGAGCTTGAATTTACCGATCGCCTTACGTTTCTTGCTGAAAGTGTTCTTTTGACTGGCCAAAGTGCTGTCGTGGGTGGTCTTAATCTGGCAGGTAATCTTGTTGATACAGTAACAGGAACCGTTGGCGCTGTTATTGATGCAACTGGTATCGGAAATCTGCTTGGCAATACAGGCGGGGTTGTGGGAGAAACTATTGACAGGGTTGCCATTACTGTCAAGGATGCATCAAGAACAGCTAACGAGTTGTATGCAACTGCTGTGGAAACTGTTGAAAATGCTACAGGAAATGCTGCGACTGCTGTTGGTGACGCTGGTGTTTCTGCTTCTGAAGTAGTTAAGAATTTTGCGGGTTCCTTTCAGAAGGGACAGTTAAGAAAATAAAAGAGCCCACTCTGTTGTCGGAGGGTGCTCCGTTCAAAAGAGAAATTTTTTTTTTGGTTTTTTTGGTTAATTACTGTAGATTAGAAAAAGGTTGACTGTTCTGAAATTTTAAACTTTCCAATAATTTAAATTCCAAGGGGGACTTATGAGTGGTGGAGGTGTATTTACCGATATCCTGGCCGCAACTGGTCGCATTTTTGAAGTGATGGTTGAAGGGCACTGGGAGACTGTCGGAATGCTTTTTGATTCTCTCGGCAAAGGTACAATGAGAATCAATCGCAATGCTTACGGCAGCATGGGCGGGGGCACAGCCCTTCGTGGTTCTTCACCTGAGGTGACAGGTTATGCTGTCCCAACCAAGGCTGTAGAATCAAAGTTCGCGAAATAAGCGTATTTATGACGCTCTTTTCATGGGCAGTGAAAAGCTTTAACGGCTTTCACTGCCTTTTTTTTTGTTAAAACGATCAATCAAGGGTTGATATTGCCCGGGTAAGCGAGTAATTTCTGTTTATTGTAAAAATTTCATAGATTTGGCTTCGAGCTTTTGAAAAGTGTTAAGCTGAACAGGTATGGTCAATGGTTAATGTATCGTTGTACGTTTCGGGGCAGACCGAACAGGGTGATGTGAATGAATTTTTTCAGAAGGGCCTCATGAGTGCCGGAGAGAATCCGATTGCATTTTTTGAAGGAGTGTTTTATGAGTCGCATCAGGAGCGTGTCGGGAATATTGCCTTTCAGGATTATCTCATTTATACCGACAAGGCAGTTTACCTGTGGGCTAGAGGGTCGAATAAAGATTATCTCGACAGATTTAATCTTGGTGCTGTCTCTGTTAACAGCCGCAATAAAGATCATGATTTCGCAACGCTGAATATCAAAGTGCGTCGTGAAGAGAAAGAGCCTGTTTATGTGATTTTTGACATGGTTGAGTTACATGAAGCTGAATTGATTACCAGGCTCCAGACACTTGTTGAGTCTCTTATTGAAGAGAACCTCGGTCTTAATTACCGCAAGAATCTTCCTGATCAGGTCTCTCTGCTTATTTTACAGGCTTCGCGGAGTGTTTGTGCGCCACAATCTTTTCCTATTCAATTTGATGCCCCAGCTCATTCTCAGCAGGAGAGCAATATAGGTTATGGTCAGGATCTTCTTGAGCAATACAAGGCGAGTCTTGGCTATTCGCCATCTGACGAACGGCCCCGTCAACAGGGCGGAGAGCAGAAACCGGAAGGGTTTTCTCCTGCCGATGCATTGCGGGGAATTGAAAACCTTCTTCCCACGGATCCAGCTGCATTGAAACGGGTTGCTGAATCCATAAAGGATATGATTGGAGATGCGCCTTTCAAGATTCGTGATCAGATCAAGAGTGACCTTCAACATGTTCCGGGTATGCTCTCAGCGCTCAATGAGCTGCTCAACAGCATAGCAGATAATCCGCAAGCTGAGCGATTTGTCATTAATATTGTTAAAACCGCCGTCAGAAATGATGGTGTTATCGGCTCTGTGGGTAAACTGCTGCGTCTCTCTAACAGTTTTGGCGAAAATCAAAAGAGGCGGCGGCAAAGGTCAGCAGCAAAGACTGGAAATTCAGAATCAAGAACGGACCCTTCGCAATCCAGTCAGCGGGATTTCAGTGATGATGATGACTTTTCTGGAAAAAAGAAAATCAAGATAAACTGTGATGATGATGCGACGCAGAACGATGATTGTTTCAGTAGCACGGATCGAGGTTTTGAAAAAAAGAGGAGCTCCGAGGCCTCCTCGAAGATGATTTTACCGGTAGATGACCTTCAAGAGTCCAATATTCCTGCACGCAAAAGCATTTCAATTCAAACTTCTGATGACGAGGTTTCTGCTCTGGTGAAAAATATGATGAGTATGGATGACTTTTCAGAGAGTGGTTTGGAGGCTATGGAACCGCGTGCTGGAGGAGGTGCGCCAAGAAAAAAAATTATGATCAAATCGGATCCCGAGGAGAGTGCTCATTCACAAGATGCGGGTGTTTCGGCGGCGCAGTCAGAAGATGGTGACGATAACCAGGATGCACCTCGTCGATAACCAGCGTTCAGTCAAGATCAAGTTTACTCAATAGTTTTATTATCAACATGAGAATTATTCTTTACCTGGGTAAAGGAGGGGTAGGTAAAACTACCGTTTCAGCTTCGTCTGCTACAGCAATTGCCCGAAGAGGGCAACGGGTTTTGATTATGAGTACGGATGTAGCGCACAGTCTTGCCGATGCCTTGAATGCTGAACTTTCTTCTACGCCTGTGGAAGTTGAAAAGAATCTTTTTGCCATGGAAGTGAATGTTCTTGCGGAGATCAGGGAGAACTGGACGGAGCTCTACTCCTATTTTTCATCGATCTTGATGCATGATGGCGCTGATGAAGTTGTTGCTGAAGAGCTGGCTATTATGCCCGGAATGGAGGAGATGATCAGTCTTCGCTATATCTGGAAGGCTGCCAAGTCAGGCAATTATGATGTTGTTGTTGTTGATGCCGCTCCAACAGGTGAGACGATGCGTTTGCTTGGAATGCCTGAATCTTACGGATGGTATGCTGACAAGATCGGTGGATGGCACTCAAAAGCGATAGGTTTTGCAGCACCTCTTCTGAACAAGTTTATGCCGAAGAAAAATATCTTCAAGCTCATGCCGGAGGTGAACAGTCACATGAAAGAGCTTCATGCCATGCTTCAGGATAAATCGATAACCACCTTCAGGGTTGTCCTGAATCCGGAAAATATGGTTATAAAAGAGGCCTTGCGGGTACAGACCTATCTCAACCTCTTTGGCTACAAGCTTGATGCTGCTATTGTCAACAAGATTCTTCCTCCAAGTTCCTCCGATAGTTATCTGCAGAGTCTTATTGATATTCAAAGCAAATATCTCAAGGTGATTGACAACTGTTTCTATCCTGTCCCCATTTTTAAGGTGAAGCAGTCTACGGCAGAGATTATCAATACCGACAGGCTTTATGAGCTGAGTAAGGAGATGTTTGGCGATAAAAACCCGTCGGAAATTCTCTACACCAGCGAGAAAACCCAGCGCCTTGAAAAAATCAACGGGAAATATGTGCTGAGTCTTTACCTGCCGAATGTTGAGGTCAAGAAGCTTAATGTGAATATCAAGGGCGATGAGTTACTTGTGGATATCAACAATTTTCGCAAGAGTATTATTCTGCCGAATGTCCTTGTGGGGCGGAAGACTGAGGGCGCAGATTTTGACGAAGGAAACCTTAATATCACCTTTGCCAATTGAGTGATTTCATCGTTTTTTTCTTATAACCTCGCAGGTATAGGACGGAGTGCATTAATCTGCATTCCGTCTTTTTTTTAGTGTGATATTTTCCTTTGTTCTTATCAATACTGACTGATCTTCGCAGCACTCCAGCAGTTGACGGATATTCTGTCCTGTTTCTGGATGCAGAGGATTGGCAATATCAAGCAGCGGGATAAGGACGAATTTTCTGTGCTGCAGTTCAGCGTGTGGTATTGAGAGAGTTTCAGTGCGCAGGCAGAGGTCGTCATAGAGCAGAATATCGAGGTCGATCACCCTGGCATTCCACCGGGGATAGCCGTCAGGTCGTCCAAGATCATGTTCGATCGTTTTACACTTCAGTCGGAGCTCTTCAGGAGGAAGGAGTGTTTCAAGCAGAATAACACCATTATAAAAACGGTTCTGTTCAGTTTCACCAATTGGCTCAGTCATATAGATGGATGATACCCCGCACACCGATGTGTCATCAAGCTTCATGAGCTTATCAACGGCTTCCTGAAGATGGTGGATGCGATTCCCGATATTGGATCCTATCCCAATGAATACCTTGTGCATCATTATATTTCAAAGACGGGTGGTGGAGTAATCAGCTTCCGCATAGTCGCAGATACCATCAACGGGAGGGTTGCGTTTGCGAACCCTGATGGAGACCCGCTCGAGAATCGGGAAATCACAGAGAAGGTCGTGAGCAATTTCACAGGCGACTGCCTCAATCAGGAAATACTTTTTAAGGGTCAGCGCTTCCCGTATCTTCTTGTACACTGAGCCGTAATCAACAGTTTTTGTAATATCGTCGTTCTTCGCTGCATCGGTGAAATCGAAGGTAAGCTCAGCATCAACCTCATATTTAGCGCCGACGGTATGCTCCTCCTTGAGTACGCCGTGGTGCGCGTAGAAGACCATGTTAACCAGTCGGACGCATGAGTGGGCATGTTGTGTCATATAACTTTCAAGTGGTAAGTTGATCGCTCGCAATATAGCAAATTCCCTGCATCGTTGTACAGTGGCAGAGAATCAATCGAAGTTCCCTTGCCTGAAAGAGGTGCATCCCGTCACTCTAAAAAGAATAAAATTCACTACCTTCATGGGTACAGAAGGTTTCTTTCATGTTTCAAAAGTGATGATGATGAACAAGGCTCTCGCCGACTTTTATGAGGGGTGCCGCGCAAAGGCAATAATGCTTGCTCTTGAGGAAGATTGTTACACGGGGGATATTACCACCCTTGCCACCATTGATCCTCAGGAGGGAGGTCGTGCTGTAATCAGGGCCAAGGAGAGTGGTATTGTGGGCGGTATTGCTGTTGCCATGCAGGTGTTTGCCGCCTGTGATTCAGCGCTTGCCGTTGTTCCGCATTGCAGTGATGGTGATGCCGTACTCAGTGGTGACCTTATTCTTGAGTTGACGGGAAAGCTCTCACCGATTCTTGTTGGTGAACGTACCGCACTGAATTTCATGCAGCGCATGTCGGGGATTGCGACCAGAACAAGGAGCTATGTCGATACCATCAGCCATACCGGAGCAAAAATTCTTGATACCCGCAAAACTGCCCCAGGGTTGCGTTATTTCGACAAGGAGGCGGTCAGGATTGGTGGTGGAGTGAACCATCGCGTTGGTCTTTTCGACATGATTCTTATCAAGGACAACCATATCGATGCATCAGGAGGAATTGCCCAGGCTATTCTTCATGCCAAAGAGTATCGTGAGAATAACGAGCTTGATGTGAAGATTGAGACGGAGGTACGCTCTCTTGATGAGTTACGGGCAGCTCTCTCATGCCGGCCGGATATTATTTTGCTTGATAACTTTACTCCTGCCCTTATGAAAGAGGCTGTTCTCAATGTCAGAAGCACTGGCCTCACCGTTCTTCTTGAAGCATCGGGCAATATCGGTTTACACAATGTGGTTGCAGTGGCAGAAACTGGTGTTGATTTTATCTCTATTGGCGAATTGACGCACAGCGTCAAAGCTCTCGATCTCTCCATGACAATCAAGCTTGACTGAAAGGAAGAGTATGGAAATTGGCGTAGATATTGTTGATCTTGATCGGATTGAGACACTCTATACTCGATATGGCATGAAGTTTCTTCAGCGTTTTCTCACGGAGGAGGAGATCGCCCTGTGCCTGCATAAACCGCAGGTGGTTGCCAGTATAGCCGGTCGATTCGCAGCCAAAGAGGCGGTTGTCAAGGCGCTTGGTACAGGATTTTCGGGGGATGTGCACTGGAAAAGCTTTGAGATACTCAATGATGAAAGGGGACGTCCTTATGTGCGCCCCACTGATGTACACTGTTTTCATGGACGATCCATCAAAATCTCAATTGCTCATGATCGACGTGCTGCGGTGGCTATGTCGATGATTGATGAGCCAGGGGGAAAATAAAAAAGCAGGAGCTGTTTTATGAACTCCTGCTTTTAGTTTCTCATTCAGTATGAGTGCTGCTCACTCTTCCTGGTTTGGGGCGGGGACTGGTTTTGCCTCTTCAGTGATGGTCACCTGCGACTTCAGAAGGTCGTAGATCTTCCCCTTGAAAATCATCTCAGAGATGTACTCACTGATTTCAGGGTTTTTATATGATTCAACAAATTGCTCTCTTTGAGCTTCGGGATGATTCATCGCCTCTTTTTCCATGTAGGCTTTGAGATCATCATCAGATATAGAGATATTGCCTGTTTCAGCTATTTTTCTGGTGATGATCATCCATTGAGCATGTTTGATGGCATTTGGCCTCAAAGTTTCCCGGAAATCAGCGGGATTGAAATTTTTCGGGAAATTTCCGCCGATCTGCCGTTTGGCGTTCTCAAGAAGCATGTTGGAGAACGATTCAACGATTGATTCTGGAGTAGGTACCGGGTTTTCGTCAATCAGTTTCGCCGAGATGGACTCGAGGAGGTCTTCTTCAGCTTTTTTGGTGAAATGCTTTTTAAGCTGGTTCTGTATGTCAGCCTTGAAGGCTGCTACTGATTCAAATTGATGATCGGTAATCTCCTTGACCAACTCTTCGGTAAGTTCCGGCAGGTCGAGTCGTTTGACTTCACTGATGGCAACCCGATAGCGGGTGGGCTCTGTCTCGGAATCCTGCTCCTTGTTTTCAATATCAACACTCTCCCCGGCTTTTTTCCCTGTCAGCTCTTTGCGGAAAGGGTTTCCTTCAGGAAGGTACTCAAGGCTGAAGTGGTGGCTTGAGGTTTTCTGTGTTTCATCAGGTTCGCCAGCTTCATCAAGCTTCCATACATCACCGATGACGGTATCCGTTGCTGATGCAGCTTCATCAACACTGATCAATGAGCCATGTCCCTTCAAAATAAGGTTTACTTCACGATCAACATCCTCATCAGTAATGGTGTAGAGCGCTTTGGTAAATGAATAGCCGCTGAAATCGTTGAGTTCAAACTCAGGCTGAACTTCATAAGCGAGCTTGATCGTCAACTGATCGCCCTCAAAAGAGAAGCCAATAATCTCTGCGCGGTTTACCGGTTTAATGTTTTCAGCTTCTACAATCTCGGTAAAATATTTCGATGCCATTTTCTCAGCAACGGTGGTCTCAATAGAGGGGCCTGCGAGTTTTTTTACCAGGCTTACCGGGGCATGCCCTTTCCTGAATCCCTTGATCTGAATGCTTTTTCTGGCTTCTTCGAGCTCCTGGTTATATTCGGCTCCAAACTCTTCTGCTGTAAGAGTAATCTCCAGAATCTGTTCGGTTTCGTTAATGTTTCTGATAATTTTTTGCAAGGCTCTCTTAGGTTAATTGGTAATGCTGAAAAAAGTAAAAGTGCATAAGATAACGAATAAATCCTGTTTATTAAAATTGAGCCACTCCTCTCCTCCCAAAATCTATCGGCTTGGCTTATAGACCAGTGTGGAGTACGGGGCTTGATGCAGTATCTGCTTTGCGGCTTCGGCGATATCTTCCACGGTGACAGCTTCGATTGCTGCGGTTTTTTCCTCTGGATCAATATACCGTCCAAAATAGGAGAGGTCAGAACAGATCTGCGACATACGGCGCGTCATTTTTTCCATGCCCATGATATGGTAGCCGAGTAGTTTCGTTTTGGCCGCCCGCACCTCTTCCTGGTCGGGATTGAGGAGTGCATCACTCTTGAGCAGTTCAGCGATAAGCTCAAGTGAAATCTTTGTTTTATTGCCGTCGGTGCCTGCATAGATATTGAGGGCGGTCAGATCATCGCAAAAGGTGACTGATGAGTAAACGTTGTAAGCCAGTCCCCTTTTTTCCCGCAGTTCCAGATTGAGGAGAGAGCTCATGCCGTTGCCGAGCATGGAGCTAAGTACCATCAAACTGTAATAGAGAGGATCCTGTCGCGCTATGGCGGTACCGAGCAGAATCTGTGCCTGGCAGACCCGTTTTTTCAGTTTCACGGTAAATGGTGTATAGTGCTCCGGCAGGAATGGCTGGCGGATATGGCTGTTGCCAGGCACCTCTGCAAGGGAACCAAGAAATTTGTCACTGAGCCGCATAATGTCGTCGTGATCGACCTTGCCGGTTGCTGTGAGCAACATTTTTCTCGGAACATAGTGCTGCCGCATAAAGTTTTTCAGGTCACTGTCGCTGAATCCCTCAACACTCTTTTCAGTGCCAAGAATCGGTTTGCCAATGGGGTGGCAGGGAAATGAGCGCAGATCAAACTCCTCAAAAATAAGCTCTTCAGGGGTATCATTAACGCTGCTGATCTCCTCAATAACAACCTCTTTCTCTTTCTCGATCTCCTCGGGAGGAAAAATCGGGTCACAGACAAGATCCGAGAGCAGGTCGAAGGATGGCTCGAGGTGTTCCGGAAGGCAGCGCAGATAGATACAGGTATGCTCCTTGGTTGTGTATGCATCAAGGTATCCACCATGTTTTTCAATATTCCTGGCGATATCGATGTAGCTGCGTCGCTTCGTTCCTTTGAAAATCGCATGTTCAATGAAATGTGCCAGTCCCGGACTCTTTTCCGGGTCATCGCGAGAACCGGCTTCGATCTGGATGCCGAGCGTAATGCTGTGCAGGTACGGGACGGCATCAGTGACAATGTTCAGCCCATTGCCAAGAACACCCTGGTGAACTGACCCCTCTGAAAATGGAGTTACCGGAGAGGGCTGGTTATCTTTTGTCATGACCGAATAATTTTCTGATGCTTGTGAGTGGAATTGAATGCAATGTAGTTTTAATTCTTATTTTTAAGAACAGTGAAGCTTTGCCGTCGTTTATATTCCTTTACTGCCGGGGTCGTTTTTTTTTGGTGTTCAGCGAAAAATTAAGGTATTTTACTTCTGCAAGAGAGGAGGACGGTTGTTTCCTGAGCTATTGTTACAAGGTTACGTGTCGGGAACAAACAGGCAGAAATATTCAGCGATTAATGCTCAAATCATCAATTGTCATAACCGGAGCCACCGGATATATTGGATCTCAGGTCGTTCTTGGGCTGCTTTCCCGGTTTTCAGGAGAGATCAACTGCCGGGTGGTTGCCCGCGAAAGCTCAGACTGCTCCTTTCTTAAGGGGTTGCCTGTTGAAATTGTCAACGCTGATATTCTTGATCCTCTCGCTCTCAATGAAGCATTCAGGGGAGCTGACACTGTTTTTCATTGTGCCGGACTGATTGCCTACACAAAGAGTTTTCGTAATGCCCTCTACGATACCAATGTTCTCGGAACGAGAAACGTGGTCAACGCATCTCTTCACAACAAGGTGCGCAGGCTGGTTATGACCAGCTCCATTGCGGCGGTCGGAGCTACTGAGGATGGTTCTCCGGCCAGCGAATCCACAACCTTCCAGGAGTGGCAGCGCAGTAACGGGTATATGGAGGCAAAACATCTGGCGGAGCTCGAAGGGTTGCGTGGTCTGGCAGAGGGACTTGAAGTTGTTCTGCTCAACCCCGGGGTTGTGATTGGTGTGGACCGGGAGAACATTGCCTCAGTCAGCTCGTCCAACAAGGTGCTGAAGCTTATCTATCAAGGTCAACTGCCACTTTGCCCTTCAGGAGGTACCGGTTTTGTTGATGTCCGCGATGTGGCTGATGCCCATATTGCAGCATGGAAAACCGGCTGTTCCGGGGAGCGCTATGTTATTGTTGGTCATAATCTCTCTTTTCAGGAGTTGTTCGACCGTCTTGGAAGGAGTGGTGGTCGCGGCGCAGGTCATACCATGATGCTGCCAGAGATCCTGGGTTTGCTTGCCGGTCTTGGTGGAGAGTGCTGGTCGCTGTTGTTGCGTCGCCCCTCCTTTATCAGTCTTGAGAGCATGCGTACTTCCACAAGGCATCTTGCATACAGCAACACAAGGTCAGTACAGGAGCTGAGTCTTCGCTATCGGGATCTCCCGGAAACATTCAAGACGATTACCGCCTGAACTATTCTCTTTTTTACAATTTTATAATGAGCGGACTATGGATATCCAAAAAACTGAACAGATGCCTGTCGCTGTTGATCCAGCAAAACTCAAACAGTTGAACCTGGCTGTTGAGGCTGTTGAAAAGCAGTTTGGGAAGGGGGCCATTATGCGAATGGGTGACGGCTCTGCCGGATTGACGGTACAGTCGATCTCTACAGGCTCCATGGCGCTTGACTTTGCGCTTGGCGTTGGTGGTCTTCCCCGTGGAAGGGTAACAGAAATTTATGGGCCTGAATCGTCGGGCAAAACCACTCTGGCGCTGCATGTTATTGCAGAAGCGCAGAAAGAGGGTGGTATTGCCGCTATTGTGGACGCTGAACATGCGTTTGACCCAACTTATGCCCGAAAGCTCGGCGTTGACATCAATGCGCTGCTCATCAGCCAGCCGGAATCTGGTGAGCAGGCGCTCTCTATTGTTGAAACGCTGGTGAGAAGTGGTGCCATTGACGTTGTTGTGGTCGATTCTGTTGCTGCTCTCGTGCCCCAGGCTGAGCTTGAGGGAGAGATGGGCGACAGTGTTATGGGGTTGCAGGCCAGACTGATGAGCCAGGCGCTACGCAAACTGACTGGCGCTATCTCCAAATCGAGCACTGTCTGTATCTTTATCAATCAGCTTCGCGATAAAATCGGGGTGATGTACGGCAGCCCGGAGACAACGACTGGCGGCAAGGCACTGAAATTTTATTCCTCAATACGTCTCGATATTCGCAAAATTGCCCAGATAAAGGATGGTGATGAGAGCACCGGCAACCGCACCAGGGTCAAGGTTGTCAAGAACAAGGTTGCTCCTCCCTTCAAGACTGCTGAGTTTGATATTCTTTATGGAGAGGGTATTTCAGCCATAGGTGAGCTGATTGATCTTGGCGTCGAATTCGGGGTGATCAAAAAGGCTGGATCATGGTTCAGTTATGGTCAGGAGAAGCTTGGTCAGGGACGTGAGACGGTGAAAAAAGCGCTTCGTGAAGATTCTGTGCTCTATAAAAAAATCCATGCGCAGGTCAAGGAGCTGATGACTGGATCAGCGGAGATTATCAGCGGCCAGGAATGAAGATAGGCCTTCTTGATATTGACCGTCCTGTCATGCTTGCACCGATGGAAGATGTGACAGACAGGGCATTCAGGCAACTTTGCAAGTGCCATGGGGCGGATATTGTCTATACAGAATTTATCAGCGCTGAAGCCCTGCGCAGGGGCGTTGAAAAGTCGTTGCGCAAACTGAAGACCGATCCCATTGAGAGGCCCTTTGCCATACAGATTTTTGGCAACAGTGTTGAGTCGATGGTTGAGGCGGCGGTGATTGCCGAAGAGTATCGCCCCGACTATCTCGATATCAATTTCGGTTGCCCCACCAAGAAGGTTGCTGGCAAGGGAGCTGGCGCTGCGCTGCTGAGGGAACCAGAGAAGATGGCGCAGATTTCCGAAGCGGTTGTGAAGGCGGTGAACATTCCGGTGACAGCCAAAACAAGAATTGGCTGGGATCTGGAATCGATCAATATTCTTGATATTCTTCCCCGTCTTGAGGATGCCGGTATTCAGGCGCTGGCGCTGCATGGGCGCACGCGGAGCCAGATGTACAAGGGGAGGGCAGACTGGAGCTGGATTCGTGCAGCAAAAGAGCATGCGAGAATTCCGATTATTGCCAATGGCGATATCTGGTCAGCCGAGGATGCTGTGGCGATGTTTGCCGAGACCGGAGCGGACGGGGTGATGATTGGCCGAGGCTCAATTGGCAACCCCTTTATCTTTGAACAGGCCAAGCAGCTTATTCAAACCGGCAAGCCGATGTCGATGCCCGATTTTCGCGAGAGGATTGATGCGGCCATAGAGCATTTGAAGCTCTCTGTACAGTTCAAGGGTGAGAAATATGGCGTGCTTGAGATGCGTCGCCACTATTCGACCTACCTGAAAGGGCTCCCGATGGTGTCGCGTGTCCGTAACAAACTGGTGCGCGAGGATGGGTGGGAGCAGCTTATCGATATTCTTCTGGCCTACAGGCAGGAGTGTGAGGGATATGCGCGGGAGGGAAAGATTCACGACGGCGCGGAATATCTCAATGATCATTCAGATAAACTAATTTTGAATTATTAAAAGAGCGTGTTATGAGTAGTTCGGATTTCCGCTGCAGAGTTGCGGTGCTTGGTGCAACTGGCCTGGTTGGCCGCACCATGATCAAGGTACTTGAAGAGAGAAAATTTCCGGTAACCGACTTTGTGCCGATTGCTTCCGCAAGAAGCGCCGGTCAGTCGGTGGCCTTTAATGGCAAGGAGTACATTATCCGTGAGCCATCTGCCGAAGCGTTCCGTGGTGTCGATATTGCACTCTTTTCCGCAGGCGCAACCGCCAGCAAAGAGTGGGCCAGGGTTGCCGCTGCCGAAGGGGCCATTGTGATCGATAACTCATCGGCATTCCGCATGGATACCGATGTTCCCCTGGTTGTGCCCGAAGTCAATCCCGGAGATATTTTTAAAGCGGATGGCACCCCAGAGTCGATTATTGCCAACCCCAACTGTTCGACCATTCAGATGGTGGTGGTGCTCAAGCCGTTGTACGACCACTTTGGCATCAAGAGAGTGGTTGTTTCAACCTATCAGTCCGTGACTGGAAAAGGCAAGGCAGGACGCGATGCCCTCGAAAGTGAGCTTGCCGGTGAGAACCCGGAGCAGTTTACCCATTTTCACCAGATCGCCTTCAATGCCGTGCCGCAGATTGATGCCTTCACTGAGAATGGCTACACCAAGGAGGAGATGAAGATGGTGAACGAGACCAAAAAAATCATGGGTGACGATGCTATCAGTGTCTCTCCCACAACTGTCCGCATTCCTGTGTACGGTGGCCATGGCGAGTCGCTGAACATTGAGCTGGCAAAAGATTTCGACATCGACGAAGTGCGTGAGCTTCTTCGTACCTCGCCAGGCATTATCCTGCAGGATGATCCGTCGGCACGTCTCTATCCCATGCCGCTCACCTCCTACGAGCGCGACGAGGTCTTTGTCGGACGCATTCGCCGCGACTACTGGCACCCGCAGACGCTGAATATGTGGATTGTGGCAGATAACCTTAGGAAAGGGGCTGCGACTAATGCGGTGCAGATTGCTGAGGTTATTGTGGCGAAGAACTGAAAGGTTTGCGTTGTGTTTTGCAAGAGCCATCGGTGTTGAGCCGCTGGCTCTCCCTATGTCGGGTTTGATAATTTAACTCCATGCATTGAAATGGATTAGTAATAAATAGTTGAAACTGCGACGCTTGTGTATACTTGAGTGGTAATGTATACGCACATTATACAAGCCGGGGTATTGCGGGGACTACAAGGTATCCTGATTTCCCGAAGATATTATAACGAGTCAGCGCCAAACAGCACAGCAATATTTCTAATTCCGTGAATTACAAGGTTATTTGGTAAGGATGTATCGAAATCATTGAGCTTACACCCGGGAACGCCGAGCTCCAGCTCGGCATTTTATAATTCATTTTGCCGAGCCGGAGCTCAGCGTTCCCAGGACGCTTTAGCTCGGAAAAATAGTTATAATTGCGCCAGGTAAAAGCGTGTGACTGCCTGTGACTGCTCGGAGAGATACCTTTACCCAGGTACTTTGCAATTACTCCCACTCAATCGTTGCCGGTGGCTTCGAAGAAATATCATAAGCCACCCTGTTAATTCCTCGTACCTCATTGATGATCCTGTTTGAGACGCGGGCAAGAAAGTCGTGTGGCAAGGGGGCCCAGTCGGCAGTCATGCCGTCGGTTGATTCGACCGCCCGTAGTGCCAGAACGTTTTCGTAGGTGCGTTTATCGCCCATGACGCCAACCGACTGGACAGGCAGAAGCACCGCAAAGGCTTGCCAGACCTGGCTGTAAAGGCCGCTGGATTTCAGCTCTTCGATATAAATTTCGTCAGCTTCCCGCAATACATCAAGCCTCTCTTTGTTGACTGAGCCAAGCACTCTGACGGCAAGGCCGGGGCCGGGGAAGGGGTGGCGCATCAGAATATCTTCGGCGATTCCGAGCTCCCGGCCTACGGCGCGAACTTCATCCTTGAAGAGTTCACGAAGTGGCTCAATCAGCTTGAGCTTCATCCGCTTTGGAAGCCCGCCTACGTTATGGTGCGACTTGATCGTTTCCGATGGGCCTTTGACGCTCACACTCTCAATAACATCAGGGTAGAGAGTGCCCTGTACCAGAAACTTCTCATGAGCCATCTGCTCTTCAAAAATCTGTATAAAGCTTTTTCCTATGATTTTGCGCTTCTTTTCAGGTGATGCGACATTCTTCAGCCGTTTCAGGAAAAGATCGGAAGCATCGACGAGAGATACTCTGAGGCCGAGCGTAGAGAGAAAGCTCATCACCTTCGCAGCCTCATTTTTTCGCAGCAGGCCGTTATCGACAAAGACACAGTGCAGTTGCTTGCCTATCGCCTTGCCTACCAGAACAGCAGCAACGGTTGAGTCAACTCCGCCGCTGATGCCGCAGATAACCGTCTCTTTGCCTGCTTTGCGCCGAATCTCTTCAATCTGGTGGTCGATAAAGCTTTTTGACGACCAGTCGGGCGTGATGCCGGCAATATTGAGCAGAAAGTTTGAGAAGAGTTGTTTGCCGTAGAGGGTGTGCTGCACTTCAGGGTGAAACTGCAGCCCATAAACTTTCAGCGCACCTTTGCTGCCAAAGCTTTCAATGGCGCATATTTCAGAATTTTCGCTGCTGGCCGTTGCCCTGAACCCTTCAGGAAGTTGTACAACCTTGTCGCCATGGCTCATCCAGACATCCGAATCTGGAATATTCTGAAAAAGCATACTCTCACCATGTCGGGCAACCATAATTTTTGAACGGCCGAACTCATGCTTTGACGAACAGGCAACTTTACCCCCAAAATGGTTGGCGATTGCCTGCAAACCATAGCAGATACCGAGTATCGGAATACCAAGCGAAAAAATGCCGCCATTGGGCATAAAGGCGTCCTGATCATATACGCTGTTCGGTCCCCCCGAAAGGATGATTGCCTTGGGGTTGTGTTCCCTGATTTTTTCCGGTGTAGTGTTATAGGGAAGAATCTCAGAATAGATACCCAGTTCGCGGATACGACGGGCGATCAACTGGGTGTATTGCGAACCGAAATCAAGGACTACTACCGATTGCATAACAAGAGTGTTGTGAGGTTAACTGATCAGAAGCTTAAAGTGCTTGCACCGGTTTCGGCTTTGGTTTTGGCGCAGGAACTGACATTTGCACTGGTGCCTGAGTTGGTGGTTTGGGAGCACTACTGGCGCGATTGCTCTCAACAGGGAACTCCGCTGGTTCTGGAGAGTTTACCGCGTGGCCTTGATAGTACTGAAAGCCTTTTGGAGTGTAGTATTCAATATAGACATCGCTGCCAAGCAGGTCAGATGGGGTATTGGTCTGGCTGGACATTGGGACAGCAATAACCGTTTCAGGAATATGGAAGTATTTGTTCTCAAGCTTCAGTGTCGGATCACTGTAGCAGCGTTTCATAAACCCAGCCCATACCGGAAGCGCGGCGCGTGCGCCCTGGCCATACTCCATGGAGGTAAATTTAATACGCTCGTCATCAAAGCCAGTCCAGACAACCGCGACAAGTTGAGGGGTAAATCCGGCGAACCAGGCGTCCCTCATGCTTTGTGTTGTTCCTGTTTTTCCTGCCGCTTCAACATTAAAGCCGAAACGGGCACGGACTGCAACACCGGTACCTTTGTTGATCACATCTTTCAGCATCGAGACCATCACAAAGTTTGAGGTGGAGTCGATGGCAAAGCGTCTGTTTGGAGTGTACTCTGACAAAACCCGGCTATGTTTGTCCTCAACTTTCAGGATGGATATTGGTTCGTTCCAGAAGCCGTTGTTGGCAAACGTTGAAAACGCTCCGGCCAGTTCAAGCGGTGACACCTCTGCTGTTCCAAGGGCTATTGAGAGGTTCGAGGGCATGGGAGAGCTGATGCCCATTTTTCTTGCATAGCTGATAATCTCCGCCGTGGTGAGGTGCTCGTAGGCAAGCCGTACGGTAACCTGGTTCAGTGAGCGGCTTAACGCGGTGCGGAGCGTGGTCATTCCTCCCGATGAACCGTCGGAGTTTCTTGGCGACCAGATTCCGCTGCCGCTGTTGAGGGCAAGGGGCTGGTCGAGCACCTGGAAGTTTGCTGGCAGTCCTTTGTCGATAGCCGTTGTATAAACGAATGGTTTAAAGGTTGAACCCGGCTGTCGTTTGGCTTGCCAGACATGGTCGAACTGGTACTTGTAGTCATCGGATGAGAACCTGTTGCCGCCAACCCAGGCCTTGACATGTCCATTGGCCGGGTCGATAGCAACCAATGCAACCTGAATCCGGGTCTTCTCCTGCAGCAGATCGTTCAGCCACACCTTGTCAGCCTTGAGTCTTGCCATGGCCTGCTGATCCGAAAATCCACTATCCTTCAGCTCCTTGAACCGTTCACTCTCCATGATGATCTGGCTCTTCAGCGACTCCGACCATCTCCATGCACGGTCAAATGAAGCCTGCAACCCCGCGAGATGTTCTGCGGCAGCCTGCTGGGCATAGTTCTGCATGCGGCTGTCAAGCGTTGTCTGGATGGTCAGTCCATCGCGGTACAGGTCAACATTACCAAGCAGAGCAGCAGGCTTGACCGTCTGTCGGATATATTCCGTAAAGTAAGGTGCCAACCCTTGATGGTTAACTGGTGTATAGTTGAGTACTAATGGAGTTCTTTTTGCAGCAGCGGCCTGTTTTGGTGTTATAAATGCTTCCTTTTCCATCAGTGAAAGGATAAGATTTCTTCTGCTGATGGAGCTGGTCGGGTTTTTTGCCGGACTATAAGCGGTTGGGTTTTTCAACGTAGCAATAAGCGTCGCGCTTTCAGGTAGTGTCAGCAGATATGCTGGTTTGCCAAAGTAGGTGCGAGCTGCTGCTTCAACGCCATAAGCGCCTGATCCGAAATAGACAGTATTGAGATAGAGCGCCAGAATCTCATCTTTCGTATAAGTTTTCTCCAGCTCAATTGCGGTTACCAACTCTTTAACTTTTCTGGTGACAGTGCGCTCCTGGGTCAGATAAAGATTTTTTGCAAGTTGCTGGGTAATGGTGCTCGCCCCTTGCCATCGACTGCGCATCTTGATGATATTTTCACCCATTGCAAGAACCAGCCGTCGCATATCGACACCCCAGTGGCTGTAAAAGGCTACATCTTCAGTGGCAATAAGGGCATATCGGGTAGAGCGCGGAATAGATTTGAGGGGGATAAAGGTGCGATTTTTCAGGAAAAATTTATGCAAAAGCACGCCATCTTCTGAATAGACAAGAGATGCAAGATCGGGGTTTGGATTTTCGAGCTCTTCAATGCTCGGAAGCCCCAAAAAAGATTTTGCGGCATAACAGTCCACAGAAGTTACCAGCGTCAGTGCGATACATGATGCTAACAGTAATAGTTGTGTTTTTGGAAATATTTTACTCACGATGAACTCTTAAGGTTGAAGCTTGTAATATTGTTCTGCACGTTCAAAATGTTGTTTAAGCTCGCTGGCAAATTGGGTGGTCTCTTCGAGCATGGGCAGGTGACCAAGCTCCATGAATTTTGCCAGGTGTGTTGGGGCCGCAGATTTTGCTTTGCGTCTTTCATAGAGCGTAATAGTGCCTTCAGGCGGAATGGTGTTATCGGCCATCCCAACACTGCACAGCAGGGGAGAGGCGATAGCGAGTACATGACGGGTATATGCTCTCAGCACATCTCGGTCAATCGAAAATTTCCCAACGGCATTCGTAGCATCTTTGTCTGATTGCGTGAAGTCCTCAATCAGCACATCCTGATATTCACGGGTGATCTCTTTCGTGGCAGCCCGTTTGATGAACATGCTTCGTAATGGTTCAACCTGAAAAACAGTGCGGAAATTCAGGGAAATATCAATCAGTCCCCCAAGCATAAAGAGGCCGAATGATGTCCAGGTGGTCTCTTCAAAAATTCCACAAGCAATGATGGTGCAAGAAACAACCGCATCGGCGTACCGAAGGCAGAGTTCTGTTGCAACCATACCACCCATTGAGTGGCCAACGATATGCAGCTTTCTTGACCTGTTGAGTCCGAGGTGCTCAATAAGTTCACCTGCTTCATCGGCAAAACCCTGAATAGTAAACGCCAGATTATAACCCTTGATGATTGTTTTTCCGGTGCCACTCTGGTCATAAATAACACACCGGTACTGTGCAGAGAGAGCGTTGACCAGTGGTTTCCAGTATCGGCAAGAGATTGCCCAGCCATTCACAAACAGCACCACTGGCTTGTTTTGCCCTGAAGGATCGGCATCCGCAGTGTCTTCGTAGTACAGCTTGCAGCGGGCTGAGGCTAAATAACTCATGAGAAATGACGTATGGTCTCTTGTTGAAAAAGAACGGGGACAATATAAACATATAATAACGTTTCTTCAGTTTTCACTCATCAGGGAGGGCTCGAGGAGCTTTTGCGACTCTGCCGCTCAATGACTACATTATGTTCGCGAAAAAGAAAAGAAGATGTTTTTCATGTTTCAGCAGTCATCATAATGGACTATTCACTTACAGCTCTGCTCTCTTCCCTTGTTGACTTTATTCTCCATATTGACACCCATCTTCAGTTTTTGGCTGCAGAGTATGGTCTCTGGCTTTATGGTATTCTCTTCATTATTATTTTTTGCGAAACCGGCCTGGTTGTTACCCCTTTTTTGCCGGGAGACTCCCTTCTCTTTGCCGCTGGCTCACTTGCCTCCATGCCTGGTTCGTCACTGAATCCCCATCTGCTTTTTTTACTCTTTTTTATTGCCGCTGTGCTGGGTGATACGCTTAATTACCAGATTGGTCACAAGATTGGGCCCAAAGTATTTCAGTACGAGAATTCCCGTTTTTTCCACACTGGGCATCTCATCAAGACCAATGCGTTTTTTGCAAAATATGGAGGCAAGACTGTTATCATAGCTCGTTTTGTGCCGATTATCAGAACATTTGCCCCTTTCGTTGCCGGTATTGGTGCCATGAGCTACAGTAAATTTATTATGTTCAATGTTGTTGGCGCGCTGCTTTGGGTTGGTTTTTTTAGTTACAGTGGCTACTTTTTTGGACAGCTTCCCTTTGTGCAGCATAATTTCAAGCTGCTGATTTTTGCTATTATTGGGCTCTCTCTTTTACCGCCAGTTATTGAGTATCTGAAGCACCGGTTTGGTCAGAAGCTGGATGTTTGAAAATGTTTGCGGATTGTTGATAACTTGTTGAGTCATTGCCTGAAGTGGTAAGTTTCAGGTGCGATGCCTGTCTCGTTCGTGTTCGTTTTTTTCTGTCTAACTTGTTTTATAAAAAATAGTTGTAAGCCTTTTTCCGAGAATTGTAGCATCTTGTTGTTCAATGACAGGGGCTTGTCGTTTGCTGTTTATTAACAGGGTGAATGTGGATAACCTCTAATCTGTCAAGAGGATGAGCTGGAATAGATCTTCAGGAAGTGGATGATAAAAGTCTGATTCTTGAAAAAAGATTAGCTATATATCCACAGATTTTTTTATAATCACTACCTTTTCAGCTTGTTTCGGCGTATAGCGCAGCCTGGTAGCGCACTTCCTTGGGGTGGAAGGGGTCGTGGGTTCGAATCCCGCTACGCCGACTCTCTTGTCTGCTTTTTATTCTTCCCTGTTCTGTATATTTGCCTATGGATACTTTGGCCAAATTACAGATTCTTTCAGGCGCAGCCCGTTATGACGCATCCTGTGCTTCAAGTGGCAGCAAGCGTGAAGCTTCCTCCGGTGGCATCGGCAACACCTCGCAGAGCGGGATATGCCACTCCTGGTCGGATGATGGCCGCTGTATCTCTCTCCTGAAAATCCTTCTCTCCAACGATTGCCGTTATGACTGCGCCTATTGTGTGAACCGTTCATCCAATTCTGTTGAGCGAGCCTCTTTTACTGCACGGGAAGTGGTTGATCTTACCCTTGAGTTTTATCGCCGAAACTATATTGAAGGCCTTTTTTTAAGCTCAGCGGTCATGCAGAGTCCCGATAGTACCATGGATCGAATGGTCAGGGTTGTAGAAACTTTGCGGCTGGAAGAGCAGTTTGGTGGCTATATTCATCTTAAAATTATTCCCGGCTCCAGTAGTGAACTGGTTCGGAAAGCTGGACTCTACGCCGATCGCATCAGTGTCAATATTGAGCTCCCATCACAGGCATCGCTGCAGCGTCTTGCTCCCCAGAAGCATAAGGATGCTATTCTGGATCCTATGGCGCTTATTGGTCGCGAGATAACATCAAGCCTGGTTGAGCGCAAAGCTGACCGTCGAGCGCCCCGGTTTGCCCCCGCAGGGCAGAGTACCCAGATGATTATCGGTGCCAGCCCTGAAAATGATTTTCAGATTCTTCGTCTCTCCCAGGGGCTCTATAAAAAGATGAACCTCAAGCGGGTTTACTACTCGGCTTATGTGCCAGTGAGTGATGACAACCGTCTTCCTGTACTGGCATCGCCCCCTCTTTTGCGAGAGCATCGTCTCTATCAGGCCGACTGGCTCCTGCGCTTCTACGGTTTTTCAGCAGAAGAGATTCTCTCTGATGATCTTCCTTTTCTTGACGAAACGTTTGATCCCAAGACAGCATGGGCTCTCCGTCACCCCGAGTTCTTTCCAGTTGAGATCAACCGGGCAGACTATGCGACACTGCTGCGCGTTCCGGGAATAGGAGTTACCTCCGCCAAACGTATTATCGCAGCACGTCGTTTTTCAGCGATTACTCCTGAAGGGATGAAAAAAATCGGGGTAGTGATGAAGCGAGCGAAATATTTTATCGCCAGTTCAGGCAGGACGTTTGAAAAGCCTGTCCGCACACCAGCTCTTATTCGTCAGCAACTTCTTCTTGGTGAAGCAACTGCAACGTTGCCTTCCCGGCAGCTTGTTCTTCCCGGTCTCTCCTTATGAACGCCATGAAGCGATACCTCTACGACGGAACTGCCGATGGTCTTTTCTCAGCCATTTCGTGGATTCTTGAAGAGGAGGCTGATCCTGAAAAAGTTATTCTTGCAGAACGTGAGCAGACGCTCTTTGAGGATGGCTTTTTTATCAATACCAATGTGGCCCAGGCGGAGTTGCTTTTTACACGGCTTCGCAATTGTGCGCCTGATGCGGCATATAGCATCTATATGTTCATACTGGCCGAAAAATGTGGAATGGAGAGCAGCTTGCTTCACTATATCTCGCTTGTTTTCAGGCATGGCGACAAGGTCAGTGGTTACCTGACCCATCCGGCAGTGCGAGATATTGTTTCCATTGCCAAAAAAGCTGGGCGGGAGCTGCACCGCATGAAAGGGCTTCTCCGTTTTGAAAAGCTCCAGGATGGTGCCTATCTTGCCAAAATGGAGCCCGACCATAATATTATTCAGCCCCTTGCCTCATATTTTCGTACGAGGCTGAGGGCGCAACACTGGTTTCTCTATGATGTCAAGCGTCGAACTGCTGCTCAATGGAGTAGAGGTGTGCTGCAGTTTGGTACCATCGAACAGTTTATTACCCCTGCGCTGTCAGAGGATGAAAAAAAGGTGCAGCTTTTGTGGCAGACCTTTTTTAAAACTATCGCCATCTCCGACCGTAAAAACCCCCGCCTCCAGAAATCGAACATGCCCATGAAGTACTGGAAATATCTCACTGAGAAGCAGGGGGATTGAGTGCAAGGGAGCGCACATTTTACACTTGAACGCGAGCGGTTGCCAACATGTATTGTTAACCTGCGTTTCGGTGTTATCAGTGATAAAACCAAAAGAACCGACAGTGGAGTCGGTTCTTTTGGTGGCAATTGTGGAATAATTCAGTTTGTCGCGGTGTTCATGACTTTTTCATGAATGGCCGCAGCGGCAGTTCGTCCTGCTCCCATGGCAAGAATAACTGTTGCTCCACCCGTAACAATATCTCCGCCTGCATAGACATTCTCTTTTGATGTCGCCATGGTCTTCATATCAACAACAATGGTATCGCGTTTGCTGACATCAATATCAGGCGTGGTCTGCTTGATAAGCGGGTTTGAGCCGTTGCCGATCGATATGATGGCCATGTCAATCGGGAGAATGAACTCCGAATCTTTAATTGGCACCGGGCGCCGTCTGCCTGAATCATCCGGTTCACCCAGATCCATTCTGATGCACTTGACTCCGGTAAGCCACTGCTGATCATTACCGATAAACTCCACAGGGTTCATCAGCAGCATAAATTCAATTCCCTCTTTTTGTGCGTGGTGAAGTTCCTCCAGACGGGCGGGCATTTCAGCTTCAGAACGGCGATAAACAATATAAGCATGTTCTGCACCCAGTCTTTTTGCTGTGCGAACGGCATCCAAAGCGGTATTGCCGCCGCCGAACACCGCGACGTTTTTCCCCTTGCAATTGAATACCGGCGTATCATTTTCAGGGAATTGATATGACTTCATCAAGTTTACTCTGGTCAGGAATTCATTGGCGGAGTAAACCCCGAGCAAATTTTCTCCAGGGATGCCCATGAACCATGGAAGACCGGCGCCGACACCAATAAACACGGCATCAAAATGCTCTTCTTGCAGGAGCTCGTCCACAGTAATTGAACGGCCAGCCACAGCATTGGTGACAAACACCACACCGAGTTGTTTCAGTCCTTCAATTTCCCCCTTCACGATCTCTTTGGGAAGGCGGAATTCCGGAATGCCGTAAACAAGAACACCACCCAGTTCATGCAGTGCCTCAAACACCGTGACGGCATGGCCCAGTTGAATCAGATCGTTTGCGCAACTCAGTCCCGCAGGTCCGCTGCCGATCACCGCGACTTTTTTGCCTGTTGATGGTTTTACTGAAGGCAGTTCCACATTTCCGGTTTGACGCTCGTAATCGGCCGCAAACCGTTCCAGATTGCCGATAGCAACAGATTCATGTTTTTTGGTGAGAATGCACATTTTCTCGCACTGATCTTCCTGTGGACAGACCCTGCCGCAGATGGCCGGAAGAACGTTGTCCTCCTTGATTTTTTTTGCTGCACCAAGAAAGTTGCCCTCGGCAATCATCTTGATGAACTGGTCTATTTTGATATTGACCGGGCATCCTTTGACGCAGACCGGATCTTTACACTGAATGCATCGCATAGCCTCTTTCCGGGCCAGTTCCGGTGTGTATCCGAGATGTACTTCACTGAAATTATGGATACGTACCCCAGGTGACTGGGCGGGCATCTCCTGGCGGGGAATAGCAAGACGTTCTTTGGTTGTGATATGTTGTGCGTCCATAGTAATTCTGCTTTAAAAAAAGAGAGTGGGTTTATCCGAAAAAAGCCCTGCCCGGCAAAGAAAAGAAGGGCATAAACGTCATGATGATGGCGTTATACACGCCGATAGTTGCATATACCTGCTTTTGGAGGTTGCATTTGTGAGCATAAGCTTCAGCCGATTGTTTCTCTTCAGGCAGATAGATCTTGTTGCGGTCTGTCAGGTTTTTAAAATCAACCAGGTGTGCGTCAAACTCAGGCCCGTCAACACAGGCGAATTTGATTTCGTTGTTGACTGTTACCCTGCAACCTCCGCACATGCCGGTGCCATCAACCATAATCGGGTTCAGGCTGACGACGGTATGGATGTTGTATGGGCGTGTAACCTCAGCAATAGCCTTCATCATCGGGATTGGTCCGATGGCAAGCACATAGTCGATTTTTTTTCCGGCATCGATAAGTTGCTGCAGTTTCTGGGTGACAAAGCCGTGAAAGCCATAAGAGCCGTCATCAGTGGTAATATAGGCTTCATCACTTACGGCACTCATTTCATTTTCAAGGATGACAAGATCTTTTGAGCGTGCGCCATTGATGGTAATAACGTAGTTTCCAGCCTCTTTCAGGGCAACAGCGGTTGGATAGGCTATGGCCGCTCCCACCCCTCCTCCGATACTGATTGCAGTGCCAAAGTTTTCAATGTGTGATGGCGCTCCAAGCGGACCTACAATATCGTTGATGGTGTCGCCAGCCTCTTTGAGGTTCAGCTCCTTTGTTGACTTGCCCATTCCCTGTACAATAATTGTGATCGTCCCCTTTTCCGGGTCAGATCCGGCAATGGTAAGCGGTATTCGTTCCCCTGTCTGGCCAACTCTGATCATCACAAATTGACCAGCTTTTCTCTTTTTGGCAATACGAGGAGCCTCAATTTCAATTTTTTTGATATTTTCAGCTAAAAATTGTGCGGAAACAATTTTATACATTGGTTCTTCGATTTCGTATGATGATGGAGACGCGCTGGATTTTTCGGTAAGGTGAAAACCTTTTAATGATAAGCAATAAATAGTCAATAAAAAAATTGACTAAAAAGGTGTCTGTCTGCGTTCTTGCGCTTTTTAATGGTTGGTTTTTCGTACAACTAAAGTCTGATACATGGTTTTTATTGCCGATTACGGTGCAGGAAATCTTCGCTCTGTCCTCAAGGCATTTGAGTATCTCGGTGTCAAGGCTATTGTCAGCGATGATCCGGCTAAGCTCACTGGATACAGAAAAGTTATTCTTCCGGGAGTTGGCGCTTTCGGTCAGGCTATAGAGTCACTTAATGCGTCAGGTTTTACCGAAGCGGTGCTGGAGCATGTTGATAAAGGCGGGCAACTCCTTGGAATTTGTCTTGGTATGCAGTTGCTGCTGGCCGAGAGTGAGGAGATGGGAGCATGGAAGGGTATGAACCTGATTCCAGGCAAGGTGCGCCACTTCAAAAGCGACACAGACAAGATTCCCCAGATAGGGTGGAACTCTGTTGATCAGCAGAAAGAGAGCATCCTGTTCAGGGGAATTCCAGATCACTCGTTCTTCTATTTTGTACACTCCTATTACTGTGAGCCGGAGGCGCCTGATGCCGTTGCGGCAGCAACCTGGTTTGCCGGAAAAAACTTTTGTTCAGCCATTGAAAAAAATGGTATTTTTGCCGTTCAGTTTCATCCGGAAAAGAGCTCAGATGCAGGGTTGCAGGTTCTCAAAAATTTCGCCGGATGTTAAAACAGTTTTGTGTTATTTACTATGTTGATTATTCCCGCTATTGACATCAAGGACGGCAAGTGCGTCAGGCTGACCAGAGGCGACTTCAGCCAGAAAAAAATATACCTCGATAATCCCTCTGATATGGCCATTATATGGCGGAAGCAGAATGCCAAACTGCTTCATATTGTGGATCTTGATGCTGCGCTTACCGGAGAGCTGGTCAATTTTGAGAAAATCAGGGAGATCGTGACAAATCTTGATATTCCAGTCCAGGTTGGCGGAGGTATTCGCTCCGTTGATGCCGTGAAGAGATATCTTGATATTGGTGTCGGTCGAGTGGTTATCGGTTCTGCGGCTGTTACCAACCCGAAGCTGATCGAAGAACTTCTGAAAATATACAAGCCATCGAAAATTGTTGTCGGTATTGATGCTGAAAACGGTATTCCCAAGATAAAAGGCTGGACTGAAAGCAGTAAGCTCAAGGATTATGAGCTTGCACTGCAGATGAAGGGGATGGGCATAGAGCGGATCATTTATACCGATATCGCCTGTGATGGAATGATGCAGGGGTTTGGGTATGAGAGCACCAAAAGATTTGCGGAAAAGGCCGGGATGAAAATTACCGCCTCAGGTGGTGTTACCAATTCAGGGGATTTGAAAAGACTCAATGATCTCAAAGCTTATGGGGTAGATTCAGTCATTGTAGGCAAAGCCCTCTACGAATGCAATTTTCCCTGCCAGGAGTTGTGGTATAGTTTTGAAGAGGAGCTTATTCTGGATCATAATTTTTCGACAGCACGGAAAAAATAGCAGATAACAGCCATCAGGTGCAGACGCATGATGTACAGTTGCAGCAACAGATTGAGGCACTTGTTTTTGCTTCAGAAGAGGCTGTTACCCTCCAGACCATAAGGCACATTACCGGTAGAGAGCTTGATTCAGGCCAACTGCAGACCATTATTGACTCTCTCAACTCAGAGTATGCTGAAACAGGACGGACGTTTCAGATTCACCGTATTGCCGGTGGTTATCGTTTTCTGGCCAGAGCGGAATACAGCGAGATTCTCAAAAAACTTCTCGCTCCAAAAATCCGTAAAAGGCTTTCCCGCTCTCTCCTTGAAGTTCTTGCTGTTATTGCCTATAATCAGCCTGTTACCCGTGGGCAGATCCAGCAGATTCGTGGCGTCAGCCCTGATTATGCCATTGACCGGCTCTTGCTTCGGGGTGTTATTGAGATGCGTGGACGGGCTGATTCTCCCGGAAAACCCTTGCAATACGGAACAACAACAGACTTTCTTGATCTCTTTCACCTCTCATCACTCAAGGAGCTGCCTAAACTTCGCGAGATAAAGGAGATTCTTCAGGAACAGGAAGAGCAGGAGTACCTGACCCGACAAGAGGGGAGGGATGGAACTTTATCCTATAACAACCAAGTGGAGACGGTGGACAAGTATGAAAAATAGCAACAAAGAAGATGAAGTCAGAATCAATCGTTATCTGGCATCATGCGGTATCGCATCACGGCGGGCGGCCGATCAACTGGTTCTGGATGGCCGCGTTATGGTCAACGGCAAAGTGGTTACAACACCGGGGATAAAGGTCAGCCCTTCGCGTGACGAGGTTATTGTTGATGGGGAGCGTTTTGCCCAGCCGGAGCATCGCAAGGTGTACATCCTCTTTAATAAGCCCAGAAACGTTATCACAACCAACAGTGATGAAAAGAATCGAGAGATGGTGCTCGATTTTATTGATGTCAAGGAGCGGGTTTTTCCTGTTGGCCGACTTGACAGAAAAACAACGGGCGTTATGTTGTTGACCAACGATGGAACTCTTGCGCATAAATTAATGCATCCCTCGTCAAATGTAAAAAAAGAGTATATTGCCGAGCTCTCTGAAAAATTTACGCCAAATCTTCTGGGTCAATTGACAGGAGGTATGCGTTTGAAAGATACCGGGGAAAAAGTCAGCCCCTGCAGGGCTAAAATACTTGACGAAGGGATGCAGGTGCTGGTGAGCATTCATGAAGGAAAGAACCACCAGGTGAGAAGAATGTTCGAAACCCTCGGTTTTGAGGTGAAACGGCTTGAAAGGGTTGCTTATGCAGGCCTTCTGGCTGGAGAGCTCCGGCGGGGCGAATGGCGATATCTGAGCCGCAATGAGGTTCAGGAACTCTACAAGTTAACGGAGAGCCCATAAGCGACCAGCCGGTTTTGTAACTGTACAAAACCATTATAGCTTTATGAGACAGCTTCCCCTTTTATTAAAACGTCATGCATCCTCGTGGTTCGTGACGTTTTTTCTTGTTTCGGCCCTATCTTTTTTTTCTTCGCAAGCGCTCTGTGGTGAAAACGATACTCTTCAGGATCTGCTCAATACTATGGAATCCAGTGTAAATGGTGAGCGGCTGGTTGAGTTGATTGAGGAGTTGAGAAAAAATAAGATTGTGCTCAATGAAGCTGATGTTGACGAACTTCGCCAGCTTCCATGGCTGAACAGCGCTGATGCCCAGGCAATCCTTCGCTATCGCAGGGAAAAAGGGGCGATTTACTCCACTCAGGTGCTCCAGACCATTATAGGAGAGGAGAAAACGGCAACTATTGCACCCTATATTCGTTATAAAAAAGAGCGGCTAACCCGTAAAACCGCAACGCCAAAAGCTGTTGAGGTTGCAGGGTCGTTGTATAACCGCCTCTTCTGGGAAACACCGCCTCGAAAAGGTATTCTGAACGGCAACTATGCCGGAGAGAACTTTAAACTCTATCACCGGGCCGAGTTTTCCGTTCCTCATGTCTCGGTCAGTCTGGTGCAGGAAAAGGATATCGGCGAGCCTGATATTGACGATTTTACCTCATTGAGCATCAATGCTTATGATCTTGGTGTTCTGAAAAGCGCAGTTCTCGGCAACTATAAGCTTAATCTTGCGCAAGGGCTGCTTATTGGTCAGGGGCGCTATTTTTCCAAAGGTACCGATCCATCCGGCAGTGTCCGACTCTCTTCGAAGCGGTTGTTGCCTTCCGGCTCAAGCTCTGAATTTGGTTTTTTGCAGGGTGCGGCCACAACGCTGAAGCTTAACCCTTTTGAAGTGACTGCCTTTTATTCCGCCAATCATCTTGACGCTGTCATCAACGATGTTGGCGTCATTACCAGTTTTGGTACATCGGGCTACCATCGTACAGAGCTTGAAATTGGCCGGAAGGATAATGTCGCAGAAACCATTTCCGGCGCAAATCTTCTTTACCACTATCAGGTGGGCCTTTTCAGTGGCAGGGTGGGGGGAAGCGTGCTTCACTACAGTTATCCACAACCTTTTGATGCACTTGAACCGGGAGCCGTCTTGAGTACGATCTCCTCTGGTATGCTCTACAGTGTTGAGAGCGATCTCTCGGTTGGTCGGCTCAATCTTTTTGCCGAGACGGCATTTTCACAATATCCTGAAGGAGTTTCATGGATTGCCGGAGCTGAATGTCAGGTTGCTCGTGGAGTCAATACCGTTGTAGCCCGAAGAAGCTATGGCGTGGATTATTTCTCCCCCTTCGCGGGGGCTTTTGCTGAACGGGGAGATGGAGCATCGAATGAGGATGGATACTATATTGGTGTTAATGCTAAGCTCCATGATCGGCTTTTGGTTGGTGCCTATTATGACCTGTTTACCTTTCCGGTGCTGGGCAGTCACTGCCAATATCCCTCTGACGGCAACGATGCGCGACTTTTTATGAATTGGAAACAGTCATCGTGGCTTGCATGGAACCTTCAGCTTCAGCATAAATACAAGGAGGAGCAAAAAAATCAGGAAAGCTCATCGGTTGCTCTCTGGTCAGCCCTTCCTCTTGTTACGAACCGGGTTCAGCTCGATTGCGATGTGACTCTTTTCGACCGGCTTCGTTTGAGAACTCGCGGGGAGGTGAAAGAGGTGGTCAAAAAATATCTTGCAGGAGATCAAGCCTTTTATGGGAGGCTGCTTTATCAACAGGTGGGCTATACTACGGGAAGCTATGGTGTGAAGGGGCGTTTCACCCTGTTTGATACCAGCGATTATGATGCCGCTATCTATGCCTATGAGGATGATCTTCCCCTGACCTCCAGTCTTGGAGTCTATGATGGGCGTGGCAAATCATTTTTTCTTGTGGCAACATGGCAGGCCATGAAACAGATGAAACTCGCTGCGCGATACGAAACAACCTGGTATGATGATCGTGTGGTCTACAGTAGTGGTAATGACGAGCGGGCAACCAGTGCTCCCGGATCATTCCACCTCGGGTGCATGTTATCGTTCTGAGTATACAAGTTGTTGTTACTTTTTATCGGCAGCTCTCATCAGCCGGTCACGGATTGCCCTGCCGAGTCCCTCGTTTGAGGGCAGTTCGCAGTAGATGATGTGTACGCCGTTGGCGTCACAATGCCGGAAAAAGCTGAAGAGCTCCCGGCCATACTCTTCGAGACTTTCGCAGAGCTTGAGCCGTGAAACACTTTGTGGAGGTTCCGAAAGGCCGATATAGGCTGATGATGGTTCGATAACCATCTTTTCAAGAGCATGACAAAGGACAATTGCCGCTTTGGGGGCATAGTGGGGGTACTTCAGTCCGGGGCTTTTCGGTGGTGCCTCTTTATCGGTGGTTACCGGCGTTGCAATATCAGGAACAATGGCCTGTAAATGTTCCAGGGTGATAGCGCCTGCTCTCAGCAGGAGAGGCTGTGATCCGGAACAGTCAACAATGGTGGACTCCAGGCCGATTGCACTCGGGGTGCCGCGAAGCACGCAGTCAATTTTTCCGTCAAGATCTTCATAGACTGCCTCCCAACTGGTGGCACTGGGTAGTCCGGAAAGATTCGCTGAGGGTGCGGCTACCGGGCAGTGAGAGAGACGGAGAAACTCCCGTGCAATTGGATTGACCGGGCATCGGATGCCAACGGTTTGCAGGCCTGCGGTGACGATATCGGGTACGCAAGGATTTTTTTTTAGCACCAGCGTCAGCGGCCCCGGGACAAAGTGTTCAATAAGCCTCTTTGCTTCGGCATTGATCTCATCGGCCACATCAGCGAGTTGCTCAATACTGTAGATATGAACAATGAGCGGGTTATCTCCAGGACGACCCTTTGCCTGAAAAATCTGTCTGATTGCTTGAGGATGGCAGATGCCGGCTCCAAGGCCGTAAACAGTTTCAGTTGGAAAGGCCACAACTCCGCCAGCGTTGAGAATGGCTGCGGCCTCTTCGGGTGAATTGGTAATGGTGGTCTGCATGAAACGTATCGTGGAGGTAATGACGCTTAGAGAAAAAGGAGAGTCCCGAGGAGGCCGACGGCAGCGCTGATGAGAGGTATGGCAAGATTATCATCAATCTTGAAGTCGCCGATACGCACTATAAACGCTTCGGTTATGGTTGCGGCAATCGCCATGGCAACCCCGATGAACAGATTCAGACCTGGCACCACGGTAACGATGAATAATGCGGAGAGGAAAAACGCCGCACTTCCTTCCAGGCTTTTTTTGCCGAAGCGGTGTTTCCCAAAAATTTTCCCCACAATAGCCGCCAGGGTATCGGAAACCGCGACCAGTGTAAATGCGGTTACTGCAAGGATTTTTGGAAAAAAGAGTACCAGGAGCAGAGCCGCCATAACAATGTGGGTTGCGCCATTCAGATACGCTTTGTTTCCCTGCAGCTCATGTGTTCTCAGCATGGAACCAAACGTTTTATGATACCATGTGGCAACCGGGCTGGAAAAATTTTTCAGCAGGTCAATCAAGAAGAATCCGCAGAAAAGCGGCGAAAGCAGAAGAAGTGCCAGCTCCCTGCTGATGAACCAGTAGATCACCGGAATCGACAGGGAGGAGAGGTGAATCGCTTTACGCGCAACCTCATAGCGGAGTTCCAGTCTGTCTGTCTCTTCCATAGTATTTTGCAATCCGCAGTGAAACGTCGAAAAATGTTTGTTGGAGAACGTGCTTGCAGGTTATTCTGCATGAATTTAAATATACACTGAAATCTTGGGAAGAGCAAAGTTGCATATCATGAACAGTTATGACCACACAGGATAGAAAGAAGCATGGCATCTGTTTATTTATCGCAATAATAGTTCATTCATAGATATTTTCCCCCTGACCGCAGAACGCCTCAATGTTGCAGTCAGCGATGTTCTTTTTCAGCAAAAGATCACACAGGAAAAAACGCGGCTCTTTTTTTGTGTAGCCGCCAGACCATCCCGAAAAGCTTCTGCCAACTGTAGTTTCTCTGATGAGCTCAGGTCAAATATGGTAACCGTAGGCGTATTCATCAGGAGATTATCCAGTTATACATTCATTCAAAAAAACGGCAGGAGAAACAATTTCAATCCGACGGAATAGATTAAGAACAAGTAAATCATTATCTCCCGTTATGATATGAGTTGCCTGTCCACTAACCGCCAGTTCCAGAAACTTGTTATCCTGAATAATTCATGATAGCCACAAAAATCGAAATTTTGAGTAAAAAATGGAGCTGCTCATGGTTGTGGTCAGGCAAAAAATGTCGTTATCGCAAATGAAGCCAATTGCAGGAGCTCATAACTGACTAAAAACAGCG
>CAIWUU010000057.1 GCA_903915955.1 uncultured Chlorobiaceae bacterium | reverse complement strand
AAGTCGAACGTTATCGGTACCGAGCATCTTCTGCTCTCTCTCATGAAAGGGGATGATAATATTGCCGCCCAGGTTCTTGAACAGTTGGGTGTGACCTACGATCTTGTCAGAGATGAACTCATGAGTATCTCCAGCAGTAAAAGTGAAGCTGAGGGGCCTCCCCTGGAGGGTGCTTATTCATCAGGTGGTTCTGAACGGCAGCCTAAAAAGCCTGATCCTAAAAAAGGGGAGAGAACAAAAACTCCAGTGCTCGACAACTTTGGTCGTGATCTCACTCGTCTTGCCCTTGATGACAAGCTTGACCCGATCATCGGTCGCGAAAAGGAGATTGAGCGTGTTGCCCAGGTTCTAAGCCGTCGGAAAAAGAATAATCCGGTACTGATTGGTGAGCCAGGAGTTGGCAAAACGGCCATTGCTGAGGGTCTTGCTCTCAAAATTGTGCAGCGCAAGGTGTCGAGGGTGCTTTACGATAAAAGAGTTGTTGCCCTTGATCTTGCGGCGCTTGTTGCCGGTACCAAATATCGGGGGCAGTTCGAAGAGAGGATGAAAGCGCTGATGAATGAGCTTGAGCGGTCGCGCGATGTGATTTTGTTTATCGATGAGTTGCACACTATTGTTGGGGCAGGTGGCGCTTCTGGTTCGCTGGATGCAAGCAATATTTTCAAGCCCGCTCTTGCCCGTGGTGAGCTCCAGTGTATCGGCGCAACCACGCTTGATGAGTATCGTCAGTTTATTGAGAAAGATGGCGCTCTTGACCGTCGTTTCCAGAAAATCATGGTAGAGCCAACATCGGTTGATGAGACCATTCAGATTCTCAATAACATCAAATCGAAGTACGAGTCGCACCATCATGTCAACTATTCTGAAAACTCAATTGACAAGGCAGTAAAGCTTTCTGAGCGCTATATCACCGATCGTTTTCTTCCCGACAAGGCCATTGATGTGATGGATGAGGCTGGGGCCCGTGTTCATCTGAGCAATATTCATGTGCCACAGGAGATTCTTGAGCTTGAAAAATCAATAGAGGAGGTCAAGAGCGAGAAGAATCAGGTGGTGAAGATGCAGAATTTTGAAGAAGCTGCGAGGCTTCGTGATCGAGAAAAAAGTATGCTTGAAGCGCTTGAACAGGCCAAACAGGATTGGGAAGAGAGGGCGGCTGAAAGTGTTTACGATGTCACTGAGGCCGATATTACCTCGGTGATTGCGATGATGACCGGTATTCCGGTTGCCCGGGTTGCACAATCTGAGTCGAAACGGCTGCTGACAATGGAGGCCGATCTTACCAAAGAGGTGATTGGTCAGGATGAAGCAATCAAAAAAATTACCAAAGCCATACAGCGCACCCGTGCCGGACTTAAAGATCCATCACGTCCGATTGGTTCATTTATTTTTCTTGGACCGACCGGGGTTGGCAAAACCGAACTTGCCAAGGCGCTGACCCGTTATATGTTTGACAGTGAAGATGCTCTTATCAGAGCGGACATGAGCGAGTATATGGAGAAGTTCTCGGTCAGCCGTCTTGTTGGAGCGCCTCCCGGCTATGTTGGTTACGAAGAGGGCGGCCAGTTGACCGAAAAGGTTCGTCGCAAGCCCTATTCGGTGGTGCTTATCGATGAGATCGAGAAGGCGCATCCCGATGTCTTTAACATTCTGCTTCAGGTGCTGGACGAAGGTGTGCTGACCGATGGCATGGGAAGAAAGGTTGATTTCCGCAATACTGTTATCATCATGACTTCGAATATTGGCGCCAAGGATATCAAGAATTTTGGTGCTGGATCGGGCATGGGCTTTACTCCCGCTGACGACGCAACCGGCAATTACAAGGCGATGAAGTCAACCATTGAGGATGCGCTTAAACGGGTCTTCAATCCCGAATTCCTTAACCGGATTGATGATATTGTGGTGTTCCATCAGCTTGAGAAGTCGCATATCTTCCAGATTATCGACATTACCGCAGGGAAGCTGTTCAAACGTCTCCACGATATGGGTATCGGGGTGCAGATTGATGAAAAAGCCAAAGAGTTTCTTGTGGACAAGGGTTACGACCAGAAATATGGTGCACGTCCGCTGAAAAGGGCGCTGCAGAAGTATGTCGAAGACCCCCTTGCCGAAGAGATGCTGAAAGGGCGTTTTTCGGAGGGCAGTATCATCAGGATTGCTTTTGATGAAGCGGAGAATGAACTCCGTTTTGTCGATGGGGTAGCTCCCGTTCCTGAAGGCGAAGGGCAAGTACACAGCGAGTAAGTCATTTCTTTTTTGTTGGTTGGGAACACTGCTTGAAGAAGGGTGGTGTTCCCCCAAGGAAAAGCCAGCGCAGTTATATGCTTCAAAAATCTTCGGTTTGCGCGGATCAGTTTGATTGTTTCTAAGACATAATAGAGGAGGACATAAGACGTGCCAATCATATCAATGTTTTATGGAATCATTATCCGGTTGTATCTTATCGATAATAAACATCACAATATTCCGCATATTCATGCGAGATATGCGGAATTTGAAGCTTCTTTGGGTATCGAAGATGGAGAGATTTTGGCTGGCAATCTGCCTCGCAAGCAACTCCGCTTGGTTCAAGCATGGATTGAATTACATCGTGATGAATTGATGGCTGATTGGGAGTTGGCGGTTAATGGAGAGGAACCATATAAAATTACACCACTGTGAGGTCTTGTATGTATTGGGATGCAAAAGTTGTCAAACCGTTATCTGATTATCGCATTTATGTTGAAATTGAAGATGGTCGTCGGGGTGTCTTTGATATGAAGCCTTACCTTGATCGCGGTCTCTTCCGGGAACTTGCAGGTGAGCATTATTTCAATCAGGTAGGTATTCTTTTTGGGGCTGTTACCTGGCCGCACCAACAAGATATTGCGCCAGAAACCCTCATTGACGGAATGGTACCGGTTGAAACCATGCCTCATGCCGGTGTAGACTGATCGGTATAAGTTGACAGGTTTAAATAATTGTTAATGCTATTAACTCATTTATAGATAATCAATTGGACGGACTGTGATTATGGATTATGAAGTTGTCTTATACAGTCAGAAGCTTTCTGCTTTTACTGAATTAGGCAGATCAGTCTAAACATTGTTAGGTGCCAGTCACATGTATGAAGCTCATCATATTTTTGTACAACCCGAGAGCGAAGATATTCGGGTTTGGAGGTATATGGATTTCACCAAGTTTGTGTCTTTCATGGAATCTCGGTGTCTTTATTTCACAAGAGCCGACAAGTTCGACGATCCATTCGAAGGTTCTTTGCCAATAATGACTGTAGAGGCACGGAATACCGTGAAATCGCGTGTTCTTCGTCATCCCAATTTCCCAAAAGAGTATATAGATGCGTACCGTAATCAAATAGATTCAACGGGAAAGATAAACCTATACTGGCGGAAGTTCTACGCCATCAACTGCTGGCACATGAGTGAGCATGAGTCAGCCGCGATGTGGAAACTGTACTCAAAAAGTAATGAGGGTATAGCCGTTCAATCAATTTATCGAAAGCTACGAGAATCCATTATTGATGATGCACAGGTTTATCTTGGCGAGGTGAAATACATTGACTACGAGAAAGACCCTATAAGTCCTTACTACGACCCCACCTCTGTTAACGATTTTATTTATGATCCCTTTTCCCCATTTATCCATAAACGTAAGAGCTTTGAATATGAACGAGAAGTCAGAGCGCTGATAGTGCGCTATCCAACAATTCCCGAAGAAAAAATCGGTTGCTATAAAGACACCATAGTTGATGGAGTCGAGGTCAATGTCAACGTCAAGCATTTAGTTGAGAAGATCTACATTTCCCCCAGTGCACCCGATTGGTTTTGTAAGCTTTGTGATTCAGTTGCGCAGAAGTACGGTTTTGAGTTTAAAATAGTTCGTTCAAAACTCGATGATAAGGCCGTTTTCTAATGCTGTATCAAATTGTCGGAAATACACTTGGTGAGCACACCGGAGTATAGTGTACCACCTCTACCGGAGCAAAGTGTACCAGCGATTCCGGAGCAAAGTGTACCACCTGTACCGGAGTAAAGTGTACCAGGTATTCCGGACGAAAGTGTACCACCCAATCAGGTCAGATTT
>CAIWUU010000056.1 GCA_903915955.1 uncultured Chlorobiaceae bacterium | reverse complement strand
CCATCAGCCTCATTTTTTCTCAAGGCGAGATGGAGCCCCTTGAAAAAAATCTCCATAGGATCGCCGAGCGGTGCGACTCTGACCACTTTGAATCTGGTGCCCTTGATCAGTCCCATATCCATAATTCTGCGCCTTACAGCGCCTTCAGCTTTTACCGCCGTCACTTCAGCCTCCCTGCCAACCTTCAACTCTGATAACCGCATTCCATGATCTCCTGCACTAAACAATAAAAAAATAAATCGGACCGATTATAACCAGTATAACAGCAAGGAACAAAAAAAAATTCATGGAGATCGACGGTTTTTGCAGAAAGAGTTGAGCAAAGCCGCAGCAGCAATGGTTATGGAAAGGGAGGCCAGCCCATCTGTTGACCGCCTATCAGATGGCCGTGGATATGAAAAACACTCTGCATGGCATCAGCGCCGGAGTTAAAGACAAACCGGTAGCCAGATGCTTTGATACCCAGTATTTCGGCAACCGCTCCGGTGGCAAGAAGAATCTGACCGGCTATTGCTTCATCTTCGGGCTGGAGCTCACTGAGTGAAGAGATATGTCTGACAGGAATAATCAGTACATGTTTTGGGGCGACCGGGGTAATGTCTCTGAAAGCCACAACGTGCTCGTTGCGGTAGATGACCTTGGCGGGGATCTCTCCTCGCACTATCCGGCAAAAGAGACAATCGGCCTCTTGATGTTTCATAACTGATTAAAATAATTTATTTTAGTGATATTCTGATTTTCCGGGAGTTTGTCTCTTGTGCTGCCCCTGCGGGGCTGGATGAAATTAGCCAAAAACTATTTTGCTCAGCCCCGTCAGAGCATTGACAGCCCCTTGGTGCCGTTCTGCGGCATACACTCCGCTACCAACTATTGTGCTCCAAAGGGTTTTGCCGTCAGAGCGCGCACGAAAAGGGTTCCTTGTTACTCTGCCGGTACGGACGTTACTGAGTTTCCGGCCTCTTGTTGTGGAACTTCAGAGATTTTCGAAGCAAGTACCTTGTCAATTCTTTGGCCGTCAAGATCAACAATTTCGAGATTCCAGCTCTCCCAGGTCATGATATCACCGGTTCGAGGCATACGACCGAGCAACCACATCATCAGCCCGCTGAGCGTATGGTAGAGCCCTTTGTCCTCTTCTGGTACGTTTTTCAGTTCAAGGGTATCCTTAAGTTCTGGGACAGGAATAAGGCCATCAAGCAGCCATGAGCCATCCTCACGTTGTACTGCCCATGAATCTTCAAGATTTCGTGGAACAAACTCTCCGGTAACAGCTTCAAGCATATCCTGGAGGGTAACCAGCCCCTGGATTTCACCATATTCGTCAACAACAAAAACCATCTGGGTGCCTGAAGTTCTGAAATGGTCGAGCAGCTCCATGCCGGTAAGGGTTTCGGGCACATAGACGCAGGGCTGCAACTGTGAGGTAAATTCTGTCAAGCGTCCCTTCAGGGTTTTCGCTAAAAGCTGTTTGGCATTGATCACACCAATCAGAGACTGCAGGCCGCCGTTACAGACTGGAAAGCGTGAGTGTTCAGACTCTGTCACCCGCTGGATATTCTCTTCCAGCGGTTGCGAGACATCAAGGAAGACAATGTCTGCTCTTGGAACCATCAGTGAGCCCAGTTGACGATCATCCAGTCGAAAGACATTCCGTACCATCTCATGCTCCTGCTGCTCAATCACCCCGGCTTCGGATCCCTCCTCAAGCATCGCATGAATCTCCTCTTCCGTAACGCTCGGCATGGCTTGTGGGGGGTTTCCCATCAGACGGAGAACCGTATCGGTTGAGGCCGAAAGCAGACGCCCAAATGGCCGGGTTATTGCCGAGAGGGTGAGCATTGGGCGCGCAACCAGGCAAGCAATTCCTTCAGGATTCAACTGGCCAAGTCGTTTTGGTACAAGCTCACCGATCACAATGGTGATGTAGGTGATGGCAAGAACCACAACTGCTGTTGCAATAATATGGCTTGGTTCAGGATTCATTCCTAATGTTTGCAGCGTCGTCGCCAAAGGGGCGGCAAGAGCGCTCTCCCCGACAATACCGTTAAGAATACCAATAGAGGTAATGCCAATCTGGATGGTCGAGAGAAACCTTGTTGAATCCTGGCCAAGTTTCAGCGCCGTAACCGCAGCTCTCTCTCCATCATCGGCCAATTTTGCAAGACGGGAGCGCTTTGCCGTGACCAGCGCTATCTCCGACATGGCGAAAAGGCCGTTAAGAACAATCAGGGCAAAAAGAAAAAGTATTTCCATAATTCTGGTTTGAAGCTTCAGAGGTATCTGTGTCACTGCGGTGACAGATTCCTGTAACGCTTCGTTTTTAAAACAACACTGTTATCGTGATGACACCAGCTTGCACATTTCTAACGCATTCTACGAACAATTGTTGACAATATTCAGTTGCAACTCTGAAATTCCTAAGATTCATACGCTGATCCAAGCGGATTAAACCCACTCCGTGATACTGTTGCGGCACCTCTTGATAGGTTTTCTACGATCGAGAAGCTATCTTCCTGAAGAATAATCAATGAAACATTCAAACGTAAACTAACGTGTTCTCTCTTCTTCAGCAAGTATTGTTGACACAAAAAGTATGATGGATTTTACCTGGTGCATGGAGCTGGCTTTTCGGGAAGCCATGAAAGCGTTTGAACGGAAGGAGGTTCCCGTTGGGGCTGTTGTGCTTGATAGTAGTGGCCACGTTATCGGGAGGGGGTACAACCAGGTGGAGGCACTTTGCGATGCTACAGCGCACGCGGAGATGATTGCCTTGACCTCAGCCATGGCGACCATAGGCAGCAAATATCTCAACGATTGCACGTTGGCCGTAACTTTGGAGCCCTGCCCGATGTGTGCTGGCGCTATCGTCAATGCAAAGGTCGGCCGTGTTATCTTTGGCGCTTACGATCCAAAAGCGGGAGCCTCAGGCACGGTCATGAATGTGACCGGATGCCAGCAACTCAACCATCAGCCAGAGGTCTTCGGTGGAATCATGGAGAGCAAATGCGAAACACTACTCAAAGATTTCTTCCGCGAACTCCGCAAAAGCAACTGATAACTGATAACTGCCAACTTACCCATTCTCTTTCAGAATATTTTTCAGCGAGCTTGCCAGATGTGAGACAATGTCTTTGGCCATGCCGCCTCCTGCTGAAGGAGACTGCATGGTGTCGAGACTTTCGATACCTGCTTTTTTTATGGCATTACTGATGGTGACCGATAAAATAGGGTTACACTCTCTGACAATCTCTTTCAGCATGAACGATGCTTCGAACATGCTTTGCTGAATGATCTCCCTTTTGTCTTCACTCGTGATGCTCTGGCAGTGGCGAGTGGCAATAATTCCGGCAAGGCAGGTGATGTAGGTGTTGGTCGCTCCGGCCAGAAAGAGGTTGAGGAAAAAGGGAGCGAGCAGGTTCCCTGCTGGCAGCAGGGAGGAGAGGGTATTGCTGAACGCCGACTGAATAATCGGTTTGATATGGGCCTGAATGTCCTCCTTTTTAAAGTCTGAAAGTGGAAGATATTCGTAAACTGATCGAGCCAGGATTATGAACTCCCTGAAGTGTTGCTCGTGGTTGTGAAAAGTGTAGATATTCCACACCACTTTGAGATTATTGATCAGCGACGTGGTTGTTCCGTAGGATGTGTTCTGGGCAAAAGCTCCTACAAAAAAATTTCTGGTGGCGATCTGTCTGGTTATGTTGAGTGAGTCAGTATCGAGAAGTTTAAGGTTGGTACGCAACCATCGTTGATCTTTTTTATTTTTAGCTGGTTCAGGATGCATGGGATGAACCGGAAGTCTTCCGGTTATATAGGCAAAGTATGCCGCCATTGTCTGCGAATTTTCATCTGTAGGAAGTGCGGGTTTTCTTGGCAGAGAAAAAAATCTGATTCCGTTATAGAGAGAAAAAAGGATAACTGATACGCTGAACATAAGGAAAAGAGCTCCTGCATTGGGATGCAGAGAGCTCAGAAGCCCGGCAAGCGCAACCAACTGGTTCACGACAAAAACAACCACAAGAAGAGTTATCGCAACAAGAGTGGCAGAGAGAAACAGGCTTGCTTTTCGTTTCATGTTACCTCTGGTTCTGGACGCATGATGGAGTGGTCGCGGCTGAACTGATAGTCATTAAAAATATCTTCTGCCCTGGGGAGCTGCCATTTTCCATTCGGCAGAAGGATGGTTGTCTCCTTGAGGCGGTAAGTGGTATGGCCGCATGTCCAGCAGTCATAATTTGCCATACCGGTACAGAGACAGGTTTTCTCCTTTACAACAAGCGGTTCGCCTGCCTTTCTTTCTGCCAGGGCGTTGTAATATTCGTCGATATAGGTGCACTTTCCACCGTTTTCAAGGAGATAGCCCAGCCCCTCGCAGTTGGGTTTTATTGCGTAGCGCAGGGTTGGTGACGAGGTGAGCATGCGCATGGGATAGCCTGTGGTAGAGGCCATATTGACGACGATATCCTCCTCTCGGGCATTGATATAGTTCTGTTTGACATCAGCAGGCAGGCCTGCCTCCTTGCTGATGGTAAAGCGGGTTGCAACTTGCACCCCGCCAGCCCCCATTTGGAGATAATCGACAGCATCACTGCCTGTAAAAATACCACCTGCCGGGATAACCGGAATATTCAGCCCCTCTTTTTTAAGAAACGCAAGAACTTCCGAAAAAATTGTTTTGAGATCAAAGGTGTGCCAGTCGGCAGGCCCGAACCCCAGGTGCCCCCCGGCAAGTGGTCCCTCAACAATAATGTAGTCCGGCACTCTGTTCAGGCGTATGGCGCGTTTGAGGAATATGGCGAGTGCCCTGACAGAGGAGATAATAATACCTATGTTGACATCACGGAATCTTGGGTGATCCTGGATAAGATCAAGCGTTCTGAGATTCAGGCCTGCCGCCAGGGTCAGTCCGTCAATACCGGCATCCATTGCCGCCGAAAGTCTTGCTTTCAACGTCTCAATGCCGCTGTTCATGGTCAACTTTTCCATACAGTTCAGAAAAACAGCGCCCTTGCCTGTTTTCTGGGAGATGGTGTGCTCGATATACTTTTTTTGTGCTTCAGCGAGCTCTTCAAGGTCAAACAGCACTGCTGATTTGTCGGGAGTGCCGCTGTATTGAGCGTATTTTTTTCTCTTCCGGCTTACGAAAGAGGTACTGAAAATCCTGTCACAGACGTAGGTAACCAAAGCGTCAGAAATATGGCCTATACCACCCAGTTTTTCAGCAGCAAGAGCAAGTTCGGTTGTCGAAATATTTACCCCCATACCCCCAATAATGATGGGGACATACTCTTTTCCACCTAGTTGGAGCCTGAAATTGTCTACGTTCATTGTCGTTTAAATCAGTATAAGAGCATTTACAGATCAATCACTACCACTGGGAACAGGGGGCAAGCACACTTGTGGCGGCCTTGCAATCCTGCGCCAAAAATGATCTAAGATATCACATTTCAGTTTATAAATCTACAGTGAATTCTTTGAAAACCTCCCTCTTTTCAACTATTCCGTCTCTTCTTGAGTAAACTTTAGCTCTCGGGAGAGGATGAAGTTTGAGAAAAGGTGCAGAGAATATTAAATTGCGGACCAAACAACCGGAAATGAGAAATTTTCGGAATAAAAAAAATCCAGAAAAGGGAGAGCTTGCTATGATAAAACTTGTCTTGTTGCGGCATGGAGAGAGTCAGTGGAACCGTGAGAACCGATTTACTGGATGGTATGACATTGATCTGAGTGAACAGGGGAGACTGGAGGCTGGAAATGCTGGTAAACTGCTCCAGGAGGCTGGATTTGTCTTCGATATTGCCTATACCTCAGTGCTGAAGCGTGCAATCAGGACACTCTGGGGCGTGCTTGATGGAATGGATCTGATGTGGATTCCTGTGTTCAAGAACTGGAGGTTGAACGAGCGCCATTATGGGGCATTGCAGGGGCTCAATAAATCGGAGACATCGCAGAAGTATGGCGAGGAGCAGGTGCTGGTCTGGAGGAGAAGTTACGATACTCCACCACCTGCACTGGAGAAAAGCGATGAACGTTATCCCGGTTCCGACCCTCGTTATGCCACGTTGACCGAAGAGGAGATTCCCCTGAGTGAATGTCTGAAAGACACGGTGGATCGTTTCCTTCCATTGTGGCATGAGACGATAGCCCCGGAAATTCGCAAGGGTCGAAAGGTTATCATTGCTGCTCATGGAAATTCATTGCGTGCCTTGGTCAAGTATCTTGATAATATTTCTGAAGAGGATATCGTTGGTCTCAATATTCCTACCGGGATTCCGCTGGTGTATGAGCTTGATGATAATCTCAAGCCTTTGAAGAGTTATTACCTTGGGGATCAGGAGGCGCTGAAGAGGGCCGTCGATGCTGTTGCCAGTCAGGGGAAAGCATAGATTGGCGGGTTTTGAGGAAGTCGGGGTATATTGTCTGAAAACATTTATATTCTGCGCCATGATCCTTCTGTCGCCTTTTTTTTGAAACTGTATGAAAAGTTGTGCCTGAAAATATGAACGTTACGTTAAATGCAGGACTTTATGATCCTCAGTTTGAGCATGACGCTTGCGGTGTAGGGTTTGTTGCCCATATCAAGGGCGTCAAGTCACATGATATTGTGGAGCAGGGTCTACGGATCAATGAAAACCTGAAACATCGCGGAGCCTGTGGCTGTGAAAATAATACTGGTGATGGGGCCGGAATTCTTCTTCAGCTTCCAGACAAGTTTCTCCGCAGGGTTTGTGCCGAAGCAAGTATTGAGCTTCCACCCGATAACCGGTATGGCGTGGGGATGATTTTCCTGCCGCCGGATATATCACAGAGACGTGCTATTGAGGATATCTGTCGTGTCATGATACAGGCTGAGGGTCAGAAGTTTCTTGGTTTCAGAAAAGTTGAGACATGCAATGATTCACTTGGCGATACAGCCCGTTCACAGGAGCCGGTGGTCAAGCAACTTCTTGTTGGGTGGGGCAAGGGTACGATGTCCGAACTCGAGTTTGAACGCAAACTTTACATCATTCGCCGCCGCATTACAAAAAGGGTCAAGTATACCGCAGGCCTTCTTGGTACCAGCTATTTTTATATTTCAAGCTTGTCGAGCAGGACTATCGTTTATAAAGGGATGCTCCTTCCCGAGCAGGTCGGGTTGTTTTACCCTGAATTGCACGATCCTGACATGGAGAGCGCCATTGCCATGGTGCATTCCCGTTTCAGTACCAACACTTTTCCGAGCTGGGACCGGGCACACCCCTATCGTTATTTGAGCCATAATGGCGAGATCAATACGCTCAAGGGCAATGTCAACTGGATGAAGGCGAGGGAGAAAAATATTGAGTCGAAGGTTTTCGGTAATGCCCTTGAGAATATCAAACCCGTTATTCTGGAGGATGGCAGCGATTCCGCCATTCTTGACAATACCTTTGAATTTCTTGTGCTCTCAGGCCGTTCGCTTGCTCATGCGGCCATGATGATTATTCCTGAGCCATGGTCGGGCAACGATGCGATATCTGCAAAGAAGAAAGCGTTCTACGAGTATCATAGCTGCCTTATGGAGCCATGGGATGGGCCCGCCTCTGTAACCTTTACTGATGGCGTACAGATTGGTGCGGTGCTTGACCGCAATGGACTTCGCCCGTCACGCTACTACATCACGAAAGATGACCTTGTGATTATGGCGTCCGAGGTTGGTGTGCTCGATATTGCACCGGAGAGGATCCTTAAAAAAGATCGTTTGCAGCCAGGTCGCATGTTTTTGGTTGATACGGGTCAGGGACGCATTATTTCGGATGAAGAGATCAAAGAGACAATTGCTGCGGAGCAGCCTTATGGCGAATGGATTGAGCGCAATGTGATTGATCTGGAGTCGTTGGCGGATCATCCGCAGATGAAAAATCCTGATGAGGATAAATACAGTCTTACTGCGCGTCAGAAAGTCTTTGGCTATACCCAGGAGGATATCTCTCTGCAGATAAAGGCTATGAGCGAAAAAGGGGTAGAATTGATCGGATCGATGGGTAACGATACTCCGCTTGCGGCGCTCTCAAACAAGCCGAAGATGCTTTATGACTATTTCAAGCAGCTTTTTGCCCAGGTTACCAATCCGCCAATCGATTCGCTTCGTGAGGAGCTGATAACCTCTACAACAGTCATGCTTGGCACAGAGGGAGATCTGCTGGAGCCTTCGGAGGTGAACTGTCGCCGCATCCGCTTGCCGCATCCGCTTTTGAGCAATCAGGCTCTTGAAAAGATTCGCGGTATTGACAAGCCAGGTTTCAGGGCGGTGACGCTGCCGATTTTTTATGCTGTGGAACAGGGAGGCAAGGGTATTGAAGCTGCCATGCAGGCTCTTTATCGTCAGGCTGAGCAGGCAGCGAGCAAAGGGGTCAATATTATCATTCTCTCCGACAAGGGAGAGCTTGAGAGTGACCGTGCACCCATACCGGCGCTTCTGGCAGTTTCCGGACTCCATAATTTTCTTATCAACGCAGGTATCAGAACGCAGATTGGCCTGGTGCTTGAATCGGCTGAGCCGAGAACGGTGCATCATTTTGCCATGCTTGTTAGTTATGGCGCTGGAGCAATTAACCCTTACATGGCGTTTGAAACCATCCATTCATTGGTTTCATCGGGCCGAATAAAGCTTGATGAGAAGGTAGCACTTAAGAACTATGTCAAGGCTACTGTCAAGGGCGTGGTGAAGACCATGGCCAAAATGGGTATTTCAACCATTCAGAGTTATCGTGGATCCCAGATTTTTGAGGCAGTCGGCCTTAATACGCAGATCGTTGATGCCTATTTCACCCGCACCCCTACTCGTATTGAGGGTATTGGTCTGGATATTGTGGCCGAAGAGGTTCACCGGCGTCATGAGTCTGTTTTTCCTCGTACAGGCAACAAGGTTGATCGTGGTCTGGATGCCGGTGGAGAGCGGAAGTGGCGCCATAGCGGAGAATTTCATCTCTTCAGCCCCGAGGCAATACATCTCTTGCAGCACTCCTGCAGAACCGGGAATTATGGGTTATTCAAAAAATATGAGAACCTTATTGATGATCAGAGCGAGAATCTCTGTACGATTCGTGGTCTGATGGATATTCGCTTCAGTGAGCAGGCAGTGCCGATTGATGAGGTTGAGTCGGTTGAGGCTATCCTGAAACGCTTCAAGACTGGTGCCATGTCTTATGGCTCGATCAGCCAGGAGGCTCATGAAACGCTTGCTATTGCCATGAACCGGCTGGGCGGAAGGAGCAATACCGGTGAAGGCGGCGAAGATCCTGCGCGTTTCCATAAGGATGCCAACGGCGACTCAAGAATGTCGGCCATCAAACAGGTTGCCTCCGGACGGTTTGGTGTTACCAGTGAATATCTGGCCAATGCCAATGAGATTCAGATCAAGATGGCCCAGGGAGCAAAACCTGGTGAAGGGGGTCAGCTTCCAGGTTCCAAGGTCTATCCGTGGGTAGCGAAGGTTCGTTATTCAACGCCTGGAGTTGGCCTCATTTCGCCGCCTCCCCATCATGATATTTACTCGATTGAGGATCTGGCGCAGCTTATCCATGACTTGAAAAATGCTAATCCCGAGGCTCGAATCAACGTCAAGCTTGTCTCTACAGTTGGCGTCGGAACCATTGCCGCAGGTGTGGCAAAGGCTCATGCCGATGTTGTGCTGATCAGCGGCCATGATGGTGGAACTGGTGCCTCACCTGTTTCGAGTATCATGCACGCAGGTATGCCATGGGAACTTGGCCTGGCAGAAGCCCACCAGACGCTTGTGCTCAACAACCTCCGAAGCCGAATTGTTGTTGAGACGGATGGCCAGTTAAAAACCGCAAGAGACATTGTTATTGCCGCCATGCTTGGCGCCGAAGAGTTCGGATTTGCTACAACCACCCTTGTGGTTATGGGTTGTATCATGATGCGCTGCTGCCAGGATGACTCCTGTCCGGTCGGTGTTGCTACCCAGAACCCGGAACTGCGCAAGCATTTCAAGGGGAAACCGGAGCATGTGGAAAACTTCATGCGTTTTCTTGCAGAAGGGGTGCGGGAGTATATGTCGCGTCTCGGTGTTCGTACCCTGAATGAGCTTGTCGGACGTACCGAACTGCTCAGAATGAAAAAATCTGTCAATCACTGGAAAGCGCAGGGAATCGACCTCTCAAAGATTCTCTATCAGGCAGAGGTTGGCGAGCATGCGACAAGGTACTGCACCATCGCTCAGGAGCACGGTCTTGACGAGAGTCTTGATCGAACGACATTGCTCTCGATCTGTGAACCGGCGATCAAACGGAAGCAAAAGGTCTTTACCACTCTTCCTATCAGAAATACAAACAGGGTTGTTGGCACCATTGTCGGTTATGAAGTAACCAAAGCGTATGGCGCTGAAGGGTTGCCTGATGACACTATTCACCTGAAATTTATCGGTTCAGCCGGTCAGAGCTTCGGTGCGTTTATGCCGAAGGGGATGACGCTTGAACTTGAAGGTGACGCCAACGACTATGTTGGCAAGGGGCTCTCCGGGGGTCGTATTATTGTTTATCCCTCCAAAGGCTCCTCATTTGTGCCCGAAGAGAATATCATTATTGGCAACGTGGGCTTTTACGGTGCGACCTCCGGAGAGGCGTTTATAAGAGGTATGGCCGGAGAGCGTTTTTGCGTGCGCAACAGCGGTCTTCACGCTGTGGTTGAGGCAATTGGTGATCATGGCTGCGAATATATGACAGGCGGAATTGTGATTATTCTCGGTAAAACCGGCAGGAACTTTGCTGCAGGGATGTCGGGTGGTGTGGCTTATGTGTATGATGCAGATGGCACCTTGTCGGAGAACTGTAATCATGAGATGGTGGCATTGTCTGCCATTGAGGATCCGATTGAGTTTGCGGAGCTGCAATCCATGATTGAACGGCATGTCGCCTTTACCGGAAGCAACCTTGGACAGTCAATTCTTGACGATCAGGATGCTCTTTGCAAGCGATTTGTTAAAGTAATGCCACATGATTACCGACGTGCTCTTGAGGCTATGAGAGAGGTTGAGGCGGCTGGGCTCAGTGGAGACGAAGCAGTTATGGCCGCATTTCTAAAAAATATTCACGACCCGGCACGTGTTTCAGGTAATTAAGGCTGCAAAAGATTAACTCATTGATATGGGAAAAGTTAAAGGGTTCATGGAGTTCCAGAGAGCACTGCCCGCCGACAGGGAACCTCTGGAAAGAATAAAAGACTGGCAGGAGTTTCATAAGGAGATGACTTCCGGGGAGTTGCAAAATCAGGGAGCTCGTTGTATGGATTGTGGTACTCCCTACTGTCATACCGGTATGATGCTGAGTGGTATGGCAAGCGGTTGCCCGATTCACAATCTTGTGCCAGAGTGGAACGATTATGTTTACAATGGTTTCTGGCATGAGGCTTATGACCGGCTTACCAAGACCAACAACTTTCCGGAGTTTACCGGCAGGGTCTGTCCCGCTCCGTGCGAAGGCTCCTGTGTCCTTGGCATTATTGACCCGCCGGTGACCATCAAGAATATTGAGTACTCGATTATTGAACACGCTTTTTCGGAAGGGTGGGTTGAACCAAAACAGATTCTTAACAGAACGGGCAAGCGGGTGGCGGTTGTTGGATCGGGCCCCTCGGGCCTGGCCTGCGCCGACCAGCTTAACAAGGCAGGCCACGGCGTGACGGTTTTTGAGCGTGACGATCGCTTTGGTGGCCTTATGATGTACGGCATTCCGAATATGAAGCTCGATAAGAAACTGGTGATTGATCGCCGTATTGATCTGATGAAGCAGGAGGGGATCACCTTTATGGAGAGTACCGAGGTCGGAGTCGATTATCCGGCAGACAAGCTTCTTGAAGAGTTCGATGCTGTTGTTCTCTGTACCGGTGCAACAAAGCCCCGTAATCTTGCCGCAGAGGGGAGGGAAATTCCTGGAATTCACTTTGCCATGAACTTTCTTCGTTCCAGTACCAAAGCACTGCTTGACCACCGTGAACCGGTGCTCTCCTCTGCGGGGAAACATGTTGTTGTTATTGGTGGAGGCGATACCGGTACTGACTGTGTCGCTACGTCACTGCGTCAAGGGTGCAAAAGCGTTATTCAGATTGAAATTATGCCGAAGCCTCCTCTTGAGCGACAGCCGGATAATCCGTGGCCGGAGTGGCCGAAAACCTTCAAGGTTGATTATGGACAGGAGGAGGCAGCCTCTCTGCAGGGAGAGGATCCAAGAAAATATTCAATGATGACAAAGAAGTTTCTTGCTGATGACCATGGCGTACTTCAGGCAGTTGAGGTCTCAAGCGTGGAGTGGGTTAAGGCTGACGGAAGCTTTATGCCGCAACCTGTTGCTGGTACAGAGGAGATTCTTCCCGCCGATCTTGTGTTGCTTGCGATGGGATTCATCGGGCCGGAGGAGCATCTGTTGCAGCAACTGCAGGTTGTTCAGGACGAACGCTCAAACATTCGTGCGACGGATGCAACGTACCTTACTAATCGGGAGCGAATTTTTGCTGCTGGCGATGCTCGCCGAGGCCAGAGTCTTGTTGTCTGGGCTATTCATGAGGGCAGAGCTGCTGCGCGAGAGTGCGACCGGTTTCTGATGGGCGAAACGCATCTTCCTTAAATTTTACTTAATAAGGCGAGGATTATGGAACAGCAAAAACTGAGGGAGCTCCTCAAGACACTTCATCAGGAGCTTGAGCAGGTGGACTCTGTCGATGAAACAACGGAAGTTGTGCTGTCGAATCTCAGGGCGGATATGCAGAGACTTCTTGACGAAAAAGGGCCTTCTCTTGAAGAGGACGCCCCTCTTATGGAGCGTATGAATGTAGCTCTCGACCATTTTGAGAGTGATCATCCAAAGTTGAGTATGACCATTCAGCACCTGTTGGATAGCTTGGCCAAGATGGGATTTTAAGATGTATACCTTACAAATGTGACAGAACGTGTGATTGTTTCATGACAAAAGAACGAGAACCATCAAGAGGAAAAACAAGAGGCGCTAACGATACCACAGATCAGGTCTCTTGTTCATTCTGTGGCAGAAGTGCCCAGGAGGTCAACAGCATGATTGCGGGCCCGAAGGCCTTTATCTGTGATCGCTGTATCAAAACATCATACGAGATCCTGCGCAAAGAGCTTAACGTGGAGCCGCAACCCGATCAGCTTCGTGAAAAGCCCTTTCAGCCACGCCTTGCAAGCCCTAAAGCGATCATGAGTTCGCTTGACCAGTACGTTGTGGGGCAGGAGAGTGCCAAAAAGTCACTCGCCGTGGCGGTTTATAACCACTACAAAAGGATTGATTCCCAGCAGAACCAGCATGAGCATGATGAAGTTGTTATTGAAAAAAGCAATATCATGCTTATTGGACCGACCGGGACAGGAAAAACCCTCCTTGCCCAGACTCTTGCCAATTTGCTTGAAGTACCCTTTTCCATTGTTGATGCCACATCGCTGACCGAAGCGGGATATGTTGGTGATGATGTTGAAACGATACTTGCCCGACTGCTTCATGCTTCGGACTTCAACCTTGAACGGGCGGAGCGTGGTATTATCTACGTTGATGAGATCGATAAAATTGCCCGTAAATCGGCAAACGTCTCCATTACCCGCGATGTTTCCGGTGAGGGTGTGCAGCAGGCACTCCTGAAAATTCTCGAAGGCGCTGTGGTTGGTGTTCCACCAAAAGGTGGTCGTAAACATCCTGAACAGCAACTGATCAACATCAACACCAAGAACATTCTTTTTATCTGTGGCGGCGCGTTCGAGGGGCTCGACAAACTCATAGCCAAGAGGGTCTCAAAATCATCAATGGGCTTTGGTGCGAAGGTGAAAACCGGTCAGACTGGATACGATCCCGAAATTCTCAAGCTGGTTACCCAGGACGATTTGCATGAGTATGGTCTTATTCCGGAGTTTATTGGTCGTCTCCCCGTGATTTCGACTCTCGACATGCTGGATGAAAAGGCTTTGCGCAATATTCTTGTTGAACCGAAAAATGCCATTACCAAACAGTATAAAAAGCTCTTTGAGATGGATGGTGTGGAGCTGGAGTTTGACGAAGATGCGCTTGACAAGGTGGTGAAGATTGCCATTGAACGAGGAACCGGTGCTCGTGCGCTACGTTCGGTACTTGAAAATGTGATGATCGACATTATGTTTGAGATCCCTTCAATGAAAAATACCCGCAAATGCCGTATTACGGCTGATACTATTGAGAACAAGGCGCTGCCGGAGTATTTTTCAGGTGAGGAGAAAAAGAAAAAAATTGCATAAAGTGAGGAAATGCGGATTGCCAGCTTTGTGTTTTAGCGTTGAAAGTCTATATTAACAGCCTTTCAGGAAGGGCGATTAGCTCAGTTGGTTAGAGCGCTACATTGACACTGTAGAGGTCAGTGGTTCGAATCCACTATCGCCCACACATCTATATGTACGAAAGAAAAGTACGGGGCTCCCGTGCTTTTTTTATTTCCCGTCTCCTTATGACAAATTTTTTTTTAGTAAACTGCATCGGTAATATATTGACGCTGCGCAGAGGTATGCGAAGCGAAAAACAAAACATTTTTAAGGGAGAAAAAAAACATGCAAACTATCTATGCTGACGGAATTGCCAACATTACACTGATTGATGGTATTATTCGTCTTGATCTTGTCAATATCACACAGATCGAACAAGAAAAAGCCAATATTCGCCAGGTTGCTGCTTTGGCGATGTCGGTACCTGCTCTGCTTCGCACCCACGAGCAATTGTCACAGGCGATCAACAAGATGGTTGACGATGGCATTCTGAAGAAGAATGAGCCTCAGGCTGTTACGGATGGTACGTCAAACTGATTAACGAACCGGTTTTCAGATGTATAGACTACCACTATAACAGCATTACGTGTTATATAATAATAAATTGTCTTGGTGCTTCTCAATAAGCATGGCTCCAAAGCGGGTGTGTTGATTTGCTTAATAGATTGAATTACTTTAATTGCCTGTTCTGGATGAATTGGAGCTCTTGAGTTGGTAAATACCTGGATTGCTGTACATGCGACATCTAATCGTCAGTACCTACTGACGATTAGTCTTTTAGTTTTGCACCTCTATGAAGCAATACTGACAAGAATTGCTTCTACTTTTTTTCAGAGCGAACACTTTTTTTACGCAACAGCTAACTCTCGTAGAGTTGTAATGATCTTCTCGTGCAATTTTGACTGAATCTCTTTCTGAGAGGCAGTTAAAAAAATAGTTCCAGTGTCCTAACAACGAATCCTGATTGATGCGTCATGTGTTTGCCTGGCATTTATTGAGCTGTTTGTGTGATTATGCGATATAATTTGGCAGAGCTGTTATGGCGGGCACGGAAGTGATTTTTCAAGGAGTAAGTATATCAGCGTATAGCCAGACAGGCTATGAAGGGAACGGGTACGCAAATTTGCTGTCCAGGGCGGTTGATCTGGGCGCGAACTCCGTAGGATTGGGTAGTGTCTCTATTATCGACTTGAGTACAGGTGCGGTAAAAGAGTGGGTCGGTGAGGAGGATTATAATAGAACAGCCAGTTCAGCAAGTGTTGGCGAGGCTATTGCTGATGCAGAAGCAAAAGGCTTGGATGTTTTTTTGAAGCCGCAGATTCACGCACTTAACCCCGCATCATACCGATATACTGGTACTGAGTACAGTAACCTTACGGATCGGAATCTTGCTATTTCTGATCCAACAGCCTTTTTTTCGGGTTATCAGAGATATATATCGCAGTGGGCGACGTTAGCCGAGCAATATCATATCCCACTGTTGTCGATCGGGAATGAGATGCTGGCTGCAACGAAGCCTGAGTATACTGCATATTGGGATGATATCATCGCCAGTGTCCGTGCGCTCTATGGTGGTAAGTTGACCTATGCCGCATTGACGGATGTGCAATATCCGCTCAATAGCGAAGTGTTGCAGATTCAGTTTTGGGATAAGCTCGATTATGTCGGTGTCGATATGTATCCTGATTTTCCTACAGGCACAATAACACCAACAGTTGCTCAACTTGATTCTGTATGGGTGACACAAGGCTGGAAGAGGGATCTGGCTGATGTCGCAGCAAGTACAGGTAAACAGATTATTTTTACAGAAACAGGTTCACCCAGTTTTGTTGGAGCTGCCAACAGAAGTATCTATACTGATGCGCTGATTGGAAAGGCTGATACACAAACTGACCTGGTGACGCAGGCGAACTGGTATCAGAGTTTTATGGATACCTGGGCTGGTTCAATGAAACCAGACTGGCTCGTTGGAACTTTTTTCTGGAATAATGATCCGCCAGAATTTCCCGGCTTATATGATGTAACAGGCTACACAATATTTGATAAACCTGCGGCCATTGTGGTTACAAGTGCTTTCGATGCGATCAATTTTCTTGCTGTGAGTCAAAACAGCTTTACTGGCAGTGCAGGAAATGACCGTATCAAACTGTATGGCAATGCAGGCCAGGCCAAAAGCACGGATACTGTACACGATGCTACGGTGATACGTGCACAAACCTTTACTCCGACATTCGTCATTATGCGTTATGGGTCTCAATAACCGGCGCTGTTGCCTTCAGGGTAAAGAGATGGTAGTTCATGCTGTCCTGAAGCGCCAGAAGACTTGCTTCAATGACATTGGTTGAAACACCAACGGTACCCCAGGTAGAGCGGCCATTGCTTGACTCTATAAGTACCCGTACCTTGGCGCTTGTTCCTCGCTTCTCCTCCAGTACACGCACCTTGTAGTCCACCAGCCTTATATTCTTGATCTCCGGGTAAAAATGGATCAGCGCTTTGCGGAGAGCCTTGTCGAGCGCGTTGACCGGGCCATCGCCATCGGCGGCAATATGCTCAATCTCCTCTCCAACCTTCACCTTGAGTACGGCCTGGTCAACATTTTTTGCATCCTTCCCCGACTCAATATGCACCTTGGTTTCAAGTACTTCAAAGAACGGCTTGAAGTTCCCGAGTTCCCGGTGCAGGAGTAGCTCAAATGAGGCTTCAGCGCCATCAAACTGGTACCCTTTGTGTTCAAGCTCTTTGACGTTGTGGACAATATTTTTGAAGAGATCGCTTTTTTCGGGCAGAGTGATGCCAAGCTCCTGTGCTTTATAACGGATGTTGCTCTGGCCCGCAAGTTCTGAAACCAGAACCCGTTGATGGTTTCCGACAAGTTTCGGGTCGATATGTTCGTAAAGCGAACTCTCTTTCATCACCGCGCTCACATGAATACCCCCTTTATGGGCGAAAGCTGATTTCCCGACAAAGGGCGCTCTGGTGTTCGACGGCATATTCAGAATCTCATAGACAAACTTCGAGAGTGAAGTCAGTTGATTGAGATGATGCACCGAGGTGCATTTGTCTTGGAGTTTCAGCATGATATTGGGAATGATGCTGATGAGATTGGCGTTGCCACAGCGTTCACCAATACCGTTGATGGTACCCTGAATATGCGTTGCTCCAGCCAGGACTGCTGTGATGGAGTTTGCCACCGCCAGGTCTCCATCATTGTGGCTGTGAATGCCCACAGGGATGCCGCTGACCGCAAGGACGTGGGCAACAATCTCCGCAACCTCATGAGGCAGGGAACCGCCATTGGTGTCGCACAGCACAAGTCGTGATGCTCCCCCCTCCACTGCTGCACGAAGCATGGCCAGGGCAAAGTCGCGGTCATCCTTGTAGCCGTCAAAAAAATGTTCGGCATCAAAAAATACCTCACGTCCCTCTTGCTTGAGAAAGGCAACGGAGCGGTAGATCAGCTCGGCATTCTCTTCGTCGGAGATGCCAAGACTCTTCATTGAGTGGGCTTTCCAGGTCTTTCCGAAGATGGTGATAACCGGAGTTTCGGAGTGCAGCAGACCGAGGAGGTTCGGGTCACTTTCAACGCTTGCCACAAAACGGGCTGTTGAGCCGAAGGAGGTGAGTTTTGCATGTTTCAGATCAAGCTGTCGGGCCTTGATGAAAAACTCCTCATCTTTCGGGTTGCTGCTTGGCCATCCTCCCTCAATATAGTCCATACCAAACTCGTCGAGCTTCTGGGCAATAAGCAGCTTGTCCTGCACTGAAAGGTTGATATGCTCGCCCTGCGTACCGTCACGCAGGGTGGTGTCGTAAAGTTCTATAGCGCCTGTTGCAACAGTCATAAATCAGCTTTGAGCCATTAAATTTTCCTGTCGGGCATAGGCAAAAATACCTCCAGCCTCGACGATGTTAAAGACACTCCCAAGGGGATTGAGCTTGTACGTGACGTTGCTTGTAAGATTTTCGATGGTGTTCGCCTCAACATCGATTTTCAGCTCGTCGCCAGTTTTGATGAGCTGGTTAAGCTGCTCTGCAGTTTCATAAGGAATTGCAAATCCGCCATCCACACAGTTGCGATAAAAAATTCTCGCGTATGACTCTGCAATAATAGCTTTAACGCCTGCCACTTTTAACGCAAATGGCGCATGTTCCCTTGACGATCCGCAACCAAAGTTTGGCCCCGCGATGATGATGGTGAATGCTGAGTGCACCTCGCCCTCTGCGATAAAGGGGATATTTCCTGCCGGAAGTCCACCCTGCTCGGGAGGCACGCCGGAAAGAGCATATTTCCCATACAGCACCACCTCTTCTGGATCGGAGAGGCTGTAGACCAGATGTTCTGCTGGAATAATCTGGTCGGTATCAATATTTTTGCCTAAAACGTAAGCTTTTCCCTGAATGATTTTTTCCATAGTGTTTCTTCTCCTGACAAGTGCGATCAGAGGAAATCCCTCGGATCGGTGAGTTTACCCGTAATTGCCGATGCGGCTGCCGTGAGTGGCGATGCAAGATAGACACCTGCATGCTTGCTGCCCATTCGTCCGGGGAAATTGCGGTTTGTGGTAGAGACGACGACATCGTTGTCAACCGAGCGCCCGACGGTATCGGCAGGGCCCCCCAGACATGCTGCGCATGAAGGAAGTGCAATGCTGCATCCGGCATCCTCAAAAATCTTTTGAAGAGTTACACCCTGATACTGTTCAGTTTCAAGACTGCGGGCAACCTGAACAGTGGCGGGAACAATGTTTGTGGTTACCGAAACCCTCTGCCCCTTCAGAATTCTGGCGGCCATCACAAAATCGGTCAGCTTGCCGCCCGTGCAGGAGCCAATGTAGGACTTGGTGATTTTTGTGCCAGCGACACTTCTCACCGTCGCACGGTTGTCGGGGCTGTGCGGCTGGGCAACAACGGGTTCGAGGTCACGGACATTGTAGTGGTATTTACTGTGATACTGTGCGTCAGGATCACTCTGGAAGAGTTCGTAAGGTTTGCTGCTTCTTGCCTGCACATACTCCTCGGCGATCTTGTCGGCAGCGATAATGCCATTCATTCCTCCGGCTTCAATAGCCATGTTGGTCAGCGTCATCCTCTCCTCCATGGGAAGGGAGAAAATTGCATCACCATCAAACTCCATTGCCCTGTAGGTTGCGCCGTCGGTGGTGATATCGCCGAGAATCTGGAGAATCAGATCTTTGGCGGTGAGATATGCTGGCATCTCTCCCTCAAAGGTGAACTTGATGGATTCAGGCACTTTTTCCCAGAGTTTGCCGGTGCCAAGAATGAAGGCGGCATCCGTGTTGCCAATGCCGGTGCCGAACATGCCGAATGCGCCGGATGTACAGGTGTGGGAGTCGGTGCCGAAAAGCACGGTGCCAGGGAGATTGAACCCCTCTTCGGCCAGTGCGACATGGCAGACCCCTTTGTATCGGTCAGTACCAACATCGTAGTAGTGCTTGAGCCCCTGCTTTTTTGCAAACTCTCTTAACAGGTCAATGTTGCGGTGAGCGTGCTCGTTAGCCGTAAAGATATAGTGGTCGGGCAGCACAACAACTTTCTCCGGATCCCAAACTTTTGCATCAGGGCCGAACTCCTCTTTGAAAATATCAAAGGTTGGCGGACCGCAGACATCGTGAGTGAGCAGGATATCGACATTCAGCCAAACACTTTCGCCAACATCGACAAATTTCCGGTTTGCTGCCTTTGCAAGGATTTTCTGGGTTATGGTTTGTGCCATGGTTTCAGTAATAGTATTGTTTCATCAGGCGCCAAGATGCTTCACAATTGCCTCAGTCATTGCTGTGGTTGAAATGGCGGGCTCTCCTGGATTGGCAATGTCGGCTGTCCGTAATCCTGATGCAAGGGTTGCCTCAATTGCAGCCTCGATCTCTTTTGCAATCTCCGGTTGATGGAAACTGTGCTCGAACATCATGGCCACCGACGCGATGGTGGCAATCGGGTTTGCCTTGTTCTGGCCTGCAATATCAGGAGCGCTGCCATGGATTGGCTCGTAGAGGGCATGTTTTGTGCCTATGCTTGCTGAAGGGAGCATACCGAGACTTCCGGTAATCATACCGGCAATGTCGCTCAGAATATCACCAAAGAGGTTTCCCGTGACGATAACATCAAATTGTCTCGGGTTGCGCACGATCTGCATCGCGGCGTTATCAACATACATGTCACTCAGTTCAACATCCGTAAACTCCTTGTGCACCGCGTGCACCACATTCCGCCAGAACTGTGACACTTCAAGCACATTTGCCTTGTCGATGGATATGACCCGGCCCTTGCGCTTGCGGGCAGCTTCAAAGGCGAGACGGGCAATGCGTTCAACCTCATAGCCTTCATAGACCATGGTGTTCCACCCCTTGTGTTCATCAAAGCCGCGTGGCTGGCCAAAATAGATGCCGCCGGTAAGCTCTCTGAAGACGAGGAAATCGGTGCCGCGAACGACCTCAGGCTTGAGTGATGATGCGTCAAGCAGTGCGTCATAGACTTTTGCCGGTCTGAGATTGGCAAAGAGTTCAAGCTCTTTGCGGATTTTGAGCAGCGCCGCTTCCGGCTTGTGTTCGTGAGGCAGCTTTTCCCATTTCGGGCCACCAACGGCACCAAGCAGTACAGCATCGCATTTCCTGCAGGCATCAAGCGTAGCGTCAGTGAGCATTTCACCGTGCAGGTCGTAGGAGGCACCGCCGAAAGGGTGCTCCTCAATAACGATTTCAAAGCCATGTTTTTTTGAGAGCTGCTCCAGTACTGAAACAGCTCCCGCAACCACTTCCGGGCCTATACCATCACCTGGTATTGAGACTATCTTGTACATTCTTTTTTCTGAATGAATTATTTTTTGATCAGCCAGCTCATCATATCGCGAAGTTTCGATCCTACCTTTTCAATAGCATGGGTGCTGTTGTCCGTTCTCAGCTTGCTCAGGTTCTTGTATCCACCGTTACATTCATCAATGAACTCTTTGGCAAAACGTCCATCCTGAACCTCTTCAAGAATTTTCTTCATCTCAGCTTTGACCGCTGGAGTAATAAGGCGCGGGCCACGGGTCATGCCGCCGTATTCAGCCGTATCGCTCACGGAGTAGTTCATTCTCGACAGGCCGCCTTCATAATAGAGATCCACAATCAGTTTCAACTCGTGCATACACTCGAAGTAGGCAAGCTCTTCAGGATATCCCGCTTCAACGAGGGTTTCAAATCCAGCCTTGATCAGCTCAGCGGAGCCGCCGCAAAGGACAGCCTGTTCACCGAAAAGATCGGTTTCAGTCTCGTTCTTGATCGTTGTCTCAATAACACCCGCTTTGGTGCCGCCAAGTGCCTTCGCCCATGCGAGCGCCTGCTGTTTGGCTTCGCCGGTGTAGTCCTGATGAACGGCGATAAGGCAGGGGACGCCATTGCCTTGCGTAAAGGTGCGGCGCACAAGGTGGCCGGGGCTTTTCGGGGCAATCATGATGACGTTGATTGTCTCTGCAGGAATAATCTGTTTGTAATGAATATTGAAGCCATGCCCAAAAGCAAGGGTATTGCCTGCCGCAAGGTTTGGAGCAATTTCTGCATCGTAGACTGCTTTCTGGGTCTGGTCGGGGAGAAGCACCATCACAATATCAGCCCATTTTGTCGCTTCAGCAACCGTGTTGACCTCCAGTCCGGCTTCCCGTGCTTTTGCGCACGATGCACTTTCGGGGCGAAGGCCGACGCAGACGTCCAGTCCACTCTCCTTGAGGTTCAGGGCATGTGCATGGCCCTGGCTGCCGTAACCGAGAATCGCAATCTTTTTGCCTTGCAGATAACTGAGATCGGCATCCTTCTCATAATAAACGTTCATCGCATACAATGGTTTTGATTAATATATATACTGTGCAAATACCGTCACTCTCCCCGATGAATTGCCACCGCACCTGATCGAGCGAGTTCCTTGATGCCGTAGACCCTGAAGATATCAATGGTTGTGTTGATCTTGTCCGGCGATCCGATGACCTCAATAGTAATGGATTTTTGTTTTATATCCACCACTTTTCCTTTAAAAACATTGATCAGCTCAAAAATCTCGTGCTGCTGTGTCTTGGTGAGTTTCAGGGTCATCAGGAGCAGTTCACGCTCTACATGAGGCTGACGGGTCAGATCGATAACCTTGATCGTATCGACAAGCCTGTTCAACTGCTTGAGCACCTGGCTGATAATCTGGTCGTCACCCCGCGTAACAATGGTCATGCGCGAAATTTCGCGGTCCTCAGTTTCGCCGATGGAGATACTCTCAAGGTTGAACCCACGAGCGCTGAACATGGCTGCAACCTGGTTAAGGGAGCCAAACTTGTTTTCAACTAATACGGATATGATGTGTTTCATAGATTCAAACCATTGTTTTAGGGTTTAACCGGGCAAGGAGCATGTCGGAAATTGAGCCTCCGGCAGGCACCATCGGAAAGACCATATCTTTTTTGACGACTCTGAAATCAACAAGAATTGGTCCGTCGTTCCAGGCAAGAGCCTCCTTTATAGCCTCTTTTGCCCCGTCGGGGTTCTCTGCCATTAACGCTTTGCACCCAAAGGCCTCAGCAACCTTGACAAAGTCGGGATTGCTGTTCCCCAAATCGGTAAAAGAGTACTTTTCCTGGTGGAAGAGCTCCTGCCACTGGCGCACCATGCCAAGAAAGCTGTTGTTGATGAGGAATATCTTGATCGGTATCTTGTGATGAACTGCTGTAACGAGCTCCTGAATATTCATCATAAATCCACCGTCTCCGCAAAAGAGCACAACCGGACGATCCTTTATGCCAAAGGCTGCGCCGATGGCCGCAGGCAGACCGTAGCCCATGGTGCCAAGCCCGCCGCTGGTGATGATGGAGCGTGGATTAAGAAAGGTATAAAACTGTGATGTCCACATCTGGTGCTGCCCAACATCGGTGACAACAACAGCGTTGCCTTTCGTCTGTTTTGAGACCTCTTCAATAACAAATTCGGTTCGCAGGCTGTTGTCCTCGCTGCTGTAACTCAGGGGGCACTGTTCACGCCATGCGTTGATTTCGGCAAGCCATGGATCGCGGTTTTCTTTAGTGCCCGGCATGACATCGAGAAGTGCAGCAAGAAAGTTTTTTGCATCACCAACGACTGGCAAGTCAACCTGGATATTTTTATCGACGTTGGTTGGATCAATGTCATTATGAATTTTGTATGCCTGGGGCGCAAAGGTATCAACTTTACCGGTAACCCGGTCGTCAAAGCGTGCGCCGACAGCAATCAGAAGATCGCATTTATTGACCGCCTGGTTGGCCCAGTAGGTGCCGTGCATACCAAGCATGCCCATGCTGAGTGGATGATTGCCGGGAAAAGCCCCAAGCCCTTGCAGCGTCATGGTGACCGGTATATTCTGTTGTATGGCGAGTGCCCGCAGCTCCTCAGATGCTTCCGCGCTGATGACACCACCCCCGATATAGAAAAGAGGACGTTTTGCATGGGCAATTTTTTGAGCTGCTTTCTCAACCTGGTTGATATGGCATTTGAGTGTCGGCTTGAATCCGCGAATTTCAACAGTTTCAGGCCAATCCATCACACATGATGCATTCAGGATATCCTTGGGCATATCGACGAGCACTGGCCCTGGCCGACCTGTTGTTGCCAGATAAAATGCCTTGCGAATGGTCATGGCAAGCTCCTTGACATCTTTGACAAGGAAATTGTGCTTTGTTATTGGACGAGTGATTCCGACAATGTCAGCCTCCTGAAAAGCGTCGTTGCCAATCAGTGTGCTTGGCACCTGTCCGGTAAAGACAACCATCGGAGAGGAGTCCATGTAGGCATTTGCAATACCGGTGACGGTGTTTGTTGCTCCGGGGCCGGAGGTGACAAGCACCACGCCGGGCTTTCCTGTGGCACGGGCATACCCTTCGGCCATGTGGGTTGCACCTTGTTCATGACGGACAAGGATATGCACGATATCTTTGACATCATAAAGAGTTTCATAAACTTTCAGCAGGGATCCACCCGGATACCCGAAAATATAGTCAACGTTTTCACGTCGCAGACATTCAATAAATATCTCTGAGCCATTCAGAGTTTTGCCTGATGAGTGCATAGTTGGTTTATTTAAGTTCACAGGAAACAGGGCTTTTCAGAATTGCGCCGGTATTGGCTGATGTGACCATTTGGGCATACCTGGCCAGATAGCCTTTTTTTATTTTTGGCTCAAACGGTTTCAATGCGGCAACTCTTTTGCTGATAACATCTTCTGAAAGGTTTACAGAAATGCTCCTGTTCGGAATATCAATTGTGATGCTATCGCCACTTTGCAGTGCCGCAATCGGTCCCTTTTCGGCAGCTTCGGGAGAGATGTGGCCGATGCAGGCACCCCGTGATCCTCCTGAAAAGCGTCCGTCAGTGATGAGTGCCACTGAATCCCCAAGCCCGCGACCCATAATGGCACTGGTGGGAGAGAGCATTTCAGGCATTCCCGGCCCCCCTTTTGGTCCTTCATAACGTATAACAACAATATCGCCAGCTTTGACATCGTCTTCCATAATGCCTTTGATCGCATCATCCTGGCAGTCGTAAACCTTTGCCGGGCCAGTATGTGTCATCATCTGCGGACTGACCGCGCCGGTTTTGACAACGGCTCCCTGCGGCGCCAGATTGCCGTACAGAACGGCAAGGCCACCTGTGGCGGAGTATGGCTCTTCAATACTTCTGATAACAGCACTGTCTGTTATCTCTGCATTGGCAATGTTTTCACCAAGAGTTTTGCCGGTGACCGTCATTGCTGAGAGGTCAAGAAGACCCTCAATCTTGCTGAGTTCATGCAGAATGGCCGATACCCCCCCTGCCCGATCGACATCTTCAATATGGACAGCCATAGTAGCCGGGCTCACCTTGCAGATATAGGGTGTTTTTGCGGCAAGGCCGTTAAGTTCAGAAAAATCGAAGTCAAGTTCTGCTTCGTTGGCAATGGCGAGCGTATGCAGGATGGTGTTGGTGCTGCCTCCCATCGCAAAATCAAGGGCAAAGGCGTTGAGTAACGCACTTCGCGAGAGAATATCCCTTGGTCTGATATTCTTGTTGACCAGATCTATAATCCGGCGAGAAGCCTCCCTGACAAGATCATTGCGTCGGGGGTCAATCGCAAGGATTGTGCCGTTGCCTGGCAGGGCAAAGCCAAGCGCCTCGCTGAGGCAGTTCATTGAGTTTGCCGTGAACATGCCAGAACATGACCCACATCCCGGGCAGGCGCTCTCTTCTATGGATTCCAGTTCACTCTCATCAATTTTTCCGGCACTGAATTGACCGACCGCCTCAAAGACTGAAATCAGATCTACGGTTTTACCTGATGGGGTGTGGCCAGCCTTCATGGGTCCACCGGAGACGAAGATGACCGGAATGTTGATGCGAAGCGCCGCCATCATCATTCCGGGGGTGATTTTGTCACAGTTTGGAATACAGACAAGCCCGTCGAGGCGGTGCGCTTCGGCAACGGTTTCAACACTGTCCGCAATCAATTCACGGCTTGCCAGCGAGTAACGCATGCCGATATGGCCCATCGCAATGCCGTCGCAAACTCCGATAGTATTGAATTCAAAGGGAACGCCTCCAGCTTTGCGTACCTCCTCTTTTGCTATTTTGCCCAGCTCCTGCAGGTGAGAGTGGCCGGGAATCAGTTCGTTAAAGGAGTTGCAGATCCCGATAAAGGGCTTGCGAAAGTCGTTGTTGGAGAGTATAGAGCCTGTGGCTTTAAGAAGGCTGCGGTGCGGCGCTTTTTCAAACCCTTTTTTTATGATGTCAGATCTCATGTAAGATAAAAATTTAGCAATTAAACAAACGCCTCCAGGGTAGCCGTTCCCGAAGTTACTATGAAGAGTCGTGTGAAGAGAATGTTAAACTTGGGAGCGGCTCTCGATTCAGAGCACAATAATAAGTGCTCGCACGATCACGACAGAAGTGACGATGCCGAGTCTTGAGCCAGTGGATTTCAACAGATGCGTGGTACTGCTGCCGGAAATATTTTCCCCGCATCGCGCGACTTTTTCAGAGTGGTGGCGTGAGCTGAGAGAGAGAGCTGAATACAGACATTGCTTTGATAGAGAATGCGAACAGAAACTTCCTCGGCACTAACCGAAAACTTGATATAAATTACATTTAATGTTTTATTAATACAAAAATTAAAAATTGTATAATCCAGAGGGAATTTGCTTTTTATTCCTTAACCAAAAAGTTCGGACTATGCTTACTTTTCAAGCTGCTTTACCCCAGGATTCGCCAGCTTTTTTTCTTACCCTCTGCTTCGTCTTTCTCTTTGTTCTTTTGGCCGAGCTGCTGACCAGGCGCTTGAATGTCAGTGGTCTGGTTGTAAGAAAAGTAGTCCATCTTTCTGTGGGTGTGGTGATTTTTTTCGTCCCAGGCTATTTCCAGTCCAATTTTTATCCAGTTCTGGCCGCTCTGCTTTTACTCCTCTTTAACGCTCTGAATATTCGATTTCAGTGGTTTATCTCTCTACTGGCTCTCCCTGATGATGATAAAACCCATGCCCCGGCAGTAAAAAGTTATGGAACACTTCTTTTTCCTCTTGTGTTTCTGTTGCAGATTCTTTTTCTCTGGGAATCCCATAAATGGATATTGCAGACCTCCATGCTTGTGATGGGTGTCAGTGACTCACTTGCGGCTCTGGTTGGCAGTTCTGTCGGCAAAAAGCATATTGAGCACCTGACCAAGAACCCGAAAACTGTTGAGGGATCTCTGGCCATGTTTTTCAGTGCATTTGTGCTGCTCAGCGCGTCACTGTTTTTTTTCAGCCCCTCTTTCACTGGAGCTCTTGCCAACACCCCGGTCGTGATGCTTTTTGCTCTTGCCCTTCTTCTTGCGCTTGTTGCTACCGCTGTTGAAGCGTTATTATCATACGGGCTGGATAACTTTTTTATTCCCGTATCAATTGCCTACATACTGTATCTTCTCCAGATGAATCAACCGGTTTTTCTGGAGCGTTTTCTTTTTGGTGGACTTTTTGCTTTTCTTCTCGCAGTTTTTTCGATTAAGGTCAAGTTTCTCACAAACAGCGGCGCAACGGCGACATTTCTGCTCGGAACAACTATTTTTGGAATTGGCGGCATGGCATGGACAGTGCCAATGCTCACCTTTTTCCTGTTGTCGTCGGTACTGTCAAAACTCGGGAAGAAACGGAAGGCGAAATTTGACCTTGTTTTTGAAAAAGGCTCCCAGCGCGATGCTGCTCAAGTGTATGCCAATGGCGGGATCGCCTGGGTACTTATGGTTATTTATTCGCTGAACAATGATCCTGCAATTTTTTTCGCCTATCTCGGAACTCTTGCCGCAGTACAGGCTGACACATGGGCCACGGAAATCGGTACCCTTTGGCCAAATCCAAAAGCTTGGTTAGTGACTACATTTAAAGAGGTGCCTGTTGGTACCTCAGGCGGAGTCTCTGGGCCAGGCACATCGGCCGCTTTTTTTGGATCGATCCTTATATGCGCAAGCGCTCTTGCTATTAACGTCCAGTGGTTGTCTGATTTCGGCTGGATTCCATCGCTTCTTCTCATTGGTTTTTCAGGGCTCCTTGCAAGTCTGGTTGACAGTTTTTTAGGTGCGACAGTGCAGGCTCAGTATTTTGATCCTGTCCGGGAGAAGGTGACGGAGAGAACTCACAGTCTTGCTCCCAACGGCATCATGGTTGAGAACAGGCTTATCAAGGGAACGCCCCTGGTCAATAATGATCTGGTCAATACACTTTGTGCTCTGTCGGGCTCTACATTGGCTTATCTGATCATCAGAAATTCCCACCAGTTTTAATGAACAATAATTGCCTCTCTTTGTATGTTTGATTCAAAACTCGGGATTATCGGCCTTCTTTCTGATGCTGGAGCTGTTGTGTTGTTTGTGCTTGCCACACTGCTCTTGTTCTCCATTGTGTCATGGGCAATTATTGCCTTCAAGTTTGGATATATCCGGAAATCCCTGAAAGAATCGAAAGCGTTTCTTGACTATTTTTTCGAAGTCCGCAGTGTTGACAAAGCGTTTACAAAAAGCGAAGAGTACAGGAGTGGATCTCTTGCCAGAATTTTTCGCTCGGGCTACATTGAGTATCGCTCTTTTGATGGCAAGGGAGATATTTCGAGAAGTCGTATTGTCTTGGCTGTCAAGCGTGAGGCTAATGCTGAGAACAAAAGGCTTGCCTCTCTGGTGCCATTTCTTGCAACGGTTGGCAACACGGCACCATTTATCGGTCTGTTCGGGACGGTTTGGGGAATCATGACATCGTTTCATTCCATTGGATTTACCCAGTCGGCTTCGCTTGCTGTTGTTGCGCCAGGCATTTCAGAGGCGCTGATTGCTACAGCGGCCGGTCTTGCCGCAGCGATTCCAGCAGTTATGGGTTATAACTATCTAACTCAGAAGATCGGGGTGATCGAGCGGGATATTGATGAGTTTTCCTCTGACTTTGTTGACGCATTTTTTAACGAACCGTAGAGGCCCAAGAATGATAACTTCAGGAAAAGGCCGATTGATGAGCGACATCAATGTCACACCGTTTGTTGATGTCATGCTGGTGTTGCTCATTATTTTTATGGTAACGGCTCCAATGATGACGCATGGCATCAAGGTCGATACACCAAAAACAACGCTGAAAAAGATGGATGTGCAGGAGCATGCGGTGGTGATAAGTATTGATGCGTCAAGTCGGGTTTCTGTCAATAATGATCAGCTTAATGTTTCAGAGGTGCGCAGCAAGCTCCCGACTCTTCTTGATGTTGCGCGGACTCAGGAGGTTTATCTTAAAGCGGATAAATCTCTTCCTTATGGAGTCGTGATGGATGTCATCGCACAAATCAAGGATGCAGGCATTGAAAAAATCGGAATGGTGACTGAACCAGCTTCGGCTGAACAGCAGGTCAGAAGATAGGGTGACCGTATGAAGCAAGGTCAGAGAGTGCAGTCCGAAAAAAAAATTTATTTCTGGCTGGCCGTTGCGGCCATACTGCACGTCGTTGTACTTTCAGCCCCCTTCTTTTTGCAGATACTTGATGCCCGCAAGCAGGTGGAACCGAAAATAGTGAGTATCACCCTTGTCTCATTACCCTTGAGAGAAACTGCTTCAGCGATTGCTCCAAACCCTTCAGTGATGCAGCCCTCTTTGCCTTCGACCACTCTGGCTCCTCTGCCCCCACCGGCAGACAAAACGGTGAATGCCGTATCCAGAACTCCGTTGCCAGCCAAATCCAAACCAACAAAGGTCGTGCCTCTGGAGAAAATGCCAGCGCCAAAATCTGCAGAGAAGGCGGATTTATCAAGTGCCCTTGAGCGACTTAAGCAGGTTGTCGGCAACAAAGCTCAACCACAGCAGCCATCTCCCGGCAGTTCGGTGAAGATGGCGCTTGCCGAACTTGAGAAGAGAGTTACCTCAGAAAAAGTCCCAGCTGTTGCTGGAGGTTCCGGGGAGCGTGCCGGTGTTTTCGGCGGAAATAGCGGTGCTGGAAAAGAGTATGGAGGATCAGGAGCGTCACTTGCCTACAAGATGAAAATTGCCTCAATTATTCGGCGAAACTGGGAGCTTGCCAATCCATTGTTGAAGAATAGTTTTGGTATGAATGTGACTGTTCGGATTAATATTTTTTCTGATGGATCGATTGGTCAAATTCTGTTTGTCAAAAAATCATTGAGTGAGTACCTGAACAATTCCGTGAAAAAAGCACTTGAAAAATCTTCACCGCTACCTCCTTTACCCAGAGGAGAGGGTGCGCAGGGTGTCTGGGTGGCTTTTGTGTTTACCCCCGAAGGCATTGAGTAGTAAGCGTATGACTGTATTGTCGCGAACAAGTGATGCCATTTAACTTTTTGTTGTTTATATCATGCAATTCTACAGAAACGTCATCTCCACCATTTTTGCCCTCTGTTTATTTGTTATCCCTTTGCATCTTGTCGCTGCGCCGGAGGGAGAGTATATCATTATCAGCAAAAAAGGGTCTGAGAACATTACTCTGGCGCTCAATAAACTTGATGTACAGAGGGGAGATGACGGAAAAGTAGCACATAGTCTTGATCTGATTATTCGTGATGCCCTTGCTTTCCCGGCACTTTTTACCATTCTTGCACCACAGGTCACTGTTCAGGATAACAGTGGCATTAATTACAGCGCTCTTGGTTCGATAAATGCAGAGGTGTATGTCCGAGGAACCGTTACCACAATTGCAGGCAATGTCACTCTTGACATGAAGGTGTACAGCATCGGCGCTGCAAAATTATTATTCAGCAAAACATACTCAGGTAAGGAGACGCAGCTTCGTCCTGTAGGTCATGCATTTTGTGCCGATCTTGTTGAGCATCTAACCGGACGAAGGTCGGCGTTTGGCAGTAAAATTGTCTTTGTTTCCAACAAGACGGGATTTAAAGAGATTTATCAATGCGATTTTGACGGAAAAGATGTCGAACAATTGACCAGCTCACGCTCCATCTCCCTGACACCGGCACTCTCCCCTGACGGGAAAAATCTTGCCTATACCGATTACTCTACTGGTCGTCCAGCACTCTATATCCGGAATCAGCTTGATGGAAAGACCGTCATGGCCAGCAAAAGCGGGATCAGCATTGATCCGGCATGGAGAAATAGCAGAGAGCTTGCAACAACCCTCTCTTTTGAAGGCGACCAGGAGATCTACCTGCTCAAGAGCGATGGAGCCTTATACCGAAGGTTGACCAGGAGTAATGGAATAGATCTTTCACCCACTTTTTCGCCTGATGGCAACAAGATGGCATTTGTTTCCGGACGAAACGGTCAGCCACAGATATTTATCCAGGATCTTCTGTCGGGTGAGGCAAGAAGGTTGACCTTCAATGGCGACTACAATACACAGCCCTCATGGTCTCCGTCCGGGGATAAAATTGCCTATACGACATGCGAAAATAGTGGAGAATTCAATATCTTTACCGTGGGTACCGATGGTGCAGGTTTAAGGCAGTTGACGGCGCAGGCGGGGCAGAACGAGTCGCCCTCGTGGTCTCCGGATGGTGAGATGATTGTGTTTACCTCTAATCGTGACGGTAAAAAAAGATTGTACACCATGGGTGCGACGGGCAGAAATCAGCTTGCACTGTTGCAGATGAGCGGTGAGCAGATGCAGGCGTTTTGGTCTTTGTTTCGAAAATAATATTATTTATAGTTCGTTGGGTCTGTTTGATAAATGATAATTCGCCTTGACGCGTGAAGATCATTTAATTTCTTTCCAATTCTTTATCTATTAAACGGAGTTGTGGTCATGAAAAAAAAAATAAATGGGTTCCTTATTCTTCCCTTGTTGGTTATTGCGGGATGCTCATCTGATGCGGCCTTGAGCACTTCTGGCAGTACTGTCACTCCAGCAAGTCTGGCACCCGCAGCTTCGCCTTCTGTTAAACCTGTTCCACCACCACCACCAGCAGCACCGGTTGCTGTCACTCCACCCGCATTGCCAAGCGTGTCGTCAGCGGCTTCTCCCACAACCCCCTCTTCATCAGAGCAAAATGGATTGTCCCAATCTGGCTATGGATTTGACCAGTGGCAGACGGGGCCCGTCGGGGATGTGTTTTTTGAATTTGACAGTAGCGTGCTGAGCTCCAAAGCCCAGGAGCAATTGGCGAAAAATGCGGCCTGGTTTGGACGCAATACATCGAAAAGTGCACGTATTGAGGGCCACTGTGATTCCAGAGGCACCTCGGAATACAATATTGCGCTTGGTGAGCGTCGTTCGACGAGTGCAAAGGAGTACATGGTCAGGCTTGGAGTTGCGTCGCCCCGCCTTGAAACAGTCAGTTTTGGCGAGGAACGTCCTTTTGATTCCGGCAAGAGCAATGAGGCGATGGCGAAAAACCGTCGGGCACATTTTGTTGTAAAATAACGAGGCATAGCATTGCTTTGGCGGATTGAACCATCGTGCATCCAGTTAACAGCTTTATTGATTGAAAACTTTGATTAACTCATGAACACAAAGATCAAACCGTTTGCTTTTTTGCCGTTTATGGTACTTTCCGCCTGTGCTTCAAAGCAGGATCTTGTTCTTTTTAACGACGATCTGCGAAAGCTGAAGAACGATTCTCAAGCGATTAAGACGCAATCCGAAGGCTCTTTAACAGAGATTCAACAGTTGCGTGCTGAAATTCAAAAGCTGACGAATGATATTGACGGAATTAAAGCGCAGTCGGCAAGCTCATATTCTGATGCCCAGCAAATTCATGATGATGTTTTTCGGTTGCAGGGAAGTTTTGAGGGGAGTCTTCACAAGAATAGCGAGGCGTTCAAACGCTTGGGAGTGGAGGACTCTCTCCTCGTTTACAAGGTAGATGATCTGGACGTGCGATTGCAGAAGCTGGAGCAGTTGGCGGAATTGGGTAAACAGGGAAATCAACCTGGCGGAGTTGCGCAGAAAACAGGCGACTCTTCGACCCCCGTGCCCCTGGATGATGTGGGACTGCTTAGGGATGGATCAGAGAAGCTTGCGCAACAAAATTATGTTTTGGCCAGAGAGAGTTTTGCCGCTCTTTTAAAAAACTATCCAAAATCTGAGTTGGCCGATAAGGCCCAGTTTCAGCTTGCTGAGAGCTATTTTGGGGAGAAGAAGTATGAAAATGCCATTCTTGCCTATCAGGTGGTGATTGCCAAATATCTCAAAAGCAGCAACCGTGCTGCAGCGCTCTACAAGCAGGCGCGTTCATTCCAAAAGATAGGGGATACTGTCAATGCAAATGCAAGGGATAAAGACCTGCTTAAAGTTTACCCAAATTCACCGGAAGCCGGATTAGTGAAGAAGAGATAAAAACAGCCAGATGTGCGGGAACAGTTTGAAAAAACTTCAACGCACATCTGGCTGCTCTTTTTTTTTTATTGCTACTTGAAGAACTCATCGAGCGTGTAGGTACGCCGGTCAATTTCGATACAGAGCTTCTGGTCGAGCGAATTATAAAAGACAGGAATGTCCCTCATCGTCCACTTTATACCTCGATTATCAAAATCAATAACATAACGATTCTCGTTATCAAGGATCTTCTTTTTGAGGTCAATTCCTATATCAGGCTGGGTTGAAAGTACGAAAAGCTCAATCTCTCCGCCAATGATTTTATTAATCATCTCTTTCGTTGGTGATAACTTCCTTCGCCCAGAGACCGGAGCTATCTGTACCTGCAGCTTGTCGTTTTGATCCCTTTTTGCTGAAGTGATATAATACTTCTCTACTTTATGAGCTGCATTACCCGACCACGGCCCTGCGGTACTGACCCTGACCTGGTTTTTGCTGGTGTCCGGACGGCTGAGCTGAGGTTGCATTGTCTGCACAGTTTAAATTTGCAAATGTAATACAGGTTTTTTTCCTTCAGTAAATCACAAATTACTAAAAGCCGGTTAAATAACAAAGGGATTCACGATGAATCCCTCTGCAAAACATAACCACTTTAGTTCAGATTATTTGTCGTTGTTGATCACTTCGTATTCAGCATTTTCAACATTACCATCTTCCCCGGTTTTCTTGCCCTTTCCTGCGCCGTCACTCTCTGTTCCAGCATCTGGTTGGGCTGATTCCGGGCTTTGGGACTGATAGAGGTTCGATGCAATGTCGCTCCACTCCTTGTTGAGCTCCTCCATGGCGCTTTTAATGGACTCGATTGTTCCATTCTTATAGGCTTCCTTGAGTTTATCGAGTGACCCCTCCAGTGCAGGACGCTTGTCGGCGGGTATTTTATCTCCCAGCTCTTTCAACTGCTTTTCTGTGCTGAAAATCAGCGAGTCCGCTACATTTCTGGTATCAATCTCCTCCTTGCGTTTCTGATCTTCGGAGGCGTGTGTTTTGGCATCCTCTTTCATTTTATTGATTTCTGCATCGGTGAGTTTGCTGCTCGACTCGATTTTTATGCTCTGCTCTTTGCCGGTTGCCTTGTCTTTTGCAGAAACATGCAGAATACCATTTGAATCAATATCAAAGGCAACCTCAATCTGCGGTATGCCTCTTGGAGAAGGCGGAATATCGCCAAGGTGAAAACGGCCAAGGGTTTTGTTATCGTTAGCCATGGGGCGCTCACCTTGCAGTACGTGAACCTCAACAGAGGTCTGGTTGTCGCCAGCAGTTGAAAATACCTCCTGCTTTTTGGTTGGAATGGTGGTGTTTGCGTCAATAAGCTTGGTCATCACACCGCCAAGAGTTTCAATACCGAGTGACAGGGGAGTGACATCAAGCAGCAGAACGTCGGTGACATCACCTTTCAGGACACCGCCCTGGATTGCCGCGCCAATAGCGACAACCTCATCAGGATTAACGCTTCTGTTTGGCTCCTTGCCAAAAAAGTCCTTGACCAGTGTCTGTACCTTGGGAATGCGTGTTGATCCACCAACAAGCACAACCTCATCAATCTCCTTCATCTCAAGTTTGGAATTCTTGATTGCGCGACGGCAAGGATCAAGAATTTTGTCGAACAGGTCAGCGCACAATGCTTCAAATTTGGCACGGGTAAGATTGATGACCAAGTGCTTCGGCCCTTCCTGGGTTGCGGTAATGAACGGAAGGTTAATTTCAGTATCAGTTCTTGAAGAGAGTTCAATTTTCGCCTTTTCCGCAGCCTCTTTTAAACGCTGAAGCGCTATGGCATCGTTGCGTAGATCAATCCCCTCCTGTTTTTTAAATTCGTCAGCAAGGTAATCGATAATTTTTTGATCAAAGTTATCTCCACCGAGATGAGTATCTCCATCAGTTGATTTAACCTCAAAAACACCGTCACCAAGCTCAAGAACTGAGATGTCAAATGTTCCACCGCCAAGGTCAAACACGGCAACTTTTTCACTTGTCTGTTTCCTGTCGAGGCCATAAGCAAGGGCAGCGGCCGTTGGTTCATTAATGATTCTTTTTACATCCAGTCCAGCAATTCGGCCAGCATCTTTCGTAGCTTGTCTTTGAGCATCATTGAAGTATGCAGGTACCGTTATGACTGCTTCTGTAACCTTTTCACCAAGAAAGTCTTCGGCGGTCTGCTTCATTTTCTGCAGAATCATTGCAGAAACCTCCTGCGGAGAGTATACTTTATCGTTGATTTTTACTCGAGCCTCGCCACCTTCATTGATGATTTCATAAGGGGCAAGCTTTTTCTCGTTCGTAATTTCATCGAATTTACGGCCCATAAAACGCTTGATCGAAAAAATAGTGTTTTTCGGGTTGGTAATAGCCTGCCTCTTCGCCGCCTGCCCGACGAGGCGGTCGCCTGTCTTGGTCAATGCAATGATCGAAGGCGTTGTACGGTTTCCTTCTGAATTTTCAATTACTGTTGGTTGCGATCCCTGCATGACCGAAACACAGGAGTTCGTTGTTCCCAGATCAATGCCGATAATTTTACCCATAATATCTCTTCCTCTTTTTTTTTTGATAGTGTATAAAAAATTTGGCTTGCGATGTCACGACCGCAAGCCAACGATCATGTCGTTATCTGATAACGATCTCTTTTGTCTTTATTACTGGCGCAGCTTTGGGTAAGGTGACGCGAAGTATGCCGTTTTCAAAGTCTGCCTGAATAGTGTTCTGGTCAATGACCTCTCCAAGATTAAAGCTTCTTGAAAAACTTCCAGACATCCGCTCTACACGGTGATAATCTTTTTTACTCTCTTCCGTCTCCTGCTTTCTCTCTGCCTTGATGGTGAGCATATCGTCCTCAATAACGAGCGAAATCTGCTCCTTTGTTAGTCCCGGTAGCTCTGCGTCAATATGAAATGCCGTAGCATCCTCGAAAATATCCACCCTGAAAGCTGGCGCGGACGGCACTTGTGAACCAGACCATATATCATCAAACAGATTAAGAGGATCCTTTGATAATTTTAACAGCATGGTATTCTCCTTTTACTCGCGCTATTGTTTAAATTCATAAGCCAAACATTCGTGAGAAATGACCCACCTGACATAGTACCGCAAAAAACGTGCCATATACGTTCTTATTCGGTTTTGAACAGAAAAATGTGTCAGATATGACGGTGCTGTGGTGATAATGTCACACATCCGTGTTGCGGGTGTGACAAAATGTTAGTGAGTGGTGGGAGTAGCTTCGTCCTGAAGATTTGATTTGAAGTTCTGTACCTGATTGAGGCGATGTTGAAGGTTCTCTACAACGCTTTTCGATGTCAGATAGCAGGCAAATACCGTACTGTAATCAGCAATGCGGTAATAGCATTTCAAGCCATCTTTTCTGCGGGTTACCATACCGTTGTCATACATCAGTGCAAGATGCTTGGAGACGTTCGCCTGGTTCGCATGGATGGCATTGACGATTTCCTGAACGGTACGTTCACGGTCACAGAGTGCGCGCAATATTTTAAGTCTCATTGGCTCAGAGAGAAGCTTGAATCTATTGGATACGGCCTCAAGCATCTCATCCGGTAAAATGAGGTTCCATTTGGTCACCTCGTCTGTTGTTATGGTAAATGTTTTGTTCATGATCAAATGTTGCTCAAAGTACTATTTTTGCCGTCAGCGATAATGTTTATTAAGATTGACACCCTTCATACTATGACTATTGTTGTAAATACAAAATATCTTGCTGTCTCTTGTGTAACAGTTTTTGCATTAGAACATCTCTTTTGTACTGAATGATGTAAGTTGCATGATAGAATTAATAAGGGTTTGAGGAGCTTTAAATCGAACAACTCTCTCTCTGATGATCAGCTTCGTTCTTTGAGCGTCGTCAAACTCCACTGTACACTCATTGCATTCCGAGAGGTGCAGAAGAAACTGCTTTTCCTCCAGAAAAGAGAGCTCATCGTCTACAGCGGCACTTATAAGTGCGCGGGTTTCAATGCAGTTCATAGTATGAATTACGTTGTGCGTCTCCAGTTTATTGATCTGTATCAGTAGCAAAACCATACTTTCTCGCGTATCCCTCAAGCTGGGCCCGAAGCAGCTTCCTGCCCCGGTATAACCTTGATCTTACTGTGCCGATAGGACTGTCTACCATATTGGCAATCTCCTCATAAGTGAACCCTTCAATATCACACAACTGGATCACCTCTCTGAACTCCTCAGGCAGTGAGAGAAGCGCCTGATAAACCTCTTCATGCAGTAGCGAATGGAAAAAGTCACTGTCGGTTTCTGAGGTATCATTCCGGGCATCCTTGATTGAATGATAAAAATCCTTTATAAGATCATAATCAACCTTCCCCGGTTCCTTTGAATTTTTCCGAAAGAGATTGATGTAGTTATTCTTCAAAATTTTAAACAGCCAGGCCTTGCAGTTTGTTCCCCGTTCAAAAGAATTAAAAAAACGATAGGCTTTGAGATAGGTTTCCTGCACCAAATCCTTCGCATCATCTGGATTCATGGTTATATGAAGCGCATAGTTATAAAGTGCATTCAAGTGAACTACGGCTTCATTCTGAAACTCGATCTGTTTTTTATGCTCTCCCGCAGAGAGTGACTCATTGGTTTGCAGACTTTTTTTCTGATGAGCTGGATCGGGATTGTCCATAAGCTGAAATCTTCCGGGTTCAGATACCTTTGGCGACGCATTAAAACTTCTGTCAGGAATTTAAAGTAATCAACCCAAATATAATGTTTTTCAGTAAACAGTGTTACATCTCTTTTCCGGGAGCTGCTGAGTTGTGGTTCTTATCTTCTCACCCATCTCTTCTGATCAGGGGAGATAAACAAAAAAGCTTCAATAATAATTGAAAACGATATATTTAAACCATTTTCAAGCTTTCGTCAACGAACAATCACTTCCCGATGGTTTCCGAAACACAATCGCCTGATGTCATCGTTATAGGCTCCGGTATTGGAGGATTGACCGCAGCAGCGCTGCTCCAGCAGCGGGGTATTTCGACGCTGGTGTTCGAAAAGAACCCTTATCCCGGTGGCAGTTGCTCCTCTTTTCAGCGCAATGGTTACCGGTTTGATGCTGGCGCTTCGGTTTTTTATGGTTTTGGTGAAAATGGTACCAGCGGTACGCTGAATTTGCACACGAGAATATTCAGGAAGTTGGGAGTTGAAGTTCGTACGATTCCTGATCCGGTACAGATTCATTATCACTTGCCTGGCGATTTTACCGTGGCGGCGTGTTATGATCGCCATGCATTTCTTGGGGCTCTTGCTGACCGGTTTCCTCATGAAGCCGAGGGAATTACAAAGTTTTACCATGAACTTGATGAGGTTTATGAGATTCTCAGCTCTCTGCCCGCCGGTTCACTTGAGGATGTGACACATCTGCTCTCAGTCGGCGCCTCTTTTCCTCTCAAGACGGTGGCGCTGGCCCTGAAGAGCTTCCGATCTATGGGGAAAACCGCGCGGAGGTATATTCGTGATGAGGAGCTGCTGCACTTCATTGATATTGAAGCCTATTCCTGGGCAGTGCAGGATGCGGTTTCCACCCCGCTGGTCAATGCGGGCATCTGTCTTGCCGATCGTCATTTCGGTGGTATCAATTATCCTGTTGGTGGATCAGGCGCCATTCCTGCAGCCTTATGTCAGGGCATTGAGAAATTTGGAGGCACTATCCGCTATCAATCTGAGGTGACAGAGATCCTGGTCGACAATGGAGTGGCTCGCGGGGTCAGGCTTGCTGACGGAACTGAGCATTATGCGAGAGCTGTAATCAGCAATGCCACTATTTGGGATACCTTCAACCGCCTTGTCACTGACTCCCGATACAGAGTCGATGAAAAGCGGTTTCTGCAGGCGCCAAGCTGGTTTCAGCTTTTTCTCGGTGTTGATGCTGCCGTTATTCCTGCCGGATTTGATGTACACCATATTCTGGTCGATGACTGGAAGAGCTATGACAAGCTGGGCGGAACCATCTATTTTTCATCGCCGACGATTCTTGACCCATCTCTGGCACCTCCAGGCAAACATATTGTCCATGCCTTTGTGACTGGAGAGGTGGATCAGTGGAAGCAGTACGAGCGAGGAAGCAGTGCATACAAGAGCGCAAAAGAGGAGATGGCTGCCGGGATTATTTCAAGGACGGAACGAATTCTGCCGGGCCTTTCAAAAGCCGTTGAGCTGAAAGTTCTTGCTACGCCACTGACGCATCAGCGTTACCTTAATCGCATCAACGGTACCTATGGCCCCCTGCTTAAACCGGGTCAGAATATTTTGCAAAAACCCCAGAACACAACTCCGATTAAAAACCTTTTTGCTGCTGGTGACAGTACCTTTCCCGGACAAGGTGTCATAGCCGTTACCTATTCGGGCGTATCCTGTGCATCCTATATCGCGAGACGATTCGGCAAACCGCTTGATGAGCTGGTGTAATCTTGCTCAACAGGCCGCAAGGAGCATATCGATCTGCCTGAACGGAGCATCGGTAAGGTCAGCCAGAATTTTTTTTGTTACGTATCCTTTGAAAAGGTAGGTGCCTCTTCTCAGGCTGTGGCTTTTCCAGAGAATATCGGAAATAGTCTCATGTGCCGTCAACTTCAGCAGAAAAGGCAGCAGGGTGTTGGTCAGGGCGAAAGATGCTGTTTTTGCGACGGCTGAGGGAATATTGGGAACGCAGTAATGGGTTACGCCATGCTTGACATAGATCGGATTGGTGTGTGAGGTGTGTCGGCTTGTGGCGAAACAGGCCCCCTGATCAATCGATACATCAATTATCACGGAGCCGGGCCTCATCGACTTTACCACCTGTTCGCTCACAAGAGGTTTGCTGATTTTCTGTTTCGGGCTTAGTGCGCCAATCAGTACATCCGACATCTTTGCAAGCTCCGCGATGTAATGATCGTTGGCGATGGCCGTGACGAGATGGCGATTAAAAAATGCCTCAAACCGTCTCAGGCGGTTGATCTCCTTGTCGATGACGGTGACTTGCGCACCAAGTCCAAGCGCATCCTGCGCAGCAAACAGCCCAACGGTTCCCGCTCCGATAATGGTCACATGAGCCGGAGGAACACCGGCAATACCGCCGAGGAGTATACCGCTGCCGCCATAACCTGTTTCAAGATATTTGGCAGCAGTTTGAACCGCAAGCGATCCTGCGATTTCACTCAGTGTTCTTACAATCGGCAGTTCACCATCCCTTGTTTCGATAAACTCAAAGCCGATGGCCGTAATATTTTTTTCGAGCAGCGTTTTAAGCAGCAGGGGAGTGACCGTTCCGATATGCAGGGCTGAAATGAGCAACAGGCCGGGGGTAAAGAGCGAAAGTTCCTCTGGCTGAGGGGGCGAGACTTTCACAACCACATTACACTGCTCGTACAGCTTTTCAGGTGACTCAACAATCCTTGCACCGGCCTCGCCGTACGCGAGATCGGTGAAGTTGCAGAAATGTCCCGCAGATTTCTCAACGATCACCTGGATGCCCTGCTCGACGAGAATCTGAACGCCAGGTGGGGATATCGCCACCCGGCGCTCATCCTGAGCCCGCTCTCTGGGAATACCGAGCACAATACTCATGGTCTTCTCAGGTTTGATCAGCCACCGTTCAAGGGTCTTTGCTCCAAGATCAAACTCTACATTCCCTATATCAGAAGGGTATCCCATCGGCAGTTCCATGGTTGAGAGAAAAAACAAAATATAATCATTTTGTTCACTGTCTCAATCAACCCTTTCCTGACTCGCATTCGCAGCTCCAGGTTTTGCAACAACACGACGGCTGGCATGCTCTTCCAATCAGGGTGAATGCATCGCCAATGCCACTTAGCACATCCGAGAGTAGAATCCAGAGATCCCACTCTCTCTTTGCCTGCAATTGCAACGTATCCGGCAACTTCACCATCGCCTCCCAGCCCATTTTTGCCGCATAGCCAACCAATTGCACTGGCTCCTGTTCAAACATCTGTTTTACCTCTTCGACTGCCGACACAAGCTTTATTGTTCCAGGCTTTTCAATGGTTGCCTGGCAGGCCATTCTTGTTCCCTCTTTGATAAGGTTGTCGGACAATAGCGCCGTTTCCTCTTCATTCAGGGGAGAGAGCAGATCATTGCCCTCAAGCACCTTGACGTAACAGGTCTGACACAAGGCGTTCCCCCCACAGAAGTACCCTATATGTTCATGGTTACTGCGTGCGATATCAAGAAGCCTGTCGCCTATATTCGCCTCATACTGGTGATTATTGATCGTTACTTGCATGGTACAATATTGTTATAATTTGACAATACAAGACTTTTTTTGTCCTGTTAGTAACAACATTAAATTTGTTGGAAAAGTTTTACTCTGCGAAAAAGTTTTTTGTAAGGATATATTTTTTGTTTCCGCTCCTGATTAACGTGCCGGATGTTCAAGCTGCTCTTTACGGTGCGGAAATAATTTGGTTGAGATTTTTGAAGACGTTGAGCATCAGCCTCTGCGCAATAGCGCTTTTGAAGGCATCGTCGTTCATGATGCGGTTGAAGATGGCTTCGTTGCCGTTCATGCGGTCGAGCAGCAGGGTTTCGAACTGCTGGTTAAAGACCGGCTCGAAGTTTGAGAGGGTGTTGGCCTCCGCCGCCTGCCGGATTTTTTCGTTTTCTGTGGCGGCAGACTCCAACTGATCAAAAAAGAGCTGATCGGCAGGGGTGAAATCGGTGCCGAACCGTTCATTGAGCTGTTCAACCAGTGTGGAGAGGGGCACCTCTTCATCTGCGCTTCCGGTTCCGACCTCTTTCGGGCCAGTCAATGGAGGTGCCTCTCCCTCCCTCAATGAAATGGCCCCTTCGCTGTACTTCTCCAGACGGTAGTATTTCAACTGCACCTCATCATCAATGCTGATATGCCGTCCTGTGTCGCGGGGAAGCTTTGCGAGCAGGTAACGCCCGAAGGTGTAGAGCTTTTCAAGAGCTGAATCCTGATAGGGGATAACCTGCGAGAGGAATCCGTAGAGGTTCCGAAAGCTGGAAAACTGGCTTTTGAAGAGATCAATCTCCTCCTCCTCAAGCTTTTTGACCCGCTCAGCGACGACATCAAGGATGCTGTTCAGCTTTTTATGCTCTGCTCCGGTAGGGTGCATCCGGTTGCTGAACCAGATTTCGCACCACGAGTTCACCTCCGGCTGGTCGTAAACCTTCCACAGGTCAAGTTGGTGTTCAAGCTCGTTGAGCTGATGCGGATCGCTCTCTTCACCTTGCTCTGTTGTTTCGTAATAGGGCTTGAAGGAGAGGTAGATCTCTTCCGGGTCGTTCACAAAATCAAGCACAAAGGTGTTCTCCTTGCCGGGGCAGGTGCGGTTCAGGCGTGAAAGGGTCTGCACTGCCTGAATGCCGGAGAGCCTTTTATCGACGTACATGGTATGCAGCAAGGGCTGGTCAAAGCCTGTCTGATACTTTTCTGCCACCAGCAGCACCTGAAACTCATTGGATGCAAACCGCTCAGGCAACTCAGTTTCCCTGATGCCGTGGTTCATCTGTATTTCGGTGAACCTGATTCCGGGATGGTCGTCAAGAGAGAGTTCACCTGAAAAGGCGACGAGGGTTTTAATGTCGTGGTACTTTTTAGCCTTCAGGTAGCTGTCGAAGGCCAGTTTGTAGCGCACGGCATGTTCACGAGAGCCGGTCACCACCATCGCCTTGGCCTGTCCGCCGATCTTGTGGCGGGTGTGCGTTCGGAAATGCTCAACGATAATTTCAACCTTCTGCGTAATGTTGTAGTCGTGCAGATCAACATACCGGGCAAGGGCTCGTGCGGCCTTTCTTCTCGGCAGCTCGGGATCATCCTCGACCGTCCGGATCAACTGATAATATCGTTTGTAGCAGGTGTACCCTTGCAGCACATCGAGAATGAACCCCTCTTCAATGGCCTGACGCATACTGTAGAGGTGGAAGGGGGATGTGCCGTTTTGTCCGGGCTCGTCAAACACCGCAAGCGTTTTGAACTTCGGTGTGGCCGTAAAGGCGAAAAAGCTCAGGTTCGGTTGCTTCGTTCGCTTTATTTGATCACGCAGCATGGAGCGTTTTGCCTCGTCCGAGAGCGGTTCGTCGTTCATGTCGAGAATCTGTTCGGCAATGGCCGACTCAATCCCCTCACGGTTAAGAATTTTCTTCAGCTCCATGGCAGTTTCGCCGCTCTGCGAGCTGTGCGCTTCGTCCACAATGACGGCAAAGCGTCTGCCTGCGGTCGAAATATCGACGCCTGTGTGCCACGAAGGCGCACAGGAGGATGAGAGTCCTCCGTGCAGCTATGCTGCGCAAGAGATGAGGGTGGGCCCCTCGGAGTCGCCGTACAGGCGGAGACTTCAAATCACCTGCTGCTGCTGCATTTAAGAGATGTGGT
>CAIWUU010000055.1 GCA_903915955.1 uncultured Chlorobiaceae bacterium | reverse complement strand
CGTTAAAAAGCAAGAAAAAAGCACGATTTTGCTTGAAAATCGTGCCTGCGCGGTGATGTTTTTCGTTAATGTGTTCGCTTTATCCTACTTTCAGGTTACCGCTTCAATTCTTGCTTTTTTTGCGAACTCACTCAGCCCCGGAGGGGGGTACGACCTGATCGGAATAGCGCTTTTTGCTGTTGTTGTCCTTAATGCGCTGGTCTCCTTTTTACAAAATTACAAAGGTGAGAAGTTGATGCTCTCCTTTCTCGACTATATCCCCAAAATGGTCGTTCTCCTGCGCAATGGCCGGAAAATAATGGTTGATGCCAAAGAGATTGTTCCCGGAGATATTCTCTTCATCCAGGAAGGAGACAAGATTCCGGCTGACGGCATTGTACTTGAAACAGCAAGGCTCTTGGTTGATGAATCCATTTTGACAGGAGAATCGCAGCCAGTTACAAAAAGACCGCTTGAAAATGTTGCAGTCAAATCTTGCTCGCTTTTTTCAGGATCAACAGTTCTCAAGGGAAGCTGCCAACTCCTGGTGGTGAGAACGGGACGTTTGACCAGTATCGGTTCGATCTCCATGCTCTCTCAACGGGTGACGCGAGATTTGACACCTATGCAGAAAGAGTTAAAAAATTTTGTCAGAAAGATCACCTGGCTGGCCTTGGGCATCGGACTCTTTTTTTTCGGAATCGGATTTCTTATCGGTAATTCGTTATGGACAAATCTGGTGTTTGCAATTGGCATCATTGTGGCCAATGTTCCTGAGGGTCTTCTCCCGGCCGTTACCCTTGCCCTGACGCAGTCATCCATGAGAATGAGTCAGCGCAATGCTGTAGTCAAGGACATTCTCTCAGTTGAAACACTTGGCAGTACAACGGTAATCTGCACCGACAAAACTGGTACACTGACTCAGAACAAGCTTCAGGCAGAATTATTATTCTTCGATTTCAGGGAAATATCTTCAAGTAATCTTGCCGCATATCGTATCAATCCCGTTTCGCACCACCTTACTGAAATAATGGTGCTTTGTAACGATGTCATTCTAACCCGAGATGAGCAAGGGGCAATCAACTTCAAAGGCGACCCAACTGAAATTGCCATGGCTGAGTTTGCTGAACACTGTTCAGGATATGAACGTCTTCGATCACTCTTTAAACCAGTATCAAGCAGGCCATTTGACCCTGACACCCGCTATATGTCCTCAACATGGCGCACAAATAAAGGAACATTATACATGACCGTGAAAGGTGCTCCTGAGATCATCATCGATAAATGCAGCGACATTTTGACAAAAGGATTGATCAGAAACATGATGCCAGGAGAACGGAAGCAACTGAAAGAACGTTCCGAAGAGTATGCTGCTGACGGATTCAGGGTTTTGGCACTGGGATTCAGGGATGATTGTGAGGCGGAAGCGGAATTTGACCATCTGGTCTTTGCTGGTCTGGTAGCCCTGATTGACCCACCAAGAGCTGAAGTTCCGGCCGCTGTAGTAGCATGCAGAGAGGCAGGAATCCGCATTATTGTCATGAGCGGCGATAATGCCGGAACGGTGAGCTACATAGCTCGAAAACTCGGTATTGTGAAGAAACCCCGTGTCATTGAGGGTACTGAACTTGCTGCAATGAGCGAGGAGGCCCTGATCGGGGAGCTGCAAAGCAACGAGATTGTTTTCGCCAGAATTGCTCCGGAGCAAAAGCTTACCATTGTCAATGCACTGAAGCTGATGGGCGAAGTAGTTGCTGTTACGGGAGATGGCGTCAACGATGCCCCTGCACTGAAACGTGCAGACATTGGTATCTCCATGGGTTTGCGCGGAACCGATGTTGCCAAGGATGCCTCCGACATCATTCTTCTTGACGATAATTTTGCAACTATCGTCAAGGCTATCGAGGAGGGACGGGGTATTTACGAAAACATCAGGAAATTCATTGTCTACGTCCTGACAAGCAATATACCTGAAATACTTCCCTATGTTGCTTACGTACTCTTTCCGATACCACTGCCGATTACCGTTGTACAAATCCTCTGCATCGATCTTTTTACCAATATGCTGCCAGCTATAGGGCTCGGCAACGAACCACCGGAATCTGACACCATGCTCAGGCCCCCAAGAAGAGGGCATGAGCGACTTGTCAGCATGGGAACTTTCATGAGAAGCTATGCGTTCCTCGGACCGATCGAGTCCGCAATCTCCTTTTACGTATTTTTCAGTGTACTTCTCAGCGGTGGATGGTCGTGGGGAGTGGTATTGCCAGCCAGTTCTCCACTCTATCCTCAGGCAACGGCAGCCTTTCTTGCCACTGTTATTTTTTCACAAATCGGAAACGTGATGGCATGCCGGAGCAACCGCCAGAGTGCGATTGGCCATCTTGCTCAATTCAATCACTGGATCGTGGCAGGCATCATGCTCGAACTCCTTTTTATTTTTTCAATTATCTACCTGCCAGTTTTCCATCACTTTTTCAACACAAAAGAGCTTGGCGCTGAAGTGTGGCCATGGATTCTCTCTGCCCCATTTATTGTTTTCGGGATGGAGGAACTAAGAAAATTTGTGACCAGAAAGAGATTGATCGGGAAGATTTCGATCTGACAGGATGTTAGCTAAACAAAAATAATCAGACCAAAATTTCTGCGTCTATCTTCTCTTTTTCAATGCTGACGACTACATCTTGACCGCTTTCATCTCTGTTTCGAGGCGATCAAGCTTCTCCTTCATTGAGCCAAGGTTACGCAACATCGCCTCATGCTTCAACTGGTCGCGCATGGGCTGGGCCGGGTAGCCGCGAAGCGCCAGGCCGGGTTGCATAAAAGATTTCGAAACACCCGCCTGCGCTGCAACCTGCGTCCGATCCGCAAGCTCCAGATGGCCAGCAAGCCCTGCCTGTCCTGCAATCACACATTGACGGCCAATGGTAACGCTTCCTGAAATACCAGCCTGGGATGCAATAACGGTATGATCACCAATGCTGCAGTTATGGGCAATCTGCACCAGATTATCAATCTTCACACCATTGCCGATGAGCGTGCTTCCCATTGTTGCACGGTCAATCGTGGAATTTGCTCCAATCTCTACATCGTCGCCGATCTCTACAATGCCCATCTGAGGGATTTTTACGTAAGAACCATCTTTCTGTGGAGCAAAACCAAAGCCATCAGCCCCGATAACGCTACCTGAATGGATGACAACCCTTTTCCCTATAATGGTACCGTCATAGCAGGTAACAGAAGGGAAAATCGTCGTATCATCACCAACGATAACATCATGCAAAAGAACAGTATGAGAGCCAATCACGCAGTTGTGCCCGATCGAACATTGATCACCGATAACGGCATACGCTCCAATTGAAATCCCTTCTCCAATCGTGACACCCTGGCCGATTGTGGCTGTCGGAGCAATACCTTTAGCCGCTATAGTACGGGGCTTGGCAAATTTCTGCAACAGGAAAACAAATGCAGAATAGGGGTCGTTAACTTTAAGAAAAGAGCTTTTATGAATAAACTCATCCACAGTAACCGAATGATGAACAATAATAAGCGAAGCCTCGGTGGCGGCAAGAAACTTTAGATATTTCTCATTAGCAACAAAAGTTACCTCACCCCTCTGTGCGGTTTCAATCTTGGCTGGCACCGAAATCTGACACTCTCCATTTCCTTTTAGTTCCACTGAATCAAAGAATTGCCCAAGGTAGTTGAAGATCTCCAGAATAGTCATAGTTAACCAGGCAAATAACCCCAAGTTAGAAAGAGGAAAAAATTAATTAACTTTTCACCCTTTTTCATTATATTTGAGTCCCGATGAGTGTTTAGTCGTGCTCGCTTTAGGAGGTAACGATCCAAACAGTCAAGAGCGTTGAATGTAATGGCAATATAACCCCTTTCATTAGAAAATGCAGGACACAAAGGCAAAACCAATTAAAATTTTCGCAGGACGCAGTAATCCGGCTCTTGCTGAAAAAATTGCTGAATACCTCGGCATTCCCCTTGGAAATGCAAAGGTTGAAAACTTTTCTGATGGGGAAATTTCGGTAAATTTTTTTGAATCTATTCGAGGATCCGATCTTTTTATTGTCCAATCGACAAACCCTCCTGGTGATAACCTGATGGAGATGCTGATCATGATTGATGCGGCAAGAAGGTCTTCATCAGCAAGGATTACCGCTGTCATGCCCTATTACGGCTATGCCCGACAGGATCGTAAAGACCGTCCACGCGTTGCAATCACAGCAAAGCTTGTGGCGAATTTGCTCACCGAGGCTGGCGCTAACCGCATTCTGACCATGGATTTGCATGCTCCGCAGATTCAGGGATTTTTTGATATTCCTTTTGATCACCTCTACTCCAGTGTCGTCTTGATTAATGATATTCGTCACCGGGATTTTCGTGATAATCTGGTTGTTGCCTCGCCCGATGTAGGGGGTGTCAAACTTGCCAGAAAATTTGCAGAGGAGCTCGGTACTGATCTCGTGATTGTTGATAAACGTCGTCCAGCGGCGAACATCGCTGAAGTGATGAACATTATCGGTGATGTGAAAGGGAAAAATGTCCTGCTCGTTGATGATATGATCGACACTGCGGGAACCATTGTCAATGCAGCAAAGGCAATCCGTGAAGCGGGTGGGCTCAAAATTTATGCGGCAGCAACTCACCCGATCCTTTCAGGGCCTGCTATTGAGAGGATTGATGCCTCTGTACTTGAAAAGGTTATCGTGACCGATTCGGTTGTAACCAATCATGCCTATTCTTCAAAAATCGAAACCGTAACAGTCAGCAACCTCTTCGGTGAAGCAATAAAACGCATCTATGAAGATGATTCTGTCAGTTGCCTGTTCGATAGCAAAAATATTACTGAGAAACTCACAAACCTTCATTAAACACAAGCGAAAAAGAGATAAAGGAAGAGCATGGAAACTATTGTATTGGGGGTAGAGCCTCGTATTATCAAAAAAGGAGAAGCGGAAAGAATTCGCAAGAATGGTATTGTTCCCGCTGTTGTCTATCACAAAGGTGAAGAGACTGTTGCTATAAGTGTCAATGAGCTTGCACTTAAAAAACTGGTACATTCTGCTGAGTCGCATATTATTGATCTTCAATTCCCCGACGGTAAAATTAAACGTTCCTTTATTAAGGAGGTTCAGTTTCACCCGGTGACTGACAGAATTATCCATACTGATTTTCAGCTTTTCTCGGCTGAAGAGGTTATTGAGCTTGAGGTACCAGTCTCTGTTACAGGTGAGAGTAACGGTGTCGAAAAAGGTGGTAAACTGCTGATTATCCTTCATGCACTCACCATCAAGGGCAAACCCGAAAACATGCCTGATCATCTGGTTGTTGATGTTACAGCACTTGAGATTGGTCATTCGATCCATGTCAAGGAGATACCAATGGAAGCTTATGTCGGGCTTGAGATCATGGATGATCCCGACGCACCGGTCATTACTGTTCTTGCCTCGAAAAAAGAGGCCGAAGCCACTGTGGAAGCGGCCCCGTCAACAGCGAGCTGAGTGCTTTTCAACCTCTGTTAAAGCTGTTTTTCTTTCGGGAAAAGCAGCTTTTTTTATGTTTCATGAGACAACACAACGATAGCTATACGAGCTTGAAAACAGAGAGAGATTCCGGAAGAGCATCTTCCCAACTCATCAGCCACCCTGCAGCCGTACCGCTCAGAGACGGGAAAAATGGAAGAAGATTTTTTTTTCTCACCACGTTTTTCTTTTTTTCTCTCATTCTGTTCACCAGAGCAGAACTGGTACTGGTCAGTTTTCGTTCGCTCTTTACCGCAGCAACGCTTTTCCTTTCCGCTCCGGAAGCGTTCATGGATATATTTACCGCTGAAATCGTGGAATTCTGGGTTGGTGCCATCTATCTTGTTGCGATAATAGTCACTTTTGCAATACTTACCCAAAAATCTCTCCAGACGACAAGTTCTTCCTCAAACAAGGAGACAAGCCTTGGCAAAATAAGTTTCAAAGCGTTCATGCGACATTCTATCGCTGTGTACGCCTCGGTCGTCATCTTTATTCTTTACTCTACCGCATTTCTTGCACCGTTTATCGCACCATTCAGCCCTTATGATCAGCAGGATTTTCTTGTCACGGCATATCAGCCTCCTCTTTCACAACTGGATGCTTTGGTACTCAAACAACCAAAAGCGCTGATTATTCCCATGCAGCAAGGCAAGGGAACCACCATTCGCCTGGCCAACAGCCTTATCAGCGATTTCCAGATACTGAAAACACGCAACGAACCTAATGCGATCCGGTTTGTTAACGAATACCGGGTTGAAGGTAATTCGCTTGTCTACCGCCAAGGCTTGCGCACCAAAACCATGCACGTTGAGGAGCTTGCCAGAGGTGTAAAAGAAAACGTCGCGGTAACTCGTACCTTTATTCTCGGAACAGACCAGTATGGGCGGGATATTCTCAGCCGGGTGATTTACGGATCAAAAATTTCACTCTCCATTGGCTTTCTTGTTGTCTTGATCTCTGTCACCCTCGGTACGGTCATCGGCGTCACATCCGGCTATTTCGGTGGATGGATAGATGCCATTATGATGCGAATCGTGGATGTGCTTATCGCCTTTCCAGCCCTCTTTCTCATCCTTATCATTATCGCCACCTTCGGCAACTCTATCTACCTCATTGTGATCACTCTCTCTTTCACAGGATGGATGGGTGTTGCCCGAATTGTAAGAAGCCAGGTACTCTCTCTCAAGGAGCAAGAGTTCATCCTTGCAGCAAAGTCCCTCGGACTTTCAAACATGAGAATCATTTTCCGTCACCTTGCTCCAAATACGCTGACTCCGGTTATTATAGCCGCTACCCTGAGAATCGGCAGTATTATCCTCACTGAGGCAGGACTCTCATTTCTCGGACTTGGCGTTCAGCCCCCTACTCCAAGCTGGGGAAATATTATCAATGAAGGGCGAGACAGTCTGTTAAACTATTGGTGGATATCTACTTTCCCGGGTATTGCCATTCTGACAACCGTTGTCTGTTTCAACCTTATCGGTGACGGCCTGCGCGATGCTCTTGATCCGAGGATGCGAGGATAACTGCCACAACAGCAATGATGAGAACGGTGTATGAAAAAAACAACGCAACTCTCCCTGCTTGAGAAAACAATAAAAGAGCTTGGTTACACGCTGCGCTATGAAAAAGGGAACTTTCTTGGTGGGGAATGTCGCTTGAGAGATGATCGAGTGGTTGTGGTCAACAAATTTCTCCCTCTCGAAGGAAAAATCTACACACTTGCGCTTGTCATAAGCAACCTTAATCCATCTGGACTTTCACCTGAAATCACTAAAATTATCGATGCTCTTATCCTGAACAGCCTGTTTACGAAAGAGAATGGATCGTTGAACTGATGCTCTGAATTTTTATTATTTCCAAGTGCAAGAACCAAGCTGTTGTCCCACCTCTTTCAGAAAGATTATTTTTCGTTTCGTAAAAAAAATTAACAATGAGCTTTTTTTTTACCTTACTTATTAATAATGTTTCAGAATAAGAAGGTGAGTATGTTGCTGTCTCGATATGCCTGACGATCTACGAAGGAGAAGAATCAGCTATTTGCCCTATCAATAATGATTTATATGCTTTATTGTTGGATTTTGCCATGAAAAACTCAGTATCAACACGCAAAGAGTTAACCGTTCTGAAGATTGAGGAAGAGGTCTTTGATTTTCGACACCGCGATTCATTCCGAAGTTCGATTGATATGATGGTAAACAAAGAGAGCACAAAAAACCTGATCATTGATTTTTCGCAGGTAAAGGCCATCGATTCCTGTGGTATTAGCTCTATGCTTCTCGCTCACCAGCTTGCAAATCAATCCAATGGACTTGCCATTTTTGTCTCACTCTGCAAGCAAATCAAGGATCTTCTGAAACTGACCAATCTGGACAAACAGCTTTATATTTTTTCCTCCATCAATGAGGTCATGACACTTATTGAACCGGCAATGAAAAGCAAACGGAATAATCGTGGGAAATCGCCGTCGCCTGCTGATGAAATTATTGATGAACTGCTTGGTGATGAGCTTGACCTGATTGTTGAGCCGGATCTTCACGACGAACATCTCGACGAAAATCTTGTCAAACCTGATGAAATAAACGAGGGATCTTCACTTTCCGAGCATTTGGAGGGAAAAGAAACTGGCTCCAAAAAAAGGGGACGTCCGAAAAAAATCTGAATACCGGACAATGTTTGACAAATTTTGGGAAAAAAATTCGACCGGCTATTTGAATCGGCTGATATTCGAATTGGAGGCAATCGCCAGTGGGACATTCAGATTCACCAGCCGCTTTTTTTCAGGCGCGCCATTACAGAGGGAAACCTTGGTCTTGGGGAGGCGTATATGGACGGGTGGTGGGATTGTAATGATCTTGATGAGTTCTTTTTCCGACTACTCAGTTCCAAAGTTGATGAAAAAATAGTTTCACCAGCAAATCTTATTGGAAATTTAGTTGGTAAAACATACAACCTGCAGCGCCCGTCGAGGGCTTTTACCATTGGTGAAAAACATTACAATATCGGCAACGATCTTTTTAAAATCATGCTCGACAAGCGCATGATTTATAGTTGTGGGTACTGGGATGAGGCCAACAATCTTGATGAAGCCCAAGAGAAAAAACTCCGAATGGTTTTTGACAAACTACAGCTCCAACCCGGAATGAGGGTGCTCGATATCGGTTGTGGATGGGGCGGTGCAGCCCGATTTGCTGCTGAACATTATAACGTTTCCGTAACTGCCATAACAGTTTCATCCGAACAGGCCAAAATTGCAAGAGAACAATGTGCAGGCCTACCTGTCACCATCGAAGTGTTGGACTATCGTAATTTGCAAGGCTTTTTCGACAGAATTTATTCGATAGGCATGTTCGAGCATGTCGGGTATAAAAACTATCGTGACTATTTCGAAATCATTAATAGATGCTTGAACCCTGATGGAATGACGTTGCTGCATACCGTAGGTAGCAACCTTGCCTGTATCAATGGCGATCCATGGAGTTGCAAATATATTTTCCCAAATTCGATGCTCCCATCTGCCAGCCAGATTACTAAAAACTACGAAGGACTTTTCATACTCGAAGACTGGCATGTCTTTACCTACGACTACTCACTGACACTCAAAGCGTGGTATGAAAACTTTACAGAAGGGTGGCCAACCCTGCAACTCCGGTACTCTGAGAGGTTTTACCGTATGTGGTGCTATTATCTTTTGAGCTTTTCTGGTGCCTTTCGGGCTCGATCGATCCAAATCTGGCAAATATTGCTCTCAAAAAACGGATTAGCTGGCAGGACAAAAATCCCTCGATAATGGTTTTTATGGGTATATGAAATAATTTGCTGAAGCCGTACCATTGAACAGATCTACCTGACGATGGCCCTCCTCCATGATAACATCAATCGGGCTTTGTTGTGTAATCATCTGCCTGAAAAAAGGTGTGCCAGCAAGTTTGTCAAAAAAATCTCCTCTTTTGTTCAACCCTGTCTTTTCGGGGTAGAGATGCTGAAGCTCAAGCAAGAGCGCCGTTGCCACTCTCAATGGATCGAATGCCCTTCTGTTTGTTAAAGTGATCTTCAATCCATAGCAGTACTCTCCACTGAACTTGCTTGAGCAGGGCGTAAACGACACCGGGTCAAACGAAACACCGGGAAGATTGTATTTTCTGAGAGAATCAAGAAGCTTGTCACTTTTGATGAATGGAGCACCAAACTGCAAAAATGGCGCATCAGTTCCACGCCCTTCGCTCACGTTGGTCGCTTCAAGAAAAACCGTAGCAGGATAGATAATTGCCGTTTCAACATTGCTAATGTTCGGTGAAGGGTTTTTGAAGGTAAACCCTTGGTACTCATCGGCAAATCGCTTGTGTCGATACCCGTTCATCTGTATCACTTTGAGATCAAGTTTCTTGTAGCACTGTTTCTGCAATAACAGAGCAATCTCACCGACCGTCATGGAGTGAACAAATGGAATATTGACAGCTCCGACAAACGACTCATATCCAGGCGTTACCATGAACCCACTTTGCGAGAGTGGGGCGATCGGGTTTGGACGATCAAGCACCATGAACGCTATGCCAGCCAGCTCACAAGCCTCCATGGCATTTTTCATCGTCGAAATATAGGTATAACAGCGGGTGCCGATGTCCTGAAGGTCGAAAAGAAGCAGATCAACCTGTCGTAATTGCCGGATATCGGGTTTTTTTGAAGCTCCATAGAGAGAGAAGACCGGAATGGTATCTGAAACAACAGTACCCCCCACTTTTTTGCCCGCTTCGATATCAGCCAGAAAGCCGTGCTCTGGAGCCATAAGAAACTTCAGCTTGACGCCATGTCGAAGCAGGAGAGCGTAGCTTGACTCCCCTGTTTTGCTGAGACTCTTTGCGTTGGTAATAAGACCAACTCTCAAGCCTGACAGCTCCTGACATTCAGAGGCATCAAGCTGGTCGATGCCGCATAGCAACTCTTCAGCAAAAGCTGCCGGTGTACGCCATGATACAATAAGCAGCAGTACAAATGAAAGAGGTAAAAAAAGTGCTTTCACTCCCTGAAAAAAATACCGAAAAACAACGCTACCCATAGTCATAAAATAAGGTCTGGCAGATAAAACATCATGAACAACATTGCAACACGATCACAGATCAAAAGGATCATCGATAATTTCAAAAGAGATCTCATTGTTGTGGTCCACAAAACGCATCCTGATATAATGAAGATTCTCTTTATTGAAAATATTCGCACCTTTTTCTGTGGCACGCAGAATAATATGACCTTTATGATGGCCCAGCTCTTTATGAAGATCACTCCATTTCCTGAATACAAGATTTGTGTATGAGTCCCCTTCCCTCATCGCCAACACATCGGGATCACAAAGATCAGCAATCAGATCCGGGGTTGAGAGCAGAGACATCTCCTTCCCTATCCAGATGGTTATGATTTCACAGTGAAACGGGAGAAAAACAGAGTTTTTGATAACAAACCCAAGTTCTCCGTTTTTGACTGCAGCAAGGAAGCTTTTCATAGTATTGCGTATGATAGATGAATGGCTCAATAATTAAAAAACAGAAGCCATAAGAGAAAGAATAGTGGCAGCAGAATTGGCAGCGAGTACTTATAGAGGTACTCCATAAAATCAGGCACTTCAACATCTGTCTGCGCCGCGATGTTTTTAACCATAAAGTTCGGGGCATTACCTATATAGGTCAGCGCTCCAAAAAATACAGCCGCAACAGATATTGCGGCGAGATAAAGAGTTGAGGAGGCATCACCCTGAACAGGAGAGCGCAACCCGGCAGCAAAACCCCTGATCTCTTCAGGAGAACCAAGACTAACGCCGAACTTTCCGGCCGCAGCGGCTAAAAAATTGAGGTAAGTTGGTGCATTATCCAACACCCCCGAAAGAGCCCCTGTTATCCAATAAAACCTTGAAACAGAGAGCTCTCCTGCATGAGTTTCAGCATAATATCCGATGAGCTCAAGAGCCGGAATCATTGTTGCAAAAATGCCGATAAAAAGAAACGCAACCTCTTTGATCGGTTCAAAGTTGAATTCATTTGCCTTGAGCACCGAACGATCAGCAGTTTTATATGCGGTAAAAGCAACACCAAACATAATCAGTTCACGGATGCCAAAAGGGAGATGAAAGAGTTTCTGAAGACTCGGAAATTCAGTAATAACGGCGGGATCAAGAAAAACTGCCAGGATAACAAGAGCGAGAAAATAAAAGTTCTTTAATCCGGTAATGCGCACCCCGCCTTTAGCTTCAATGCCATTTTTCACTCCATTACCTACCCTTGCATCAAGGATGATGAAGATCACAAGAAGAGCCGTGAGGGCAATAATCCACAGCAACCAGACATTCGGGACAACCCAGAAAAACGGAACCCCTTTTAAAAAGCCGAGAAAAAGCGGTGGATCACCAATCGGAGTAAGTGCGCCGCCGATATTACTGACAATAAAGATAAAGAAAACAATATGAAACGGCTTCATACGACCCTCATTGATACGCATATAGGGTCGTATGAGCAGCATTGAAGCTCCGGTTGTTCCGATCAGATTGGAAATCACTGCTCCAAAAAGAAGCAAAAGCGAATTCACCAAAGGTGTTCCTCTATGGTTGATCTTTATCAAAATGCCCCCTGAAACTACAAACAGGGATGAGATCAAGGCGATAAATGAGAGATACTCTTCAAGGGTATGTTCCAGAACATGCAGTCCATGCTCCATAAGTAAACCGTAATAACCTGCAACAACAACCCCAAGCCCAACGGAGATCTTTGGATAGTGTCTTTCCCAGAATCGGTGGTACAACAGAGGGCCAGTGGCAATCATTCCGAGAAGTACTACAAAAGGCATCATGAGCCAGAGTGGAGGAAGATGGTCCGGGAGTTTGACTGCAGAAGTGGCTGCACGCGCTACGATATCAAAAGCTTCCGAAGCAAAGATCGCATCGTTAACTCCAAACGAGAAAGCAACAAAAAGAAAAAAAAACAATACAATGAAGCTCAATCGACTCTGTTTCATAAACAACGACGTTCTTGTGATCATTCTCTCTTCTCCAAAATTGGGTAGTACAGCTCATGATATGCTAAAAATATAAAAATAAGTAGAAACTACTGGTTGAAGAGTTCCTTGAATGAGGCGCGTCATGCTTTAATAAACAAAGTAATGATTACATTTAAATCGGTTCTCAATTATTAATCAAAACAATGAAAGCCATGAAAAAAAATACAGCTCTGTGGATTGACCACAAAACAGCAGTGCTTGTTACCATTGACGGTGATCATACGCGTGTCCAGCATGTAGAATCCGATGCTGAGAGCCATCTGAAACCCTCCGGTGGCTGGAAAGCTGATGGAACTGTAGTAGCGCAGGCGGTAGCAAATGAACACACCGCCGATGAACGCAGAAAACACCAGTACCATACTTATTATCAGAAGGTCGTTGAATTACTTGCCGATTCAACCGACATCGCGCTTTTTGGTCCTGGAGAGGCAAAAATTGAACTTGCTAAAGAAATTGAGAAGAACAAGGATATGCACAAAAAAGTGCGTGCCGTAGAAACTTGTGAACGTATGACAGAAAAGCAGTTGATTGCAAAGGTGAACGCATTTTTTTCAGCAAAAAAGTAACTATCTCGCTCTGAGCGACAGGGAAACATTGCTCCTGATTTATGGACCGATGGAGATTAAACCGGACGAAAGAATATCAGACAGACACAACAAAAAAGCCGCCTCTTGCTGAGGCGGCTTTTACTGGTGGTGGGGACAGGACTTGAACCTGCAACCTTCGGGTTATGAGCCCGACGAGCTACCAATTGCTCCACCCCACGATGTTTGTGCTACAATGTACGCAATAAAATCTCTTTTCCAAACAATTATTGTATCAATTTACCATTTATTTTATCTCCAGAAGGTTCTATGACAAAAAGCTTGCCATCATCTCCCTCTACGGCGAGAATCATCCCCTCTGAAACTTCATCGCGAATGCTCCGTTCTGCAAGATTTGCAACAATCACCACATTTTTGCCGATCATCTCTTCGGGAGTGTAATGCTTTGCAATACCGGCAAGTACCTGTTTTGTTACAGAACCAACCTGCAGTTGCAGTTTTAATAGTTTAGCGGCTTTCTTGACAGGCTCAGCAGAAAGAACTTTTGCTACCCTCAGGTCAACCTTCAGAAAGTCGTCGAAACTGATCGCTGGCTTGAACTCCATACGGCTCTGCACTACTCCCGCCTCCCTTTTTTCTGCTTCAGCCAGCAGAGCTGCAATTTTTGCAAGTTCCGGCGCAATATCACCCTCCTCAATTTTTGTAAAAAGAATCTCAGCGTTCTTCCTGATCTTGTGTCCCTCTTTCAAGGCTGGTTGGAGAATTTCTGTAAAGAGTGATTTTCCATGTACAATTCGATCCTCAATATGCCCATCAAACCCGAGCATGGCATAAATCCGGTTGCAAGTTTCAGGAATAACCGGAAAAAGTGCAATGGAAAGAGCATGGCACAAATTAAGAGAGATTGCCATCGTTCTTGCCGCTGCATCATGATCAACTTTGATCATTTTCCATGGTTCCGACACCGTCAGGAAGCGATTAGCCGCCCTGGCTATATCCATACCAAGAGAGGTTGCTTCGCGGAAATGAAACTCTTCATAAGCGCGATCAAGCTGTTCAAGGGTATCCTGCCATTCAATCCCAAGAGCATTCCACTCTTCAGTTGTAGAGTTACAGGGCACCACTCCATCAAACCGCGCATTGGTAAAATCAACCGAACGTTTGATAAAATTGCCGAGTGTATCAGCCAGCTCTCCATTGGTTCTGTTCTGAAAATCCTGCCAACTGAAATCAGTATCCTTGTTTTCAGGATAGTTCATGGCAATGCTGTAGCGTAGCGTATCCGCTGGAAATTTTTCTAAGAACTCGCCAAGATAGACAGCATAGTTTCTTGATTTTGAGAACTTCCTCCCCTCAAAATTCATGAATTCCGATGCCGGGACATTATCGGCAAGATTATAGAGTTCACTTGTACGCCCCTGGTTCCATGCCATCAGGATGGCAGGAAACATCAGTGTATGAAAAACAACATTATCCTTGCCAATAAAGTGAACAAGGCGACACTGAGGATCCTGCCAGTATGATTTCCATAGATCGCGCTCTCCCCGCTGTGCCGCCCACTCCCTGGTAAATGAGATATAACCCAGCACTGCATCAAACCAGACATAGAGCACCTTTCCAAAGGCCTCTACGCTCTCAAGGGGCACCGTTATCCCCCATGACAGGTCACGGGTAATCGCCCGATCATTAAGTCCCTGTTTAAGCCAGGTATTGGTATAGTTTACCACATTTGAGCGCCAGTCTTCCTCATGGGTATGGACATAGGCCTCAAGTTGCTCCTGAAAGCGTCCAAGTGGAAAATACCAGTGCATGGTATCACGCAATTCAGGCGTTGCATCCGAGAGTTTGCTCTTCGGGTTGATCAGTTCAAGTGGACTTAAATGGGTACCGCACTGTTCGCATTGATCACCATTTGCTTCAGGACTGTTACAGATCGGACAAGTTCCGGTCACATATCGATCAGAAAGAAAACGGTTTGCTTTACGGTCAAAGAAAAGCTTTTCATTTTTTTGTCGAAAAATGCCCTTCCCCTCTATCTCAAGAAAGAACTCCTGTGCTGTGTTATGATGAACCGCTGAGGTTGTTCTGCCATAGTAATCAAAAGAGATACCGCACTTTGAAAAGGCATCAAGATTCATCTGGTGATAGCGATCAACAACATCTCGAGGCGAAATCCCCTCTTTCTCCGCTGTGATAGTAATTGGTACTCCGTGTTCGTCCGATCCACCAATATGGATGATGTTCTCACCTTTGAGCCTTTTATACCGGACGTAAATATCGGCAGGAAGATAAACTCCGGCAAGATGGCCAAGATGAACCGGGCCATTGGCATAAGGAAGGGCTGAAGTGACAAGCGTTCTTGTAAACTGAGGCATAGATGACAACCATTATTTTGTGACAAACAGGGCATTGAACTTGTCGAGCGGGAACTTCCGAGTCTGATCGTTCTTCTGGTAAAGCAACCAGACAAGTTTTTTCTGGGCATCAATGCTCTCAACCACGGCTGTACCCTCCGGAGTCGATATCTTGCTGCCAACCAAAGGCATCGCTGGTTGAGCTGAAAAGTGGTTGCGACACCCCTTCTCATTTTTTGAATAACTAAGACAGCATTTTGGACGGTTACATATCCCGGTAATATTAAAAGCATGACTATCATTGCCTGCCGATTCAGCGTAAGGGGATTTATCCGCAAAGGGGTTAGCATGAATTTTCTGCAGCCAGCTTGAACAACACAAGAGGCAGCCGCATGGACCAAAAGAGTTTGCTCGTCTGGCCTCCTCGCGGGTCGTAATTTGTACCATCTGGATTCTGGCCTTAAACTCACCAGCAAGATCACGAACCAGCGCTCTGAAATCCACTCGGTGTGAAGAGGTATAGTATACCGAGAGCTTTTGCTGGTCCATACGCAACTCGACATCAACTAGTTTTAGGTCGAGTTCATGTTTTTTAATCTTGTTCTGACAAATGCTACGGATATCCGACTGCCGTTTTTTTAGTTCAATAATTTCCCGGTTATCATTTTCGTCAGCAATTCGCAAAACAGCCGTACACTCATGACCACTTTTGTCCAATCCCTTGAGCTGGAACTTTTTTCTGGCAATCTGGCCGGTCGAATAGACAACGCCAAAATCATAGCCACCATCCGATTCAATAATAACCTGCATCCCTACAGTAAAAGGGATGCCTGTATTATTAAGAAAAAAATCACGACGGCAACCCTGCTGCTCAACCTCGCAAATATTATCAATTACTCCTTCTGGAGATGCCCCATAAATCGATTCCATCTCATTGTGCAGCAACTGTGAAAGCCGCAACCTCACCTTTGCATTATTACCCAAAAGACAACTACATATAACATTACTCATGAAAATAGGGGGACGTTGTTGATTTTGTGTATGTACTGCTCTTTATCTGATATCATAATAACTCATAAGCAAAAGCCATATCAGGCAATATCCTCTTCTCTGCTCATACGAACAAAGCGGCCAAATGCCTCACTTTTTCTGTTAACAGATGCACGACCCCTGACAATCGTCATGACATCTCCCAGCCTTCGGTTTTGAATCTTCTCTCCAAGTTCATCAAGATGATTTTCGGTCATCCCCCGCATATATGCTGTGAGATTATTGGTACCGTGAAAGTTCCCTTTGGAAACGAGAAGCGGCTCCCTGAAAGACAAAAAAAGTTCCGGCTTTTGTTCCTCAAGATATTCAATCCTGCTGACAACTGAAACAAGATAAACGTGTGGAACTTTTTCAAGCAGACGTGAGACAATTGATGCGGTTCCTTTATAAAATACAAGCGGTCGCTTATCGACATGCTCTATCTTTCCTTGAGGAAAAATCCAGAGGGCGTTCTGTCGTTCATTATGGTCGGCGAGCAGTTCGGCCGCATAGTTGAGTGTGGCAGGTAAACTTCTCGGACGGGACTGATCAAGCGAAAATGCACCTATTCTTGTGAAAAAACGGTGCTTTCGCAACTGTTGAAACTCAATGATGATATGGAGTCTCTGACGAAAAAACTCTTCAGTACAGAGTTGTGACCAGAAACCATCCCACCAGTAGGCATGGTTAGCATAAAAAATCACCGGAGTTCGGAGATCCATCTCTCGTACTCCGGATTGCATAACGACGCTGACTGAGTTAAAAAACCTCCTGAACTGCCGACGGGAATACCAGCCGAACCACAACGTATACAGTCTGCTGCGACGAACTTTGAGCATCGGCACCACCTACTTGAACGCTCTCCTGATACGGTTCACCGCCTCCTCAAGCGCAACTATCGATGCAGCATAAGAGAGACGAAGGTTTTCCGGCGCCCCAAAAGCATCACCTGGCACTGTTGCGACATGATGCACCTTCAGCAGATATTCGGCCACATCTGCCGAATCCTTCATGACAACGCCATTGAACGTCTGCCCAAGAACACCACTGATATCAGGAAAAATATAGAACGCACCCTGCGGCAAAGCGGTTTTAAAACCGGGTATGCTGTTAAGAGCCTGGTACATGTAATCCCGACGCTTCTCAAATTCAGCGCGACGCTCTTCAACAACTCCCTGATCCCCTGTCAAAGCAGCAACGGCAGCTTTTTGGGCGATGGCATTCGGGTTTGACGTGGTTTGTGACTGTATCTTGTCGCATGCATCGATAAGCCATTTTGGTCCTGCAAGATAACCAATTCGCCACCCAGTCATCGCATACGTTTTGGAGACACCATTGCTGACAATAACCCACTCCTTCATTGCCGGAATCTTTGCTGGCGAGAAGGGACGCACATCGCCATAGACGATCATATCATACATTTCGTCAGAAATGACAAAAATTTCCCGACCTTCGATAACCTTCATCAGAGCTCTTACCTCTGCTTCACTATAAACCGAACCTGTTGGATTTGAAGGGGAATTCAGGACAAGAGCCTTCGTTTTTGGGGTGATGGCCACCTCAAGCTGAGTGGGTGTCATCTTGTATTCGTTTTCCAGAGTAGTATGAACAATTACAGGTGTCGCACCCGCAAGACGAACCATCTCAGGGAAACTTACCCAGAAAGGAGCTGGAACAATAACCTCATCACCCTCTTCACAGAGCGCCAGAAAGGTGTTTGCCAAGGCCTGTTTACCTCCGTTGCTGACGATGATCTGGTTTTCAATAAACTCCAGACCATTATCACGTCTGAATTTTTCAATAATAGCTTTTTTCAGATCAGCAATGCCTGAATTTGCCGTATAACGGGTAAATCCCGCATTAATTGCATCGATTCCTGCCTGATTGACGTGCGCGGGAGTTGGAAAATCGGGCTCCCCTGCTGAAAGGCTGACAATATCCAAGCCTTCAGCTTTCATTTTAGCTGCAAGGTTAGAAATTCGCATAGTCTGCGATTCCTGCATACTAAGTACCCTGCGGGTCAGATGTTTTTCATCCGGGAGTATTGTTATCGGCATATTTAATATGGTTTGTTAGTTTTATTTCTGGTTATATTCTTCACGTTTTTTATGCATCATATCCAAAACACAAGGATGCACAAACTTGCTGACATCTCCTCCAAGCATGGCAACCTCTTTGATAATCGATGATGCCACATACGTATATTTAACATTAGGCATAAGAAAAACCGTTGTCACCTCTGGGTAGAGTTGTCGATTGAGAAGCGACATCTGAAATTCATATTCGAAATCCTTGACCTGTCGTACACCTCTGACAATAGCTCGCGCACCAACCTGACGGGCATAATCAGCAAGTAATCCTTTATGAAGTACCTCAACACTGACTCCGGGATAGTTACCCATTACCTGTTTGGTCATGATCAGGCGCTCCTCAACGGTGAACAGTGCGTGTTTCTGACAGTTCTCTGCAATGACGACAACAACCTGTTCAAAGATATTCAGGGCACGTTCAAGAACATCAAGATGGCCATTGGTGAAAGGGTCAAACGTTCCTGGATAAATAGCTTTTTGTTTCATTGTCCTGAAATGGTCATTGCATAAAAAAAGTAACTCTTGTCATCCCGTAATCTTTATGAAAAGAGTAATACGGGGATAAACTGAAATCGAATTGCGTACTGTGTTCAATAAGTAACAAGCCCTCTTCGGCAAGGAGTGCTCCCCCAAAAATCTTTTCCAGCAAGCGATTATAATCAGGCCAGGAGTATGGCGGATCACAAAAGAGAAGATCAAACTGTCCTGTTTCGCGCCCGAGAAACGTTGAAACATCAGCATTGATAATTTTGACACACTCCTGCACCCCTAACTGAACGGCTGTTGCCTTCAGGGCTTTCAGTGCATCAACATGCTGATCGACAAAAGAGACAGAGGCCGCGCCTCGACTAAGCGCTTCAAAACCGAGAGAGCCGAACCCTGCAAAGAGATCAAGAACGGAAGCTCCTTCAAAATCAATTCTCGATGTAAGAGTATCAAAAATAGACTTTTTAACCCTGCTGCTGCAAGGACGGATAGCGTGTGACGACGAACTCCTTATTTTGCGTCCTCTGTATATGCCGGCTAGAATCTGCACGAAGCGATCTTCAGCCTAAAAATCACCGAACACAGTATCGCCAAGAATGGCCAGCGCCTTTACTGCATCATCCTTCGATGGCGGTTTGCCGTGCCAGTTACTCTTATCTGGCATGGAACCCTCAAAAAAGGGAACACCTTTCCCCATAATTGTTGTGGCAAGAACCACAGATGGCTTGTTTCGATCAGGAGATGCCTTGATACCTTCAAGGGTCGCAATAACACTCTTCATATCGTTTCCATCACAATGATAAACATTCCAGCCAAAGGAGCGCCATTTGTCTGCAAATGGTTCTACATCCATGATATCGGATACCTCCCCGTCAATCTGGAGATTATTGCAATCAACAATACCAATAATCGTGCTGAGCTTGTAATGAGACGCACTCATCGCTGCTTCCCAAATCTGCCCTTCCTGACATTCACCATCACCCATCAGGCAGAAAACATCTCCATCCTTGCCATCAAGCCGAAGTCCAAGAGCGGCACCAACAGCAACCGAAAGACCCTGACCTAATGAGCCAGAAGCAATACGGATCCCTGGAAGTTTCGATTCAGAAGTAGGATGTCCCTGGAGAAATGAGTTGACCTGACGAAGTGAATTCAGTTCGCTGATTGGGAAATAGCCTGACCGTGCAAGCACACTGTACCATACTGGAGCGATATGACCATTAGAGAGAAAGACAAGATCCTTGTCGTTATTATTCCAGAACTGGTGCGGATCATGCTTCAGCACTCTGAAGTAGAGAGCGGTAAAAACATCGGCCATGCCGAGTGAACCACCAGTATGTCCTGAATTGGCCATAGCAAGCATTCTGATAATATCCCGACGAACCTGACGGGCCATCTGCTGGAGATCATCAATTCCTGCAAGTTCAAGAAGTACGCCCTTTCTGGCGACAGGATAAAGTTTTAACTCTTTTGCCATGATAGATAGGTATAGTCAAGAAATTTTTATGAATTAATAAAAACCAGTCAGTCGTTCACTTTCTTTCGTTGCCTTACAAAACTCCATACAGAAAAAAAAACCATCAGAATAAAAACAATTGAAACAGGAATACTGTATAAAACAGCATATTTACCAATATCCTGCCACTGGCTACCCAGAAAAAAGCCACCAGACAGCAAGAGTGCATTCCACACAAAAGCACTGGTCAATGCTGCAAGAAAAACTTCAAAAGCCTTTAAGTGCATCAATCCAGCCATAACCGAAATAACGGCCCGTGAACCAAACAAAAAACGATTAGCCAGGACAGCAAGATAACCATGAGCAGCAAATTTTTGGCGGAGCAACTTCATGTCTGAGGGCGGAAAAAAACGGTGAACACTTTTTGAGAACCGGTGATGCACCGGGTTATCTCCTTCGGCATATAACTTTAGACCAAGGGATATACTCAAGAGATAAACAAGCATGAACCCCCCGGTTGATCCTAATGTAGTCCATAACAGAGCACTGACAAAAGTTATCCCGTTATGCTGGTAAATGAGATACCCGATAAAGGCAATTGGCACATCACCGGGTATAGGCGGAATAACATTTTCAAAGAATGCAATCAGAAACAGAAAGAGATAGACCGCACTCGGGTCAGCATGTTGCAGCCATGCAATCGCAGATTCAAGCATGTACAAACCCGTTACTATTGATTACCGGAAAGTTTCAGTCAAGCCCAAGCACTCTTTTCTGTACCTCGCTATAAGCATTTTCAACACCGCCAAGATCAAACCGAAACCGATCTTTATCCAATTTTTCGTTTGTTTCAAGATCCCAGAATCTGCAAGTATCCGGACTTATCTCATCCCCAAGAAGAATTTCTCCTTTGTGACGGCCAAACTCAAGCTTGAAGTCAACAAGCTTAAGTTTTCTCTCTGCAAAAAATTGCTTGAGTACCACATTAATCTCCGCAGCACAGTTTTTAAGGACAAAAAGCTCTTCAAACGTTGCCACACCAAGCGCCACAGCGTGAGACTCGTTCATCAGCGGATCATCAAGATCGTCATCCTTCAGATACAACTCAATAATCGGATTCTCAAGAACAGTGCCCTCTGCAAACCCGTACCGCTTCACCAGCGATCCTGCAGCAATGTTACGCGCTACAACCTCTACCTTGATAATATCAAGATGACGGCAAAGCATTTCTCGATCAGAGAGCTTCTCAACCAGATGAGTACGAATTCCATGCTCCTCAAGCATGGTAAAAAGTTTACAGGAGATCGCATTGTTGACAACACCCTTATCAGCAATCGTCCCTTTTTTCTTGTTATTGAAGGCTGTGGCATCGTCTTTGAACTCTTGTATCACCAAGTCATTATCGTCCGTCAAAAAAACCTTCTTAGCCTTGCCTTCATAAAGCTGGGTGCCCTTTTTCATGATATAAATTTTTTTTTATTTAGATGAGCTCTTAATGACGATAACCGTTACACTCATACAATTGACCATTTTTATCATTCACACTGCTGATCAGAAGCTGCCTGCTGAACTGCTCCCGTAAGAACAATAGTGATCTGCTCGTCAGTCAACCCCTTGTCTTTCAAAAAATTCATAAACCTGAAGACACCAAGGTCGGAAAGCATCGCTTTCGGCTGATCAAGGTGACTCAACCCTCTTGTACGGCTATACTCTTCAGAGGTTTTGATCCAGTCGTCAATAAACTGTTCTGATTTTCTGTTCTCAAGAAAAAAACCGGTCACAATCTCTTTAACCTTATCAGCTTCAGGTTCGGGATGAGCGAGAAAAAGCAGTTGCATCTCTTCTGAAATCCTTGCAAGCACAATAACCGCCTCCCTGTCAAGGGTCTCCTCGAGGATATCTTTTGCCTGATCTTTGACATCACTCTGCTGGGTCATAATGCTTTCCGGATCGGTTGAAAAAATATTGAAAGATCAAAAATGCAGGTTAAGTTACATAATCATTATGGTAAAGAAAAAATTTACAGAGAAAGAGGTTATGCGAAAATTACTCTGTTGCTTTTTTTTCCTCTTTATCGCAGCTTCATGGATTTTACCTTCTGCGACAGGGTGCCAAAAAGCGGAAAAAACAGTGCTTTTTATGTGGTGGAACATTGAAAATCTCTTTGACACCAGCAACGATGGCCAAACAGACGATGATGATTTCACTCCGACAGGAAAGCTGCAATGGACCGAAAAAAAACTTCTCCTCAAACAGATGCGCATCCGACATGTTATCACAGCAGTTGAGGCACATCCCGACTATCAGAAATATCCCGACGTTCTGGCTTGTGCAGAGGTAGAAAACCAGCGCCTCTTTGAGGAGACACTCTCTGGAATTCAGGGAATCAACTATAAAGCTATTTATTATGAATCTTCAGACCCGAGAGGCATTGATATCGCCCTTGCGTATAATCCGAAAACCCTCCGAGCTGGAGCATCGAAAGCATATACTGTTCCGCTTGCCAGCAGACGTACAAGAAAAATTATTGTGGCCAGTTTTTCAGCAGCCGGACATCCGTTTCATGTTATCCTGAATCACTGGCCATCACGCTCTTTTGATACAGGCTGGACTGAACCAAAACGAATTGCAGCAGCAACAGTTGTCCGACATATTCTCGACAGTCTTCTTGTCGGCAATCCGAAAGCTGATATTGTTGCCATGGGTGATTTTAATGACGAAGCTTCAAACAGCTCACTGAAACAGGTGCTTGGCTCCACCTTCGATGCTGAGAGTGTCAAAGCAGAGAGCCGAAAGCTCCTTTACAACTGCTGGAGTGGTTATGAAGATATTGGTAGTTACTTCTTCAACAACCACTGGCAACAGATCGACCATATTCTTCTGACAGGCGGAATGCTTGATCGCTTGGGACTCCATGCATCGAAAGAGTCGTTCCGCTGCTTCTGGTTTGCACCAATGCTTGACGAGAACGGGAAAAAACCTTATGCAACATACGAGAAAAGAAAGTATAAGGGAGGCTATTCAGATCATCTTCCACTGATTCTGAAGACATTGATCGTGAATTAAAGCCAGTTTCTACTCTTAAAAAACAATACTCCTGATGTTGAAAGCAGAAAAGAAAAAAGAAGAATAATCCAGAAACCAAAAGGAGAATTTTGAAATGTATTAGGGACATTCATACCATATAAACTGGCAATGAGCGTTGGAATCATCAAGATGATAGAGATTGAAGTCAGGCGTTTCATAACAACGTTCAGATTATTGGATATGACCGAGGCATAAGCGTCCATCATCCCACTGAGAATATCACTATATATATTTGTTATCTCCTGAGCCTGCTTTAACTCAACTTCAACATCCTCAATGACATCAAGGTCGAATTCATCCTTTTTCGATTTGATATTCTTTATTCTGTGCAACAAAATATCATTACCTTTAAGTGATGTTAAAAAATAGACAAGACACTTCTCAATCTGCAATAATGTCTGTAAATCCTCATTTTTAATTGACTTATCAAGCTTGCTTTCAGCGGTTTTAATTTTCTGGTTTATTTGTTTTAGATATTTTAAAAACCAGATACTTGATGAAAGGAGTAATTTAAGAAGAAGGTCGAAATTATTTTCAATGATAATATTTTTTCGTTTCGTATGCTCAATAAAGTCCTGTATAAGATCTGTTTTAAATGAGCATATAGATAAAATTATTTCATCATTAAAAATTACACCAAGTGGAATTGTTGTGTATGGAAGATCAATATCATTTGTTTTATAAGGAATTCTCAACAAAATAAAATACCATCCGTCTTCGATTTCGATACGAGGACGTTCGTCAATATCTTCAATATCGTAATAAAATGAAGGTGGAACCTTTAAGTCATTTATCACATAATTTTTATCCTTTTCATCGGGACATTCAATATTAATCCAGCAATTTTTTTGCCACTCATTGGTGCTCTCCAAGCCGGATCCGTTTTTTAGAAATTCCCTCATAATTGATGAGTTTATAATGAAGACCAATAAAAGCTGCGACTCTCTAAAAAACGTGGATACTCTGAACCACTCGAATTCTTCAATCTATAACCAGTGTGCACCAAAAAAATAATGCGCCCGAGATGCCAGTCACAACAACGTTAACAAGGCAGAGTTAACAGTTTTACAAACTCGTATTAAACCGGTAGCAGAGGAGGGAAAAGAAATCAATATTCGTTACATTGTCGGTTAATAAAACCCGGCTTTCGATTCAGCAGGAGGAGCTACTCACTCACGCTTATTTAGTTAGAGTGACCCGCCAACCTGGTGTAAATTTACCATTCTTCGTTCACTTTACAAAGGATCTATTGTAATCAATTGACAATCGATGATGCAGATAAAGCGGCTCTTTTTACCTCAAAAAAGAACCGTATATAAAAAGTAGAAACCGGCAAACAGCAGCACAAAACCTGAACAGCGTTTGAGATAGACCATTGCCTGCGATTTGCCTGCCCAGTCAATGTATTTCTGAACCAGACTGGTCATGCTACCAGCAATGGCTATGACAACCGCATGACCGACACCAAAGGCACCTATGAGTAATACGGCTTGAAGCCAATTTGTAGAAGCGATTTTGAACGCGGCCCCAAGCACAGGTGCAAGAAAAGCAAAGGTGCATGGTCCATGCCCAATACCAAAAATAAGACCAAGAAAAAATGCTCCCCATAACCCGCCCCGTTGTTCATCAGACATCACGATACCCTTCCAGTGGAACTGAATCAGATCCATAAGGTAAAGCCCTACAAGAATAAAGAGCACTGCAAGCAGAACGGTTCCCCACTCTTCAGTATCACCCAGCATTGTCCCCATTGAGGCAATAATCAAACCGACACCGGCAACACTGAACAGACTGCCAGCGGCAAAGTATAATGAAAGCGACACGGTTCTCTTGACCTTTACCCGCCCATTACTGCTGATATATCCGATAACAAGAGGAATGCCTGAAAGATGGCAAGGGCTGTGCATAACGCTAAGCATACCCCATACAAAAGATGCCAGAAGGGCAAAAAAAAAAGCTGTAGCCGAGCGCCGAAGTCAGTGTGGAAGAGAGAGATTCGAACATTCAATCCTGTATTTGCCAGTTTCTGGAATTTTTCATCTTGTATCGAGCACTCCCCTTCTCTTCAGTTCCCAGAAACATCTGGCTGTAGCCTGAATATCATGGGCAGCATTGTGCATCTCTTCAAATCCGGTACCAAACAGTTTATAGTGCAGTTCAGACAATTTTGGCCATTTGTTGCCATAGGTACCTGAAAGAGCGCAAAAATCGGTACTGCTCCGCATGGTACAGATCTCTCTTTTTGATTCCAGAAGATTGTTCATTCCTGCCCTTATCAATTCACTGCCCACAATCTTTTCATCAAAACTGATATTGTGCGCCACAAGCACCTGAGCTTGTGCTATACGTTCCTGAAAAGCGTGCAGTACCTCTTTCAGTGGTTTACCTTCAGCCGTTGCCCTTTCGGTCGATATTCCATGAATCCGGGTGGCATTTGATGGAATCAAAAAACCATCAGGTTTGATAATTTCATCAAATGCTGACAATTGATGACCATCTTCATCGTAGTATAAAAAAGCCAACTGTACCAGGCGAGGCCAGTTATCGACATCGGTTACCGGCGCACGCCAATTACGGGGTAATCCTGTTGTTTCAGTATCAAAAAAAAGATACATGGGCTGAAAAATTAAACCTTAAAATGGACAGTCATCATTGGCAATAACACTCTCCCGGTCGCTTTCAAAAACTGGTGGAGCATAAGATGCAGACTCATCGGTATAAGAGGCTCCCCCGCCACCGCCGTCATTGACCCCCTCAACCTTCCATGCCTTGACATCGGTGTACCACTTTCCATTGAACTCCCGACTTTCAATGTCAAACGAAAGAGAAAGCTTTACTCCAACTTTAAGCAGGTTTCTGTCATGCTTCTCTCCCCACAGAGAGATAGAGACTTTTTTCGGATACTGCCCCTCAGTTTCAACAATGATATCCTGTTTTTTCCAGGGACCATTCTTTCCCGCACCTGTCTGCTCGGGAAGAATCGATAGAAGCTTTGCTGTGATCTGCATAAATTATAGTTGAATGACGTTATTGTTAAACTGTTTGTATTGAACGCAGAAGATTGACTCTCAGATAATAGACCGCACATCCATAAACACAACCCGCTCCTCCGAGCAGAACGTTGTTTTCCAGAAAAAATGCAAGAAGAATTGCTGAACACGACAACAAGAGTACCGTAAGCTGTATAAAAGCCCTCTTCATGACCGCTTGCCCAACCAAGAGAGAGAGTGCATTCTCGCTTCTAAGTATTTCAAGAGAGTTAGAACGCATAATTGAAGGAATGACAATATAGATCATTCCGATAAAGGAGAAGGTGATCCATCCGAGCAGTGCCGCATGAGTGTGGGAATGGTAAATCCACATTCTGTCGAAACGAAGGGGAGGAAGTGTCCCGAAATGAACTCCCTTGAGATAGTAGATGTTCATAATGCCGAAAGCGCTTGTTGCAAAGAGAAGCGCAAGACCGCTCAACAGAAAGGCAAGGGCCGGGTGATGAAATTTATTTTTAAAAAATGTATAGAGATAGATGGCAAAACTGCCAAGAAGTGCCATCACTCCAAAAAGCAGAAAGTGGCTGATCATCATCATGCTGAGATAGTTTTCAAGAAGGATAACAATCAGAAAAAAGAGAACACCACCTACAAAAATATAAAACCAGAGGCTGAAGAGGCGTTTGGCCAGCCCGCGTTTTGAGGAACGGCTCCACGCGTATGTATAGAGAAAACCCATCACACTGATACTGAGTGGAAATGATGAGCCAAGAAAATAGGAGGACTGGGTTACAAAGAAAGGAATAATGCCCAGATCTGGAAAGGCCTCTTTAAGGCCAAGCGTGAAGAGCCCGATATTGGCAACAAGTAAAAAAAGCACATCAAAAATATAGTAGCGCACCGAAACCTCTTTCCAGATTCTCGGAATAGAGAGCGTCGTAAAAATCTCGCTGAGTGGTCCTGTAACAATAACCATAAGAAGCAACCCGGTCAGGGCTTTCAAAAGAGGCCACTCCATGGCTATGGAAACAGTAATCATTATCAAAGCAGAGAGTATCGCATAGATATAGTTCAACTGCTTTGAGGGATCAATCTTCAGTTCAGGATAGATTGCGGCAGTCAAATACCGGTTAAGAATAAGTATGGCAAGGTTCCCAAATCCGATAAAAAAAAGATAGGGGTGCAGTTTCAATAAAAAAAGATTGCCATTTATGGAGCCCACAGCGCCTGAAAGAGAGGCAAGAGCAATAATGGCCACAGAGAGAGAGAGAAAAATAGTAGCAATACTGCTCAACTCTCCATCGAAACGTAACAGTTTCATTCAGATCCCGATTTGTGATTTTTTCAATTCCCCTGCTGCAATAACTGAGAGCGCAATTAACGCAACATTCAGCGTCAGCGGGTTGAAAGGCAATGTAAACATTGTTGGCTCAAACAGGGCAACGAAACAAAGGAGGCCGATCAACGCAACAATATTGAGCCAGAAAGCCAAACGCCACCTTGTCACAAGAAGAAAAAGTCCAAAAAGTATCTCCGCAATTCCCATCCAGAGAACAGCTTCACATGCCCACTGATAGACCGGAATAATATGGCCAAGCAGGTCAATTTCACCCTTGCTCATGCAGGTAATTTTGGGAACAGCACCCTGGTAAACCCATGAAAAAGAAAGCGCTATTCGGCATATCAAAAGCACCGGAGTTCCACGTAAAAAAAGGCGCATGATGTGTGGTTTATTAAAAGCATTGCAAAAAGCGGCCTACGCTCTCAATCTCTTTTTTAGTGCAGCAACATTCACGAGCAGATTATCGAACCAGACGTAGACAACGGGAATAACCAGAAGCGTCAAAAACATCGAACTGAAGAGCCCACCAACAAGCGCCACGGAAAGACCTGACTTCCATTCAGAACCCGAGCTTTGCGAAAGCGCAATGGGTAAAAGCCCGAAGATCAGGGTCAGTGTCGTCATAAGAATAGGACGCAACCGCTCTTTGGCTGACTCCATGATTGCTTCAGAACGCTCCATACCATCCTTGCGGAACTTGTTTATAAAATCGACCAGAAGAATAGCATTTTTTCCAACAAGCCCGATGAGCATAATAATACCAAGAATGGTAAATATACTCAAAGACTTTCCCGTGATGGCAAGGGCAAAAAGCGCTCCGATAATGGCAAGTGGAATTGAGAACATCACCACCATCGGCCAGACCCAGGAGTCGTAGAGAGCGACCATAATAAGGTAAACAAAAATAATAGCCACAAGAACAGAGAGTAAGAGCGTTTCGTTGGACTCTCCCTGCCTTTTGAGATCTGACTCGTATGCATAAGAGACGGTTGATGGCACAATGCCTCTCTTCTGCATATTGTGTAGCACCCGCTCAATCTCCTTGCCGATACTGCCGACAGGATGCCCGATAACCTGCGCCTTGACCCATACGGCATTGTTGCGATCCTTACGCTGCAACTGCGTATAACCGCGATCTTGCTCAAAGCTGAGAAATTGACCGAGGCGCACAAGATCGCCCTGTGGAGTGCGAAAGGTAATCTCGGAGAGCGTCGTTGTATCCTGTCGATAATATTTGTCAAGCATCACCCTGATATCGTACTCATCCGCGCCATCGCGGTATTTCCCAGCTTCATCACCAGCGTAAGCCGTCCGCAGGGCTGCACCAACATCAGCAATGGAGAGACCGAATGAGGCCATTTTTTCACGATCGACCACAACACGTATTTCAGGACTCCCGATTTGTGAGGTCAGCTTGACATCGGCGGTTCCTGAAATGGTTTTGATACTGTCTCGCAACGCTTCGGCTACTCGAGTCACCTGGCTTCTCAGTGGACCACTTATAATGACCATTACCGGCGTTTCATTGGCTGTTCCAAAAATACCAATCGGGTTGATGCTTGCCTTGAGTCCCGGAATATCCCTTAACCTCTCACGAACAGATTGCATAAGGACATCGGTCGAGCGTACCCGTTCCTCCTTGGGCGAAAGCCTGACGTTGATTTCCGAAACATTGTCGGCGCTCTGGTTGAAAAACCCTTCGCTCGAGGTGCCAACGTTGACCATTACCTTCTGCACCTCCGGCATGGAACGAAGACGCCGCTCCACACTCCGCGTCAGTCGATTGGTCTCGACGAGTGTGGTGCCAGGCTCCAACTCCAGCTTTACCGCAAACTCGCCTCGGTCGGATACGGAGATAAACTCTCCACCGATGAAGCCAAAAAATGGGAGAAGAAAAGAGAGTACCAGCAAAAGCATGGCACTGAAAAAGAGTTTGCGCGGATTGCGAAGGCTCCACTGTAGCAAGCTGATATAGCCCACACGCATTCGGAGAAAGTTGCGTTCAAAAGCAAGGGCAAACTTTTCAACAGCGTTTTTGCCTGAAAATTTTTCAACAGTGGAAAATCGCGAGGCAAGCAACGGTGTCAGGGTAAATGAGACAAAGAGGCTCACCAGCGTCGAAATAACCATCACCACAGCAAACTCACGCAGGATATTACCCACAATACCGCTCACCATCGAAAGCGGCAGAAAAACCACCACATCAACCAGCGTAATAGAGAGTGCAGTAAAGCCAATCTCGTTTCTACCAATGAGAGCAGCCTGTCGTGGCTCTTCGCCTCGTTCGAGATGGCGGTAGATATTTTCAAGCACCACAATAGAGTCGTCAACCAGAATCCCTACCACCAGCGACAGGGAGAGCAGCGTCATGAGATTCAGAGAAAACCCGAAGAGATACATTCCGATAAACGTTGTAACAAGCGACGTAGGAATTGAGACAAGCACAATAAGAGAGTTGCGCAGACTGTGCAGAAAGAGCAACATCACCAGTGCGACAAGAGCAACAGCAAACACAAGGTCATGCTGTACGGCGGTAACAGCATCAAGGGTAAAGGTTGAGGCATCCTGCGCAATATCAAAGCGGAGATTACTTGTACTGTAAAGTTTTTCCAGCTTGGAAAGCGCAATCCTCGTCAGTTGGCTCACATCAACCGTGTTGGCGTCACTTTGCTTCATCACCATAATCGCCACCGCACTCCGGCCATTGAGCCTGGTGAGGGTTGTGATCTCCTTGAAACCATCCTCCACTTCCGCCACATCTCTCAGCGTCACCGTACCGGAAGCCGTTGAGCGTAGAATGAGTTTTTTCAGCTCTTCAAGGCTGACGAACTTGCCAGCAAGCCTCACCACAAACTGCCGGTCGCGATCATCAATTTTCCCCGTTGGAAAATCAAGATTGGCCTTGCCAACCTCTTTGAGAACATCTGGCACTGTAAGAGCATAGCTCTGCAGTTTTGTCAGATCAATATTGACCCGGATTTCCCGCTCACGACCACCAAGCAGATAGACCTGCCCCACACCATTAACACTTGCAAGCAGAGGCTTGACATCATTCTTGAGCATCTGATAAAACTCCGCATCCGGCAGCGACGAGGTTGCGCCAATACGCAGCACCGGAACTTCGTCGAGCGCAAAACGGGAAATAACCGGAGCTTTCGCCTCATTCGGAAAACGGTCGCGCACCTCGTTAATTTTGCGCTGAGCATCCTGGAGAGCCTTTTCGATATTTGCCGAATTGGAAAACTCGATAGTGACAATCGATAACCCTTCAGTTGACGTAGAGGTAATGGACACAATTTGTTCAATAGCGGATACAGCCTCTTCGACCGGCTTGGTCAGCGATGTTTCCACCTCACCTGGCGATGCACCAGGATAGACAATGGAGACCGTGACAACAGGCGGAGTCATCTTCGGCAGCAGCTCATACTGTAACTGCCGATAACTGAAGATGCCAAGAATAGCAAGGACAGTGAAGAGCACAACAATCAATGTTGGCCGTTTTATGGAGAGCTCCGTGAGCGTCATGGCTCAACAGCGCCCTTTTGCTGCCCAATCACAACCACGTGCGCACCATTATTCAGCTCGTTCTGACCGCTGATCACCACGCTGTCGCCCGGCACAAGAGCACTCAACACCTCAATGTTATTGTGAAACTCCCTGCCAACAACAAAGGGTTTCAAAAAAGCCTTGCCGTTACGAACAATAAAAAGCTCAGGTTTTCTGATACCAGAAACAAGCGCAGCACGAGGTACCACAATGGCTTGACGCCCATCTTTTTCTGACGAGAGAACTCTTGCAAACATCCCTGACCGGAAGCTCGCTTTGCCACTGTTCTGCAACAGAACCTCTACGCGACAGGTGTGGTCACGACCAGATTTGTCGCTCACCGCACTCACTGTGCCCTGAAAAATCTCTCCGGGAAAAATGTCGCTGCTCACCTTGAGGAGCGTTCCCTCCACAAATTTCTGAAGCTCTCTTTCAGGAACAAAGAGGATAACTTTGACTTTGCTCAAATCAACCAGATGCGCCACCTTCATCCCGGGACGCACCAGCTCACCCAGCTCCACAAACCGTGCCGTAACGTCGCCAGTAAATGGAGCCTTTATTGAAGCGTCACTATTTTTCCGGGTGACCGTAACGAAATCAGCTTGGGCCTCTTCGTATTGCAACTGAGCAGTTTCGTACGCTGAGAGTGGTATAGCGCCTTCACTGTAGAGATTTTTGTAACGTTGAAAATCCTTTTTTTTCTGTCGATAATAGGTATCAGCCTTTCTCTGACGGATGGTGGAGAGTTCATTATCAATGAGAAGCAGCTCTTCTCCACCCCTCTTGTGATCGCCAAGTTCAGCCGAAACCCGACGAACCAGACCTTCGGACTCCGAAAAGATATCGGCCTCCCTGAATGCTTCAACGGTGCCGACAATGCTGAAACTGTCGCGAATAGCCGCCTTTGAAACCAGGGCTATCGAGACAGGAATGCGATCGATTGCACTATTTATTGCAGCAACTGTTTTGGGCGTTTCGCGGCGTTGCGCCCACAGAAACAGCCCCAAAAAAAACACTGTCAAGAGAAGAATTGAGAGGAACTTCTTTGTTTTAATCCATTCAGGCATGAGGCATGGTTCAGATAATCTTTATTCCTTTCAGCAGAAATTACTGGCAATGGAACAAGAGATATCTGCTGACGCCTTGACATGTTCAATAATCGAAAGGATACCGGTAAGATTGACAATATTCTGATCGTTCACCGATGACTTTATCTTCGCAACAGCCGCATCGTAAAGAGCCTGAATCTCGTTCATCATCACCAGTGTTTCACTGGCATGTTTGGAGTTGCCGCTCACATAAGCTTCGACCGCTTTTTTGATCATCTCTGCTGTAATGTCGCCCATGGGCTTCAGACCATACTCATCCTTGTGCAGATCCTGCACATTAGCAAATTTGACATACTCGGCCTTGTCGGCAATATTGAGGGCCAACTGCGCCAGCCGCTCAAGATCCTTGAGAATCATACGGGCATATTTGATGGCCTTGAGATCCTCTTCACCGAGATTCTGAAATGCTGAGTAAGCAACGGTAAGATACTCGACTTCGAACTTCCCTTTGCGGATATAGGCCTCATCAAAATTAAACGCTGATGACGCAAGTTCAACATTTCCCTTCGTTGAAGCACGGATGCTGAGCATCAGGTTATTTTCAACATTGGATGAGAGTTTGGTGAGCTTCTGCTTGAGTGCTTCAAGCTGCACATAGATCGTTCCCTGAGGTTTCGTAGCAATAGCGAATTTTGCGGGATCAATCTTGATGGTAAAGGCTTGCGGGGTCTCTGAGGTTTTCGGTGCTTCACCGAAAAGTTTTCCTAACAATGTAGCCATAGGTTCAAACACCATACTTATGTTTTAAAAAATACAATGTGAAGCTAATTTAGCAGAGATGCAAGGTTAAATGCAAGAAAAAAAACAAAAACTCTGCTGATTCCCCCTTGCAAGTAGCATAGACCACACCAATGTCCCTAAACGTTGTATTTTTGCTCTCAGGAGTTGTACAGGGCTTTTTATGCCACAAAAAGCGATACGACACCTATAAAAATGCGTAAAAAAATTAATTGGTGGAGGAGTTATACCGCTAAAAAGATTCCTTTTATCTGGTAAGCCGATCGAACCTGTTCTTCCGTAAAAGGCATGGCATTATCTGCACAGATAAAATCTCCGCCGACTTTCTTAAGCCCACACTCCAGTGTTGTCAGTTGATTACCGGAGCAATTAAAATGTCCTTTTACTTTTTTGGGAGCCCCCTTCAGCAACTTTATCTGATTCCTTGAGCAGTCGAAATCCCCCTTGATTTTTTCAGGTACTCCCTTGAGAGATGTAAGCTGATTATTTGAACAATCGAAGCCCTTGACTTTTTCAGGAGCACCTTTGAGCGAGGTCAACTCGTTAACCGAACAATTAAAATCACCGTTAACTACTTCCAGGTATCCCTTTAGGCTGGTAAGTTTATTATTTGAACAATCAAAGTTACCCGCAACATGTCGAGGAGCGCCATCAAGTGATATAAGTTGGTTTCCGGAGCAGGAAAAATCTCCAAAAATAACAACCGGACACTTTTCAAGAGAGGTCAATTGATTGTTTGAACAATCATAATCTCCACCCACAATATCAGGCGAACCCTCAAGGGTTTGCAACTGGTTTCCGGAACAATTGAAATCTCCCTCAACTGTTTCCAGACACCTTGCTTGCTTGATACCTTTACTTGAAGAGATCTCTCCTTGAAGCGTTGTCAGAAGGTTTCCAGCGCAAGAAAAATCACCAGTCACAAAAATCGGACAATACTCCAGAGTTTTCAGTTCATTGCTTGAACAGTCATAATCACCGTCAACTTCCTCCGGGCCTCCTTCAAGGGTTGTCAGCAGATTGCACGAACAATTGAAATCCCCTTTAATCTTTTTAGGTGCTCCCCCAAGGGTTGTGAGTTTGTTCCCTGAACAATTGAAATATCCTTTAACTTTCTCCGGACAACCCTCAAGCGATGTCAAGCCCCTATTGGAACAATCAATATCAGCCGTTCCATCAACCATATCCATTACATCGGTAAAGGTTACTGCCTTAACTGGTTTAGTCATTTTTACCTCCTCAGATAATTTTTTGCCTATATAATTCATGATACTAAAAAAAGTAAATGCAAGTTAATCTACCGATGATTGTTCCAGCAACTCAAGCATAGAAAACCCTGTTCTATTCTCCAAACCAGAGTTGAAATTATCAACTCCCCAACCTGCACAAATAAACTATCTATTTATATGCAGAACCTTTGCAGGTGGAAACCCATTAAAGTAAGTTGATGACGCATGACTGTAGGCACCAATATTTTCACTGTAGAGTAAATCCCCTATCGCAAGGTCTACGGGCAAGAGATTGGCCATAGTGATAGTGTCGAGAGCATCACAGGTAGGACCATAAACCGCACACATTTTCTCATTGCCCTCTTTGAAGGATTTTAAAGGATACTCGCAGTGATCAAAAATGATCCCTGAAAAGGTATGATAAACCCCATCATTGACGTAATAACATTTTTTACCGTCACGATACGCTGTACCAACAATCTCCATCACGACCCAGGCGGCAGTTGCCACTAAAAATCTTCCGGGTTCGGCTATGATTTCAATGTCGGGCGGAAAAAGCCGGTCAAATTCAGAATTGAGCATAAGGGCAAGCTCAGCAAAAGGTTTTACATTGTTGTCATAAGGAGCGGGAAAACCGCCACCGATATCAAGAATTTTTACCTCTTTATACCCTCTCTCCCACGATTCTTTGAAAATATTCGCTGCCAGATTAAGGGCTTGAATATAATTCTGGAAATTTGTGCATTGACTGCCGACATGAAAGCTTAAACCTTCAACCACCAGTCCACTCTTAAAAGCTTTTTCTATAAGATCAACAGCTTCTCCAGGATCTGCACCGAATTTGGACGAGAGCTCTACCATCGCTCCAGTATTAGGGACTTTTAGTCGTAAAACAAGACCCGCGTTCGGTGCATAGGTAGCAATTTTTGCTATTTCATCTTCATTGTCAAAAGTTACCAACGGTTTATACTGGTCGAGCTCCTTTAACGTCGGTATTGGCTTTATCGGATTTGCATAGATGATTTTATCCCATATAAAATCCTGCTGCTCAACAGGTGTCAGGCCTTTAATATTTTCATAGACAGTAAGAAACTCAGGCATTGATGCAACATCAAAGCTGGCACCAGCGTCATAGAACGTTTTAACTATTTCTTTGGCTGAGTTTGCTTTAACCGCGAAATAGGCCTGTACCCTTGGAAGATGCTGCTTAAACTCACGGTAATTGGCACGCAGTACTTCGTGGTCTACCACAAACAAAGGGGTACCATGCACTAACGCCAATTGTTTTAAATGTTGAGGTATCATTAAGTGTATCCTTTTTTAATCATTATCGGTAATAAGGAAGTTCTTGAACTGCCAGGGATCCGTTTCATCAATATCAGGTGTATTAAACCCTGCAAAATAGTTGGGATTGTATTTTAATGGCGTCCAATCGGAAGCTTTTGAGATGAAGTTCCCAAGCCAAGGTTTTGCGATTCCAAGGATATACTCATGATCGATATTATCTGGTACAACAACACCCCTGTCAGGATTTTCTATCATCCACATACAGGCTGCGACCACAGATATTGCCACCTGCAGGGTGGTTGCATTCTGATGAGGGACCAGGGCTCTGGATTGCTCTATGCTCAGGTCGGAGCCTGTCCACCAGGAATTAAAACAATGACCCATCAGTAATGCACCAAGAATATCAGAACCCCTGGTGATCTCATCATTCATGATCCTGAAATTGGGCTGAAGTTTATAGTCATAACCACGCAGCTCATGCAGAGACGTAATTGCGGCATCACTCGGACAATAGGCGTAATGGACCGTCGGACGGTAGATGGCTTGCCCCTCTTTACAGACAGTCAGATAGTCTGAAATCGTAAAAGCCTCGCCATGGCGAACTACCATACCACGTATATCATAATCAGGTACCCAGGAGCACACCCAGGTATTCATACCCATTTTGGCAAGACAAATCTGGTTTTTTGGCCCATCAGTATGGGTATAGGCAAATTGAGGAAGCTCTTTTTCATGGGTTCCCCATCCCATTTCAGCAGTCGTCATACCCTCTTCGCGGAATCCCTCGACACTCCAGGTATTGACAAACTCGTCAACCTGTTTTGGAACATCAGAAATTTGAGTATCCCTTTCAGAGCAGTGAATCACTTTGATGCCAAGCTCCATAGCCAGTTCATTGAAAATTCTTTTTTCAGAGAGCTCTTTAATAATTGCGGCTTGAGCAGGGCCGACCTTGTTCCGGGCAATGACTGCGTCAGCAATATCAAGTAACCCTTGTTTGGTAAAATGCGATATCAATCCTGGATTGGCACCATGCTCAAGCACCGCAGTGACACCTTTTTCTTTCCACTGTGAAGTCATGCGACGGATTTTCATGTGCCGGTAGTAGAGTGATCTTTCGGTAGGATGCTGAGTCTCAACCCCTGTATAAGGATCCCATACTTCTACCGACGTGTTCATATAGAGGACACCATGATCATGACACCACTGGAGAATTTCACAACAATCAATATTCCACGCTAAATCTATGATCAAATCGCCCTCGGCAACATAAGTCGAAAGGGTTTGTGCTATATTATACGGTGTTATTTGATGATTAATATAGATAACGCCCAATTCCGTCCATGGTGATACTTTTTCACGAATATCCTCAAAATCCATAATGGTGACTTGAGAATAATCGACGTTTATGTGTTTAAAAAGAACAGGAACGGTACACTGAGATACAGAGCCAAATCCAATAATCAGTATTTTTTTATTAAAATCAATCACGCTTTTCACCTTTATTTGGATAAACTTTTATTGTATATATTTTTACTTTTTATTAGACAACAATATGAGTTTTAAAGTTAATTATAATTGCCAAAATTACATTGCGCGTGCATATAAACGCTTTATATTCCGCATAATATAGGCACTATCAAAAAAAATCTTGCCTTGTCGTTAATAGTCATGATCTTCAAGAGTTCGACAAGATACTTCATCAGAAACTCAAAGCAAAATTCCCTCTCAACAAAAGGATTGCTTGGCTTCGAAATGCATTTTGAGCAAAGCTTAACTCGTTTTTTTACAATAATTTATGGCTCCATATAAAAGACCGTTACATCTGGTTGATACACGCTTTCATAATGACAAATCCGGTATCATTTTTCAAGTTGATGTGGACATTCTCCATTAAAAAAATGAGGTCGTTTTCTTGTGAGTTAAAAACAATTTATAATTATTTTTTTTAGGTATAATACCTCTAAACTTCAAACTTAATTCGTCGCCAGTGCATAAAAGAATCGAGGACCGCTACGAGCATACCGCTGATGGTCTTGTGATCGTTGATGTGGCCGCAAGGCGTGTAGAGGATCTTTATGAGGATTTCGACAAAACGGCTCCATATCACAAAAAGGATCTTGATGAAGACCTTGCCTCTTATCTCACAGAGTGTGTGCGTGAAATAGGGCAGGTCGATTTTGTGATCCGCTTCATGTTTGAATGTTATCCTTCCGAAGAGTTCATGTTGCGGGTGCGCACCAGTGTCCATAAATTTTTTATCTACCAGCGGGAGCTTGAAATTGGAGCCATGAACAAAATGCTGAGAACCGCAGCAACGCTTCTCGTTATTGGTATCATCATCCTCGGGCTCTCTTTGTGGGTCAATAATCTTCTTGCTGTTGACGGCACTCCCTCATTTCTCAAGACTGTTTTTGCCGAAGGGCTTACCATTGTCGCATGGGTTTCGGTGTGGGAGGCGCTTGCAACATTTTTGCTGAACTGGCCACAGCATCTCTTCCTCATCAAGCTTTTCAGGAAAATCGCTGAAGCTCCGGTGCAGTTTCAGCCCTCTTCGGAGCCTCGTTCCGGAGTGTCTGATGCTCCAGCAGAAAGTTAACCGGGAGGAAAAGCCCTTATGGCGCACCTTCTGTTTGATGGCGCCACGCTATTTCAGGCACCGAGAAATAAGGCAACAACTTGAAAGCGATTGCCTTATTCCTTAAAATGAAACGGCATGACGTAACTTTTCACAAAAAAAACAAGGGCGATTACAGGAGGCAGTTGCCATTTACATTGATAAGCTCCCTGACTTGTTCCTCATTAATGGATTGTGTGTTCTTTAGGCAAATCAAGTCTCCGCCAACTTTCTTCAAAGAGCCTTCAAGTGAGACAAACTGGTTTCCTGAACAATCAAAATTACCCTTGACCTTTTTTGGAGCGCCGTCAAGTGTTTCAATCTGATTCGATGCACAGTCAAAATCACCCTTGACCTTTTCAGGAGACCACTTGAGTGCAATCAGTTGATTATTTGAACAATTAAAAGCAGCAACCCCTTGAGGAGTTCCTTTAAGGGAAGTCAATTGATTACCTGAACAATCAAATGTGCCCGCCTGCTTTGGAGCCCCTTTAAGAGTAGTCAGTTGATTGCCTGAACAATTGAAGTTGCCATGCACATCCCGAGGCCCTCCTTTAAGCGAAGTCAGCAGGTTTGCACTGCAAGAGAAATCCCCCCTGATTACATCGGGACCGCCTACCAGTAAAGCAAGTTTGTTGCAAGAACAATCAAAATCCCCTTGCACCTTTTTTGGCGCACCATCAAGTGCCGTAAGCTGATTGTCTGAACAAGTAAAATCACCACCCACTATCAACGGGGCACCCTCAAGTGAAGTGAGCTTGTTGCCAGAACAGTTGAAATCTCCTTCAACTATCGCAGGACAGCCCACGATAATGGTTTCGGTATTTGCATGAATCTCCTCTTTTAACGAGGTCAACTGATTTCCGGCACAAGAAAAATCACCCATAATAAAAGCCGGGCAACCCGCAAGAGAGGTCAGTCGATTGGCGGAACAGTCAAAGTCCCCTTTAACCTCCTCAGGGCTGCCTTCAAGTGAGGTCAACTTGTTCCCTGAGCAGTTAAAATCTCCTTTAATTTTTTTGGGGCTACCCTCAAGTGTGGTAAGCTTGTTGCCTGAGCAATTGAAATATCCCTTTACTCTCTCCGGACATCCTTCAAGGGTAGTTATTCCCTTATTGGAACAATCAATGTCACTTTTTCCATCAAGCTCCCCCATGACTTCAGCATACGTTACTTTCTTGGTCATATTATTTCTCCATTGAAAAACAAATTAACGAACCCAACAACAAAAGATATTCAGCAGCATAGCAACTGATAGGTTACAACCATGCTACGGAAGAAGGACTGCGCAGGAAATAACCGTCGTCCACAAACCATTTACACCCTCTGCGGTAGCAGTGATGTTGTATGAATTGATGATTTTGTGACTCATTTTGTAAATTCCTTCACGCTCATCCCAGTCCTTGTTGGGATCAAACTCAATACCAAGAGTGGTTGCAAGCATCGTAGCCGCCAAGTCTTCGGCATACTCCCCGGACTGCTCGGCCGATTCCCCGTAAGGATGGTGTTCTGACAGATAGCCGTACTGTGTATCGTCAGCAGGAATGGCAACACCGACCGATGCGGCAATAAGACGGTTGAACTCATTGGTTGAATTGCGGGCCATAACGGCGAAGGTAATCTGCCCTGGAGAGAGCAGTTTTATTCCCTCTTCGACGCTGATGCGCTCACAATGAGGAGGAAAAATACTTGATACCGTAACCAGATTGCATTTCTCGATTTTAGCATCTCTCATGGCAAGCTCGAAGGAGGAAAGATACTCCTTGTGCCGCCCAACTCCTTTCGTAAAGAATATTTTTGCTGGAACAAATGACAATGCCGTGCTCCCTTGATAATTTTAACAAACTGTTTACGTAGTTTGTAAAAAAAAAAATTCATATTCTAAAGTTTTTTTTCAATAACCACAGCAATTATACCCCGCATCTTAATCGGGAGTAAAAATTTGATTATCAAAACGAACTCTGTCCGTATTTTTCAATAAAAAGAATTCAAATACTAATTTTTTCTTACAATATCAGCAACGATTAGACTTTAATGTTCAATCCGGAGAGAAGTTGATTGTTTATTTCACTGTGATATGAGGTTTTTTTTCTGATCCAATCTGGTTAAAAAGAGAGCCTGACTATTAACTTTTAAGCCCTCATTGCTGATCTTCGAGTATATTGCTTCAGCATTCATCTCCCATGCCTTGACATTATCGCTCAGAATCAGATCAAGATCCGTTTTGACAATCCGGATTATCGATTTGTCAAACACAGGAAAAAGGGTCTCCACACGATCATCAAGATTTCGCTGCATGATATCGGCACTTCCCAGAAATAACTCCTCCTTGCCGCCGTTATGAAAGTAGTAAGCTCTGCTATGCTCCAGAAAACGTCCGATTACACTGATTACCCTGATATTTTCACTGATTTCAGGAATACCTGGCTTCAGACAGCATATCCCACGTATGATAAGATCAATCTTCACCCCTTCGCACGATGCACTGTAGAGTGCCCGGATGGTTTTGGCATCAACCAGGGAATTCATTTTCATAACAATTCTTCCCTTGCTCTCCTTCCGGCTCCATTCAGCCTCCCTTTCTATCATTTCAATAATCCTTTTGCGGGTATTGATCGGCGAGACAAGCAGTTTTCTGTACTCGGTATGCTTTGAATATCCAGTCAAAGCGTTGAACAGTTCTGCAACATCGTTGGCAAGCTGTTCATTGACAGTAAACAAGCTATAATCAGTGTACATCTTGCCGGTCGCAGGATTGTAGTTACCAGTGCCAAGATGCAGATACCGTTTAAGCTTTTTTTGTTCACGACGCACAATCAAGGTAAGCTTTGCGTGGGTTTTCAGTCCAGGCAGGCCGTAGGCTACGTGCGCTCCGACATTCTCAAGCGCTCGTGCCCAGATAATGTTGTTTCCTTCATCAAACCTTGCCTTCAGTTCCACGAGAACGGCGACCTGTTTACCCGCTTCAGCAGCCATCATCAAGGCTTTGACTATTGGAGAGTTGCTGCCAACCCTGTACAGCGTCTGCTTTATCGAAAGCACATCAGGATCAATGGCGGCTTGTTTGATAAAATCTACAACAGGCTGAAATGAGTCGTAAGGATGATAGAGTAACTGATCTTTGGCTTTAATGGCGCTGAAGATATCAGGGGTGGACTGCTCCTCTATAGGATTATTTTGCACATAGGGCTCATCTTTTAAAGAGGGTCGTTCAATTTTCAGAAGTTCCATAAGAGAACCGAGTCCAAGAGCTCCATCTATTTCATAGACGTTTCTTTCGGCAACACCAAGATTTTTCATGAGAAGCTTCCTCACCGGCACAGGCATTGCCGGAGTAATGTCAAGGCGAACAACCTTTCCGTAACGGCGTGAGCGAATTCCCTTTTCAATAGTCTTGAGCAAATCTCCTGCTTCATCCTCCTCAATTTCAACATCAGCATTGCGGATTAATCTGAAAAGATGCGCCCGGGTGATCCTTATTTTGGGGAACAACTGCGCCAGATTGTTTTCAATAAGATCTTCGAGCCAGATATAGCGGATTATCCCGTCATTATCTTCAAAACCCCGGATTTCATTTACCCGAACAAGTCTTGGCAAAATGCTCGGAACTTTGACACGGGCGAACTTCAGTATACGGGTTTCATCATCTGCAATTTCTATGGCGAGGTTCAGTGAAAGGTTCGACATAAAAGGAAATGGGTGACCGGTATCGAAAGCCAACGGGGTCAATACGGGATAGATCTCCCTGCGAAAATAAAGACTCAGGGCTTTTTGCTTTGTAGCAGATAATTCTGAAACCCGAAGGAACTCAATGCCCTCAAGCTTAAGTGCTGGCACCAGATCAAGGTAAAAGCACCTGTTCCGCTGACTAAGCTGCAACAAGACCATCGTTCGGATTTTTTCAAGCTGCTCGGATGGAGTATGGCCGTCGATAGTCCGATCTCCTACACCCGCCTCATACTGATCCTCAATACCGGCAACCCGGATCATGAAATACTCATCAAGGTTTGAGCTGAAAATCGAGATGAATTTGACTCTTTCCAAAAGCGGATGGGCTTCAGGATCGAGAGCTTCTTCGAGCACACGCTGATTGAAATGGAGCCAGCTCAACTCCCTATTGACATAATGGGAGGAATCAAGAAAAGACATTAGCAGTCAATACCGTGAAGAGTTTATAAGTTTTTCATTGGACCATTCGGTATGCCGCACATTTTCCCCTGTTACAAGAAAAATAACCTCATTGGCTATACGACTGGCATGATCAGCCATACGTTCGATATATCTCGATATACTCAAGGCCGCTAAAAGCTCATTACTATCCGAATCCGGACTTTTCATGAGCAAGGCGATACTCTTGAATACCTTACGATGTATGGCATCAATTTGTTCATCCATAACACCGATTCGACTGGCAAGAAAACGGTCTGTCGCGACAAATGCATCAATAGACTGTTTAACCATCTTACCGGCTTGCGTACCCATATTGTCCAACTCAAGGGCCTCAAGCATCTCCGGACTGATTTCTGGCATACGTTCAATAATATGAACCGCCAGATCACCTATACGCTCAAGATGTTCATTGATCTTAATAATGGTAACTATGGAGCGGAGATCTTTTGCTACCGGCTGTTGGAGCGCAAGAAATGCCAAACAACGCTCTTCGAGGTCAACTTCATCCACATCAATTTCATCATCAACAATCCTGATTTGGCGCGCACTCTGTTCATCCTGATATTTCACAGCATGAAGAGCATTGAATAAATTCCCGACTACCTTGTCGGAGAGTTGAACAAGAACCTGAGAAAGTTCTTTTATAAGTTTATGAACCGGACGTTCTTGCATAATCGCACATTGGTTTCGTTAGCTGAATCTTCCGGTTATATAATCGTTGTCATTAAGACGTTGTCAAACAGTAAATTTTCATCAAAAAATATTATTGTATCCTCAACAAACAATGTGACACAGGTTTTTTTACCAATTTCTGTCCGTGTATAAATAAAGACCTTAATCTATGCCTTTAAAGCCAGAATGCAACGGCGCTTATGTTACAAATATGAAAACAAATATCAGTGGCGCACAGAAAAAAGAGCGGCAAAAAAGCAGGGCACTGGTTTAAATCAAGGTATCCACCGATAAAATAACAATTCACAAAATCGTCTCTTATGGCATCGGCGTATATACTTGCCTATCATTTTTAATGCTAAATAATTAAAAGTTATTACTGCCCAAAAATATTATTACCCTTTTACAGGCGCTGTCAACAAAAATACTTGATTGGATTTTTTTTAATTTTAAGCTATATACTGCAACTGATTATGCTTTTTATATCTATCATTTATTTGCAAAAATTAAAATGACTACAAACGTAACAAAAATAACATTCGCCGAAGGTATGGGCCATCTTGATGGAAAAGGCGATATAGATTGTTCAAATATGGGACTTACCTCTCTTGAGGGTTGTCCGGGAATAGTGGCCGGGAATTTCAATTGTTCCGGGAACCATCTCACAACGCTTGAGGGTGGTCCTCATAACGTTGGTGGTGATTTTTCTTGTTCAAATAACAAACTGACAACACTCGAAGGTGGCCCTGATGAAGTTCTCTGGGATTTCGATTGTTCACACAATCAACTGATTTCACTCGAAGGGGTTCCAAAAGTGGTGAATGGCAATTTCGATTGTGCAGGAAACCAGCTCACGACACTCCAGAGTTATCTTAAAAAAGTTGGTGGTGATTTTTCTTGCTCAGATAACCTGTTGAAGTCACTCAAAGGAGCGCCTCGAAAAGTTGGCGGCGATTTTGCCTGTTCGGATAACCAGTTGACAACTCTTGAGGGCGCTCCTCAGGACGTTGGCGATTTTGACTGTTCACACAATCATTTGGCATCACTCGAAGGAAGCCCGGATGAAGCTCATGGGGATTTTGATTGCTCACACAATCAATTGACCTCACTCGCAGGATCTCCCATTTTTATTATTGGTAACTTTTTATGCGCAGGAAATCCTTTAAAATCCCTTAAAGGCGGGCCAAATTTTGTTTATGGTAACTTTGATTGTTCAAACCATAAGCTCATTTCACTTAAGGGCGCACCTAAAGAAGTTGAGGGAAATTTCGATTGTTCAGGAAACCAATTAACCTCACTTGCAGGAACGCCTCAGTATGTTAAAGATTTCGATTGTTCCGGCAATCAATTAATAACACTCGAAGGTTCACCACAAAAAGTCAATGGAAATTTCTCTTGTTCAGATAACCAGTTGACATCGCTGAAAGGTGCCTCAAAAAAGGTTAAAGGCTATTTTAATTGCTCCAGTAACCAGTTAACATCTCTTGATGGGGCACCTAAAAAAGTCAAGGGGGATTTCGATTGCTCAAGAAACCAACTCACTTCACTCAACGGAACCGTCAAGAAAGTTGGCGCAGATTTTATTTGCTCGGGGAATACAGCCATTTTCAATGAAGAACAAGCTCGAGCAACATGTTCAATCAAAGGGAAATATATCGAACAACAACAAACACCAAACTAAAACCGGTAGCATGCAGTGGCCACGCTATCCATCCCCGCCCTATAGGGCGAGGTTTTCCGCGAATTTTTTGATAAATCACTTGAATAGGTTTCGGGAATAGCCTTGATTGATATATTTTATTTAATCTATTTTATTGTTGATAACGCCTGAATTTTCCTTCAGTAGGGTTTTTACATTTTAACCGAAAGACACAGGATGCTCTCCACACCGAAAACGGTATACCTCAAATTGGTTCAGGCTGCATCCAGTGAATCGCTGCCTGAACAAATTCTTTCTTCCGGATGGCAACTCAAGGCCATTTCATCATGGAAAGAGCGTCGAGAGTTTTACGATACGATGGAGTGGCAGGCTTTTGAAAAAGAGGTGGTCATTGTAAAGAAAAAGAGGGCCCTGTTTCTTGCTGATCTCAACACCGGGCATGAAAAAGCCTCACTCCCATTCCCCGGAAGTCCTTGCTCTTTTTTCTCTGACAACCTTCCTTCCTGCAGTTTTAAAACAGAGCTCTCTTCATTGAGCGATATCAGGGCTTTCATAAAACTCTGCGCTATAGATGCGATCATCACGTCGTACCGCATTCTTGACGATAACGAAAAGACAATCGCCATTCTGACCTCGGAATCATTATGCCTTGCCGGCAGAGAGAATCCGGAAACCTTCGCACATCTTTTTTCTCTTTCACCGTTCAAGGGATATGAAGATGATATGGAACTGATCAAGAAGTCATTATTGTGTAACGATGATAACGTTTGCAGCATCGTGGATTTCAGGGAGCTTTTTAAGCTGATCCTGAACGCAGCCGGACGGAACGCAAAGGATTACTCTTCAAAAATCAAGCTTGAGCTGGATGCTGATGCACCTGTTCATGAAAGTGCCCGGCGGTTGCTTCAGTTCACCTTTTCCGTCATGCGTGCAAATGAAGAGGGAATCAAAAAAAATATCGATTCAGAATTTTTGCACGACTATCGTGTTGCCATACGCCGTACCCGTTCAGTCCTGAAACAGCTCAAGGGTGTTTTTGATGCCCAGGAGAGCGAATATTATCTCAATCTCTTCAGGGAACTCGGAAAACGTACCAACGAATTGAGGGACAGCGATGTCTATCTTCTTCGGCAGGCAACCTATTTCGACTATCTTCCCCGGTTTCTCCAGCCATCACTCCAGCTCTTTTTTAACGACATTGCGGCATCACGCAGGAGGCTGCACCAAAAGTTCTGCCGCTATCTTGCATCCAGTGAATACAAATCCTTTCTTGAAGAGTGGTATTCCTTTACAACAGAGCAGTCAATTCCTGATCCCAGGCTTTCCCCAAACGCTTCCCTCTCCACCAGGGATATGGCTTTGGATACCATAAATAAAGCATGGAAAAAAGTAATCCGACACGGCCGTCAGGTCAGCCATGAAACAACTGACCGCGAGCTTCATGCACTGCGTATTGACTGCAAAAAACTGCGTTATCTGCTTGAATTCTTCTCCTCGATTTTTCCCCAAAAATCGGTTGTTCCCGTTATCAGACAATTGAAAGAGCTTCAGGAAAATCTCGGTGACTTTGTCGATTTTTCCGTCCAATTGCACTTTCTTCATGAACGCCTGACAGCAATCCCCAACGGCAAAGAGGAGAACTTGCTTGCCGCATCAATGGGCGGGCTTATGGCAACCCTTTTTCAAAAACAGGAAGAGGCACGCCGTACATTCCACAAAACCTTTTCGGCATTTGACGACAAGAAAACCAGTCAACTGTTTCACGATCTTCTGACAAGCATTATAACATGAAAACAATAGCGCTTTACAGCATCAAGGGCGGGGTCGGTAAAACTGCTGCGGCAGTCAACCTCTCTTACCTCTCTTCCCTGCTCTCAACGCCGACACTGATCTGCGATCTTGATCCGCAGGGCGCAAGCTCATACTACTTCAGAATTGCTGCTTCAAAAAAATACAACAGCGACAAATTCCTGAAGGGAAACAAAAAGATCTTTCAGCATATCAAGGCAACAGACTTTGAAAACCTTGACCTGCTCCCATCAGACTTTTCGTACCGGAATCTTGATATCGAACTCTCTGAAGAGAAAAAACCTCAGAAAAAACTCAAAAAAAACCTGACTGAACTGAGCGAAGATTACCGGTTTGTGTTTATTGATTGCCCACCAAACCTGACACTCCTTTCAGAAAGTGTCTTTGCTGCCTCCGACGTGGTCGTGGTTCCATTGATTCCCACGACTCTGTCAATTCGCACCTATATCCAGTTAAAGGATTTTTTTGAAGCAAATAAACTTGATAGTTCAAAAATCCTGCCATTTTTCAGCATGGTGGAAAAAAAGAAAAAACTGCATCGCGACATTATCGATGAATTCCGGGACACACAGGGATTCCTCACCGGGACAATCCCCTACAATTCCGAGGTTGAAAAAATGGGCATCTACCGGGCGCCACTCAATGCCGTTCTGCCAAACTCCCCTGCATCAAAAGCCTACCGTAACCTCTGGGAAGAGCTTCGCGCACACCTTGAAAGAAGCAAATAGCCCTATTAGCAAGCCTCTTTGCACTTCCCTGTCAGGATTGTTGCGTCCAGTTTTTACACTGCTGTAACATTTGTCATCTGGATTAAAACCCGGGTAATGAGTATATACTTCCACTGAGTTCTAAACTATTACCAGAGAGATTCATGAAGGCATTTCGACGGAAACTTTGCGCTGTCAAAACAGTACTGAAATTAGCGCTGCTGATCATCACCGTATCAAATGCTGCCTGTTTTACCTCAAACCAGACAATACTTGCGGCTCCAAAGGAGACGACCAGAACACCGCGCTACCTCTTTCTCTTTATCGGAGATGGCATGGGGCCAGCTCAGATAAAACTCTCCGAGGCACTGCTTGAGAATGGTCGTTCCCTTGCCATGACCTCTTTTCCAGTACTCGGTATGGCGACCACCCATGCCAGAGACCAACTTATCACCGATTCAGGAGCCGCCAGCACCGCACTCGCGACCGGAAGCAAAACTACCATAGGTACCATTTCGATGGCTGGCAACCACCTCGATACGCTCAGAACCATTGCTGAAATGGCGAAAGCAAAGGGGATGAAAACCGGAATTGTCTCCAGCGTTGGAATCGACGACGCAACACCGGCCTGTTTTTATGCGCACAATGCGTCACGCAGCAACCTGTACGACATTGCCAAAGAGATGGCTTCAAGCGGTTTTGACTACTTCGGCGGAGGTTACAGCGCCGGAAACTTTCCTGAAAACCAGGCAAAAAGCAAAGCTTTTCGGGGAGATATTAAGGCTCTCATGCAGTCTGCCCATTATGTTATTGCCCATAATAAAACAGAACTGGCGTCCATAAAACCGGGAGTGCACTGCTGGGCATACAGCGATTATGACAGCAAAGGAGCACTGAGCTTTGACATGGATCGCCGTAAAGGGAATGATATTGAGCTTGCCGAATTTACCCGCGAAGGTATTCGGCTGCTCGATAACCCCAAAGGCTTTTTCATGATGGTTGAAGGAGGTAAGATCGACTGGGCCTGCCATGCCAACGATGCCGCTGCAGCAGCGCACGATGTCGAGGCATTGGACAAGGCCATAAAAGAAGCCCTTGCCTTTTACCGCCATCATCCAAAAGAAACCCTTATAATCGTTACCGCCGATCACGAATGCGGCGGTCTCTCGCTTGGCAATTCAGCAAACGGTTACGAAACCCGTTTTGAGCTTCTGCGCCATCAGAACATTTCGATGCAGGGGTTTGCCGAAAAAGTCTCCACGTGGAAAAAACGCGGTACCGTTACCTTCCCCATGGCTCTCGACAGTGTCAAGACCTATTACGGCCTCAGCCTCACTCATGCCAATTCAGCACTTGCGCTATCCGCCAAGGATAGCACCGCGCTGCACGAAGCCTACACATCGACCATGAAAACCGAATCTGCCGGAACAAAGATTCCTGACACATTCAGCCCGACCGTAACCGGCATATTGAACAGCAGAGCCGCAATCGGCTGGAGCAGCAATGCTCATACAGCCGTGCCGGTTCAGGTTTTTGCCATTGGATGCGGAGCTGACGCGTTCAAGGGATTTTACGACAATACCGATATCGCAAAAAAAATCATGAAGATCGCAAAGCTTAAAAAACGAGTAATCTAAACCTCATCAAATCGGCCCGGGTTCTCCAGACTCAAGATGCCTGACGCTTCTTCATAGGCAAAATGTTCCGCGTATCGACCCCATTCAATAGCAACCTGCAAAACTCTTTCGGCCTCATCTTCGCTGAAAAAATCTTCGAGTTCACGCAAAAAACGATCTTCCTTTGCCCGATTGCCAGGACGCTCATCAATGATATGGCGAATATGGGCCGCCAGGGCAACATGGCGAATAAGATGTTCGGCAAAAATCACCTTGCGTTGCAGGATGTCAGAATCAACAAAGCTTTTTCCCGATGGGGTCAGCTCGACGTCGCCACCCTCGGTGCGAGCAAAAGCAAGAATCTCCAATGCTTCAAGCAGCGGAAAAAGCTCCTCGACTCCAAATCCCATCTGATCAGCCAATTCAGGAAGATCAGCTCTTCCATTATAAGGCTCCGCCTCCAGGGCTTCCATTAATCCAGCCAATTGATTGATGGGAGCACTTGGCAGACGATAAGAGAGCGGGACTGCTTCGCTCTTGCCAGCGGCACTCCGTGAGCGCTTGGTCATGAGTTCATAAACCTCATCAACAAGCTGGCGGAACAACGGAGCCTCACGGTCACGAGGATGTTGCAAGGGAATGTTAATCTCAGCCAAAATTGTACCAGGATTGGTTCCAAGAATAACAATCCGGTCTGCAAGAAGAACGGCTTCTTCGATATTATGCGATACCAGCAAAATCCCCTTGGTAGGGATACGCCGTTCCAGCCAGAGTTCAATCAAGTCGGTTCGGAGCGTTTCGGCTGTCAAGACATCTAGAGCCGAAAAAGCTTCGTCCATGAGAAGCAATGTCGGTTCAACCACGAGGGCACGGGCAAACCCGACCCGCTGTCGCATCCCGCCGGAAAGCTCTTTTGGATAGGCTGATTCAAAACCATCCAGTCCAATCAAGTCAATTGCTGCCAGTGCCCGGCGGCGGCGTTCACCTTGAGGCACACCCATGGCATCCAATCCCAGTTCAACATTTTCAAGGACAGTGAACCAGGGGAAAAGGGCAAAAGTCTGAAACACCATCGCTAGCCCTTTTACCGGACCGGTAACGGGTTTGCCGCCATATAATACTTCACCGCTACTCGGCCGCGCCAGGCCGGAAATGATCCGAAGCAGAGTAGATTTGCCGGAACCAGAACGTCCCAGGAGCGCAACAATCTCTCCCTCTTTGATGTTTAGGCTTACCCCGTCAAGAACGAGATGCTCTTCGCCTCCTGACTTCTTGAACGATTTACAAATATTTTTGAGTGTCAGCAGGTTATTTTCAGGGTGTAATGGTTCCATGGGTATGTCAATCTAATCCAGACGATATCGGGTTTGGGAAATACTATAAAGCCGCCCCCAAAAGAAACGGTTAAAGAATACAACATAGAGACTCATGACGGCGATACCGAGAACAATATGCGGGTAGTCCCCTTTTTGACTCCACTGGGCGATATAGGAACCAAGCCCGGTAGCTGTGAGTGTTGTGTCGCCCCAACTCACCACTTCAGCAACAATACTGGCATTCCATGTTCCACCTGAAGCGGTGACCAGACCGGTAAGAAGTGAAGGGATTATACCTGGAAGCAAAAGGTGCTTCCAGAGACGCCAGCCCGAAAGGCCAAGATTTTTGGCAGCTTCACGAAGATCATTTGGAATGGCTGATGCCCCGGCGACAACGTTGAAAAGGATATACCATTGAGTTCCGAGGATCATGAGCGGCGCTGTCCAGATTTCCGGAGAAAGCCGGTATCGCACCATCAGAAAAACTGCAACAGGAAAAAGGAGGTTAGCCGGAAAAGCTGCCAGAAACTGGGCTAAAGGCTGAACCTTTGTTGCCCAACGAGGATTAAGCCCAATGATAACGCCCAGCGGAACCCAAACAACACAAGCCAGGGTCAGCAGCACCATCACGCGGGCAAGTGTTATAAGCCCCAGCATAAAGACCTTCCCAATCTCGGAATGATCGACCCCACTGCTGACAAAATTGATCAGTATCCATGCTCCAAACCCCATTGCACCAATCAAAAGTCCATTCCAGGTAACTCCCTGTAATTTGATCACAAGAGGTGAAGGTTCCCTGAATGTCAGATTGCGCCGGGGCAGTTTCGGAATTTTTTCAATAAAACTATTCCAGAAATGACCGATACCTTTTGCAAAACGGTGAAGCAAGTGCGCACGTTGAAACATCGTAAGAATCCATGACTCAGGGGGATCCTGACTTACGGTCAATTCGATCTTGAACTTTTCAGCCCATGCTACCAGCGGACGAAAAAGCAGTTGATCGTACAGAAGAATGACAATCAGCATGGTGAGCAGTGCAAAGCCAATTGCCGAAAGATCTTTGCTCACAATAGCCTGGGCCACATAGGAACCAATCCCGGGAAGTGTCACAGAAGTCTTGCCGACAGTAATGGCTTCAGAAGCTACAACAAAAAACCACCCGCCTGAAACCGACATCATGGTATTCCAAATCAGGTTTGGTGTTGCATAGGATGCTTCCAGTTTCCAGAACTTTTGCCAGGATGAGAGCCCAAAAAGATCAGAAGCCTCCTTGAGCTCCTTGGGAATGGTTTTCAGCGACTGATAAAAGCTGAAAGCCATGTTCCATGCCTGGGAAGTGAAAATGGCAAAAATAGCGGCCATTTCAACGCCGAACAGGTTACCTGGAAAGAGAGCGATGAACCCTGCAACGGTAATGGAGAGGAAGCCAAGAATCGGCACCGACTGAAGAATATCGAGCAGCGGAACCATAATGACTTCTGCACGACGATTTTTAGCGGCCAAAGTTGCGTAGGTGAAAGTAAACAGAAACGAAAGAACGAGCGCTGCAATCATCCGAAGCACGGTACGCATTGCGTACATGGGAAGATGCATCGGGTCAAGCGAAAGGGAAATCGCCTCACCAGGTATATAGGGCACAGCCATCTGCCGACTTCCCCATGCAAAAAAAGCAACCAGTCCCATCACGAGGATAAAAGCTGCAAAATCCCAAAAATTAGGCAGTTTTTTTTTGATCTCCTGATTTAACATGAAACGTCGGTCACCCACAATGTTAATTGTTCCTTCAATTCATCCCGAACCTCACGAAAACCAGCCAACTGTTCTTCAGGAGTACCAGAGATTGCCGCCGGATCGGGTATTGGCCAGTAATACCGTTTTTCATTCGCCAGGCCTGGCCAGATCCTTGGGCAGGTTGATTGTGCCTTGTTACACACCACCATCAGGTAATGAATCACTGTTTTTCCGAGATAGAGAGAAACCGCTTTCGGTTGCTGGGAGCTGATATCGATACCGATTTCCGCCATAACCCTTATGGCAAACGGATGAACTTCACTACCCGGGTCAAGTCCTGCACTTAATGGTTCAAAACGGTCACCCGCCATGTGACGGAGCAATCCTTCGGCCATCTGGCTCCGGCATGAATTACCGGTACAGAGAAATAGTACATTTGGTTTTTTTTGTGCACTCATGGCGCTAATTATTCAGGCATTGTAGAAGCTGCTCGCCTAATGGCGTATACTGAAGGGAGAGTATCATCGGGGACAAGAATTCATTATCCGACGTGCAATCAATTATACAAGACGAAAATCGCGATACGCCCTGAATAATTCAATTTTATTATAAGCCAAAAAGAGTTACGGAATTGTTAAGTGATTGTTAAGAAACAGCAAATAATTCAGGATACAGAAACCGGCGGGACGCTCTTTACGAAAAACGTTTCCATTTTACTGTACATTTAAAAACACCTGAATTGCCTGATATTTAATAAATTTGTAACTCAATAAATTTAACAATACACGAAATGTCCATAACAGCTATAATTCAAGTTTTTGATCCCGCATTGTGCTGCAACAGCGGCGTTTGCGGAATAGACGTCGATCAAGCACTGGTCAGCTTTTCGGCTGACGTTGACTGGGCTCTGCAGAATGGGGCTCAGATAGAGCGCTTCAATCTGGCCCGTCAACCACTGGCCTTCGCAGAAAACCGTACGGTAAAAAACTTTCTCGACAGTTTGGGCGAGGAGGCCCTTCCGCTGATTCTTGTCGATGGCGAAGTACTCTTGAGTGGCCGATACCCAAGCCGGGCTGAACTTGCCGGATGGGCATCCATAACGCTGCCAGCAGCAGAGCCAACAAAAGCAAAAAGTTGCTGCTCCGATAGCAATTGCTGCGGATAATTCACGAAACAACTCCAATGAAATTTCTTAAAGAGCCTCCGCGCTTCCTTTTCTTTACCGGAAAAGGGGGCGTTGGCAAAACCTCAATTGCCTGCGCAACGGCCATGCAACTCGCTGAAGCCGGGCGACAAATCTTGCTGGTCAGCACTGACCCGGCATCCAATGTCGGCCAGGTCTTCGGGATCACAATCGGCAGCAAAATCACTCCTGTCGATGCCGTTACAGGCCTCTTTGCGCTCGAAATTGACCCGCAGGCAGCGGCACAGCATTATCGCGACCGTATCGTTAAACCGGTACGCGGTCTTTTGCCAGAGAGCATCGTCAAAAGCATTGAAGAACAGCTTTCCGGTGCCTGCACGACTGAGATTGCTGCCTTCGACGAGTTCACAGCCCTCTTGACCGACTCAGCACTTACCGCTGGCTTCGATCACATCATCTTCGACACGGCACCAACCGGGCACACCATCCGGCTGCTGCAACTGCCCGGCGCATGGAGTGGTTTTCTTGAAGAGGGCAAGGGGGACGTCTCATGCCTTGGCCCTCTGGCCGGTCTTGAAAAGCAGCGCTCCCAGTACAGTGAGGCCCTGGAAGCTTTGTCCGACCCCTTGCGTACACGCCTGATTCTGGTCTCCCGGGCCCAGCAGTCCTCCTTGGGCGAAGTCGCCCGAACCAGTGAAGAGCTTGCTGCAATTGGCATTTTACAACACTATCTCATCATCAACGCCGTACTCCCCCAAAACGAAGCGGCAGAGGATGCGCTTGCTGCTGCACTCTTTTCGCGTGAGCAGGCAGCGTTATCGGCCATGCCTGATAGCCTTAAGGCGTTGCCGACCGATCATGTCGCACTCAAGCCCTTCAATCTGGTCGGTCTTGAAGCCTTGCGCCAGTTACTCTCCGACGGAGATCAGCACTCTTTTTCCAGTGAGGAACTACCCATCACCCTCAACGCTCCAGGCCTCCTGACATTAGTTGACGATATCGCACTCAAAGGCAAGGGCCTTGTTATGTTCATGGGTAAAGGAGGTGTCGGTAAAACAACCCTCGCAGCAGCAGTAGCTCTTGAGCTTGCCCGTCGTGGCCTGCCGGTGCACCTTACCACCTCCGATCCCGCGGCTCACCTCACTGAAACATTGAACGGCTCCATGGAGACGCTCACCGTCAGCCGGATAGATCCCCGAGCCGAAACCGAACGCTACCGGCAGCAAGTGATGAGTACTAAGGGAATGACGCTCGACGCAGCAGGAACTGCCCTGCTCGAAGAGGACTTGCGCTCGCCATGCACCGAAGAAATTGCCGTCTTTCAGGCTTTTTCACGCATCATCAGCGAGGCCGACCAAAAATATGTTATCATGGATACGGCTCCTACCGGTCATACCCTGCTGCTGCTCGACGCAACCGGAGCCTATCACCGTGAATTCACCCGTCAAAGTGGATCAACAGAGCAGCACCATCTCACGCCGATGACGCGAATGCAAGACCCCGATCATACCAGCATCGTGCTCGTGACGCTGGCCGAAACCACCCCTGTGCTCGAAACTGCCAATCTGCAAGCTGAGTTGCGAAGAGCCGGCATTGAACCGTGGGGCTGGGTCATCAATAACAGCATAGCCGCCGCCGAACCGCACTCCCCTATCCTCAAGCAGCGGGCACACAACGAACTGAATGAAATTGAAGCCGTGGAACGCCTTCATGCCACCCGCTACGCCGTAGTACCGTTATTGAATGAAGAACCAACAGGAGCAAATCGGCTTCTGAAGCTCATTCATGGTCAGATGAGAGAGCACACAACATAAAAATTGCATACCATGCTAAATCCATTGCTTCTTGTTGTCGAGGATGACCTGAACCTTGCTCAACTGCTTGAATATAATCTCAACAAGGCAGGCTACAGATGTCATCTTTCCAGCACTGGCGAAGAAGGGTTTGAGGAGCTCTCAAAAAAAAGCTTTGACCTTGTGCTGCTGGATGTCATGCTGCCGGGCATGGACGGCTTCGAGCTGTGCCGGAAAATCAGGCAGCATCAGGTTTACAAGGACATCCCTATCATCATGGTAACAGCTAAAGGTGAGGAAATCGACCGGATCCTTGGCTTTGAACTCGGCATTGATGACTATGTTGTCAAACCCTTCAGTCCACGCGAGCTGAACCTCCGCATACGGGCAATCCTCAAACGGGATCGCCGTCAAGGGGGAAAAACAGAAGAGCTGCTCAAAGCCGGCGCTCTTGAAGTTGATCTGACCCGTCACATCGTTACGCTTGACGGCAAAGAGCTTGTTCTGACCCTGATGGAGTTCAAGCTTCTCGTCGCACTCCTTAAAAGAAAGGGGGAGGCACAAACACGAGAGCGATTGCTCAGCGATGTCTGGGATGTCGATAAAAACATCAACACCAGAACCATCGATACACACATCACGAGAGTTCGCGAAAAACTCGGCGAAACAGGCCGTATGATCAAAACCGTCCGGGGGCTTGGCTACAAATTTGAGGAGCAAGAGGGTGACGACCATGCTGGGTAAACATTCCATAAAGCTCGGTCTTGTTATCGGTGCTATTATTTTTTTTTCTGTCGTTATCAGCTATTTCTCAATTGAGTATCGGTTGACGGAAGTACTGGTCGCGGCAACAAAAAAGGAGCTTCACCGCGATCTTCTGTTCAACAAACAGATGTTAGAAGAGGAAGCTCAGGAATGGCAGACAACCGAGCAAAGCAACGCATGGGTAGAGCGTATCGCACTTGCGTTCGACATCCGGGTCACCCTGATTGATATTGATGGAGAGGTCATCGCCGACTCCTCTGTCCCCCCCGGCAAGCTTTACGCAATTGAGAGCCACTGGAACAGGCCGGAAGTACAGGAAGCAATAAAAACGGGTTATGGCGAAAGAACCCGGTACAGTCAAACGGTAAAAGAGCACATGCTTTATATGGCAGTCACGGTAGGTTTTCCGAAACCCTACGCCATCCTTCGATTCGGCAAGCCAATCTACGCTCTTGGGGTCTTCGATACGGGACTT
>CAIWUU010000054.1 GCA_903915955.1 uncultured Chlorobiaceae bacterium | reverse complement strand
TCGATTTGGAGTCCATAAAGAGCGCCAAGAACGTGTTCTGTCGTATGCACTTTTACTCCGTTCAGCGCAATGGTGGTTCCTCGCTGTACATCAACAACATTGTCGATCAGGGCCGGAATTTCAGGACTGTTTTCAATATCGGTGCGAACAAAACGATAACCGTAATTGACGGGTGCCGGTTTGAAGGTGATCACGCATTTCTCACCGGTGTGCAGTCCCGTGCCGCAGAGAGTAACTTCTTTTTGAATAGAGCGCTGATGAATGAGCATAATGTGATCGTTGCTCCTGACCGGGTATGCCGTGCAGGAAATGAAGGCAGACTGTAATGTTAGAGAAGGTGCTGTCCCGGAAGATACGAAAGAACGCTCTCCTGTTCAAGTCAGGGAGATAAACGATTTTGCTATGCAGGAAAGTGTGTCAGCGCTTTTTGGAGAATCAGCGGATGCGTTATGCTGTTTCCGGCAATAATGCTCTGCCCCTGAAAAACATCCTCTTTTCCGCTGAAGTCGGTCACCACTCCTCCGGCTTCACGTACCAGCAGAACGCCAGCAGCAAAATCCCATGGCATAAGCTTGTATTCCCAAAAACCATCAAAGCGGCCGCAGGCGGTATAGGCAAGGTCGATGGCTGCCGAGCCAGCACGCCGGATTCCTGCCGAGTCATGGATGATATCTCTCAGCATTCCGAGAGAGGAGTCGAGATAGCTGTATTCACTGAATGGCAATCCGGTTGCCATGAGAAAGCTCTCTTTGTCCGTTCGGCTGGAAATGGTGATTTTTTTATCGTTCAGAAAAGCTCCCTGACCACGTTCAGCAGTAAAAAGCTCTTGCAGGAGAGGTTGATAGACAACACCGATGAGCAGTTCATTATGGCTGTCGCAAAGAGCGATGCTTATCGAATAAACGGGAAAGGAGTGAATAAAGTTAAGAGTGCCGTCAAGGGGATCGACAATCCAGCTTCTTCCTGAAATACCCTTGATGACGGTTCCCTCTTCGCAGAGCATACTGTCTTGAGGAAAACTTTCAGTGATAATTGAGCTTATTGCAGCTTCACAGGCCTTGTCAACGTCAGTGACAAAATCCTTGAACTCTTTTGCCTTGATCTCAAGATGAGAGAGGGTGCCGAATTTCTCAAGAGTAATTGCCCCTGCGGCGCGAGCCGCCCTGATTGCAGTCAGCAGCTCATTGCTTTTGTGTTCCATGTAGGTATAAATGGTTGAATGTTGTGTGGCGGAGAATATAATATTTCTTTGCCTGAAATCAGGCGGATGATAACTCTTATCCGCCCAATAGTTTCCTATATTCTCCCAAGACTCCCAAAAGCCCCGTGGGGATAATCAGCAACAGATGGGAGCTGTTGCCTGTCGAAGTACAATAATAGATTTTAAAAATTTGAACCCGGTTGTCATGAAACTCACTATTCCAACTCTTCTGCTCTGCATCGGTTTGTGTTTTGTCTTTGCCTATGCGGGGAGCACCTTTACCCCTTTGCCTGGCTCCGAGTGGTACTATTCAGTGCTCAAGAAGCCCTCATGGAATCCGCCTGACTGGCTGTTTCCTCCGGTGTGGAGTTTATTGTTTCTTCTTATGGGTATATCCCTTGCTCTTGTTGTGGAGCAATGGGGCGAAAAAAAAGAGATACAGTCGGCGCTTGTTGTTTTTGGGGTGCAGCTTCTGCTGAATCTCGGCTGGTCGGCAGCATTTTTCGGACTTCACTCTCCGGTGCTTGCATTGGGAGTGATTTTTCTGCTCTGGAGTGCGATTGTGCTGACCATTGTTCAATTCAGAGCAGTTGTCCCTCTTGCGGGCTATCTCCTCATTCCTTATCTCTTGTGGGTGAGTTTTGCATCATATCTCAATTTTACGATTTTGCAACTCAACTGGATCAGGTAAGTGCTTGGTAAAAAGTCATTCCGTAATTCAGCATCGAGCATCGCTTGAATCATGAGCGCCTTGGCTATTTTATTACGGAATCAATTACTATGGAGCGTTTATTTCTGCGCGATCACGTTAAAATATATAATCCTGTCATTTCGAGCGTCAGCGAGAAATCTTGATTATTGTGCGGCAAGATTTCTCCTCACTTCGATACGCGCTTCGCGCTACTCGGTGACCGGCGGCAGTGGTGTAGAGCATAAAAACAAAAAGCGCAGTATAGAACTGCGCTTTTTGTTTTTATGTCGTTTGTGAAAAGCTGAGGCTTAGTCGCTCTCCTGATCACGAAGATTCTCAAGAACACCGAAGTCTTCAAGTGTGGTGATGTCTCCCTTGATTTCGTTGCTTGTGGCAAGTTCGCGAAGGAGTCGGCGCATGATTTTGCCACTCCGTGTTTTTGGCAATCCTTTTGCAGCCCATCTGATTTCATCAGGTTTGGCAATAGGTCCGATCTCTTTTGCAACATGGTTGCGCAGAGCGTCACGGAGCGTCATATCGCCCACATACTCATCTTTCAGCGTAACAAAGGCCACGAGAGCGTTGCCCTTCAGATCGTCCGGACGGCTGACAACGGCAGCTTCTGCAACGGCTTCGTGCGATACCAGTGCGCTTTCAACCTCACTGGTGCCAAGACGGTGACCAGAGACGTTAACCACATCATCAACACGTCCCATGATCCAGACATAGCCATCTTCATCCTTGCGTGCGCCGTCACCGGTAAAGTACATGCCGTTGAAATCCGACCAGTAGGTTTTTTCATAGCGTTCGTTATCGCCATAGATGGTACGGAGCATTGACGGCCATGGTTTTTTGATAACAAGGTATCCGCCTTCATTGGCTATACATGGTGTGCCATCCTTGTGGACCACATCGACTGCGATGCCAGGGAGCGGACGGGTAGCCGTGCCGGGTTTGGTCGGGGTCGCACCTGGAAGAGGGGAGACCATGATGCCGCCGGTCTCTGTCTGCCACCAGGTGTCGACAATAGGACACTTTTCCTGTCCGACTACCTTGTGATACCACATCCATACATCAGGGTTGATTGGCTCGCCTACGCTTCCAAGAAGGCGGAGTGAACTGAGGTTGTGTTTGGTGACCCACTCATTACCTGCGCGGATAAAGGCGCGGATAGCAGTAGGTGCGGTGTAAAATATGGTAACTTTATGACGGTTGATGATATCCCAGAAGCGATCCCACTGCGGATAGTTTGGAGCGCCTTCGTACATGAGCATGGTTGCGCCGCAGAGCAGAGGACCGTAAGCCATATAGGTGTGTCCGGTAATCCACCCAACATCGGCTGTACAGAAATAGATATCCTCATCCTTGATATCAAAAACGTATTTGAATGAGCTGGCAGCGTGAACCATGTAGCCAGCGGTGGTGTGCAGGATACCTTTTGGCTTGCCGGTTGATCCGCTGGTGTAGAGTACGAAGAGCGGATGTTCTGCATCAAGTTCTGCCGGTTCGCATTCATCAGCGGCAAGGCCCATAAGATCGTGCCACCAATGGTCCATCCCGTTATGCATGTGTACCTCTTCGTTGGTGACCTTCAGGGTGATGACACTGCGAATCGAAGGTGTATTAACGATCGCTTCATCAACAATATTTTTCAGGTTGATGGAGCCGCCACGACGTCTGGTTCCATCTGCGCAGATAACCATCTTGGCACGTGAGTCATTGACACGTTCGGTAATGGCGTGTGCAGAGAACCCGGCAAAAATAACGTTATGGACTGCTCCAACACGTGCACAGGCGAGAACAGCAATAATCAGCTCAGGAACCATGCCCATATAGATCGCAACCCTGTCGCCAGGCTTGATGCCAGCGATTTTCAGCACGTTAGCAAACTTGCTGACCTGTCGGTGCAGTTCACCGTAGGTCAGAACCCGCTCTTCACCCTCTTCGCCTTCCCAGATAATGGCAGCCTTGTTTTTTCTCCAACTGTTGACATGGACATCAAGGGCATTGTAGCAAATATTGGTTTTTCCACCTTTAAACCATTTCGCGTAGGGAGAATTCCATTCCAGGACGCTTTCCCATTTCTTGAACCAGTGGAACTTTTCGGCAATTCCTCCCCAGTAAGCATCCGGATCTGCTTCAGCGGCAGCATAGAGTTTCTCATACTCTGCCATGGAGGAAACATGGGCATTGAGTGCAAAATCGGCCGGAGGGGGAAATTTTCGCTTTTCAGACATTACGGAACTGATCGATACTTCGGCAGTAGAGGAGGCCGCAGTCTGCTGTGCGTTGGAGGTTGTTTTGTCTGTAGCCATTGATACCCGTGTTTTGTGTGTTGAAAAGAAAAAATTTATCCCGTCAGAGGTATCCGGGAAGGTGAAAAATAAGTCGATAATGCTGAGAAAAAAAGCTGGACAGAATGTTTATTTCATGCTACAAGAATGTTACATAAAAAAAATCTTGTTGACAACAATTGTGATGCTGCAATCCACACTCTTTGTTACTTATTGTACCGCAAAACTGACCAGTTTATCCACCACAACAATTTCCCGGACAATTGTTTGGCCGTCAAGAAATTTTACCGCTGTCTCCACCTTTTTTGACTCAGCCAGAAGGAACTCTTTGGGGCTTTTAGCCGGTGCTGAAAAGGTACCCCTGAGTTTTCCGTTGATCTGTATCGCAATAGTGACCATGGTATCTTCGACCAGTTTTGGATCGTAAACGGGAAAATGTTCTGAACTGATTGATGAGTTGTGGCCGATGGCTTCCCAGAGCTCTTCGGTGAGATGCGGAGCGTAGGGTGCAAGCAGGAGCAGCAGGGTTTCAATGGCAGTACGATTCTTGCAGCCAGCTTTGCCGAGTTCATTGACAAAGACCATCATTTCGGAGATCGCGGTATTGAATTTGAGGTTTTCTGTGTCTTCACCCACTTTTTTGATGGTTTTGTGCATGCGTCTCAGCAACTCTTCTGCTATCGGTTCTGAAGAGAGTATTGTTGCCGGACCTTCGTATGTCGGATAAATCAGTCGCCATACTTTCGCCAGAAAACGGCTGATGCCTTCGATACCATTGGTATTCCATGGCTTAACCTGCTCAAGCGGGCCAAGAAACATCTCATACAGGCGTACGGCATCGGCACCGTATCGTTGCAGGACGTGGTCGGCCGGTATAACATTTCCGCGCGATTTCGACATTTTTTCATTGTCTTCACCAAGAATCATTCCCTGGTTGAAGAGCTTTTTGAAAGGCTCTTTTGTGCTGACCACACCGAGGTCAAAGAGTACCTTGTGCCAGAAGCGTGCATAGAGCAGATGGAGGACAGCATGTTCGGCTCCACCGATGTAGAGATCGACATTCATCCAG
>CAIWUU010000053.1 GCA_903915955.1 uncultured Chlorobiaceae bacterium | reverse complement strand
ACGTTAAGAGTTTTGAGCGGATCGAAACCGTTGCCGTATTCGTGAGGATATCCTTTGGGATTGCAGATCACTCTGGTCTCGCCGATTGAATACTCCATGGCGGTATGGCAGTGACCACAGATCCAGTACTCTATTTTATGGGAGAGCACCTCTTTTTCAAGGTCTGACACGTATGCTGCATTCAGGAGATCATTCCTGTAACAAGGTGCGATTCCTTGCATTGATGGGTGGTGATGGGTGACCACAATCACGCTATATCCGAGTTTCGTATAGTGATCGACATCTTCAAAAAGCCTTTTTTTCTGTTTGTGATGAAGAGCGAGAAGGTACTCTGGCCGTAAACGGTGATAATCGGCTCCGACTTTTATCAGCCGATAGTCATTGAGGCCCTGACTGACATCGAACATGGCGATGGGGTTGCCGCCAAAAAAGTCTGTCCAGAGCGTTGTACCGATAATGGCGATTTTTTTCTCCTCCAAAATAAGCGGAGCGGTATGTACGTTGTGAAATCCATGCTCGGCGATGGCGTTCGGCCAGGAGTGCTTCTCGATGTTGCCGTGATACCATTCATGATTGCCCTCAATGACGAAAACAGCTCTGAACTGCTTTGAGCACTGCGAAAGAAAGCCGAACCATGTCTGTTTTCTGCTCAGCAGTCCGATATCTCCAGCAAGGATGAGTACGGATTCATTGTCTTTGGCAAGTTCCGGAACCTGCCAGTCCTCGCTGCTCTCTTCTCGACAGAACTCGTTATGGATGTCGGACATGACTCTGAAAAGCATCAGTACTTAAAGTTGAGGTTCTCATGATACTGTGACGGGAGACCTTGGCTCCACTTGTAATGATACGGTTTCGCAATAACAATACCCTTTGCACTCTCCGGCTTTGGTGCTTTGCCATCCGGGGAAACGAACCAGACGGACAATTTAGTCGATGTCTGTCACGATTCGCTCAACGACAATTGGCCCTCCACCAAAAGCAACGAGCGGCCTTTCCAGTTAACCAACTCTACATTGGGTGCCATTCGCGGTTCAATCGAATCGGCGATCAGATTGCATAAACTCTCTTCCTCACGGGTGTTCACCCCGCGCTTTGCTCTATGTACTGCTCTGTCTGAGCAGCTCTTTTTTTTATTCTTTTGGTCGCCGGACTTGCCTGGCACTTGGCCGTTTAGACAGTGTTTCGAGGCCAGCCTCTTGATTTGCATTGACCGGGTGAAATAAAAAAGGCAGTACCGTCCATACCGTACTGCCTTGCTTTCAGTCTTGATGTGTTCAGTTCCCGGTGCTGCTCTCTTTGGGTTTTTCCTGGTCAAGAGCCTTTATTGAGAGGGCAAACTTGGTTTTTCCAGTGCGGGGATCTTTGCGGACATCCACCAGCTTGACCTTGACTTTCTCGCCTATCTTCAGGTGATCGCTCACCTTTGTCACTCTTGTTGTGCTTGATATTTCGGAAATATGGACAAGTCCGTCAGTTTTGGGAAGGAACTCTACAAAAGCGCCAAGCTCATCACGAATATCGCGCACCTTGCCAATATAGATGGTGCCGACCTCAGGTTTGGCGGTAAGACTTTTGATGGTAGCCAGCGCAGCGTTGGTGCCCTCACTGGTTGAGCAGGCAATGGTGACGGTTCCGTCGTCGGCAATATTGATTTCGGCACCGGTCTCTTCGGTTATGCTGCGGATGGTCTCTCCACCCTTGCCGATAATCATGCCGATACAGTCAACAGGCACCTTGATGGTGGTCAGTTTTGGGGCAAAGTTTGCAAGTTCACTTCGGGTCGAGGAGATCGCCTTTTCCATCTCTCCGAGAATATGAAGCCGTCCTCTGCGCGCCTGTTCAAGAGCGGTTTCAAGAATATGATAGTCAAGTCCGTCAATCTTGATGTCCATCTGGCAGGCGGTAATACCCTCTCTGGTGCCTGATACTTTGAAATCCATATCCCCAAGGTGATCCTCGTTACCAAGAATATCGGAGAGTACAGCGTAAGAGTCTCCCTCCTTGATCAATCCCATGGCGATACCTGAGACAGGTTTTTTGATCGGCACACCACCATCCATAAGGGCGAGTGTTCCACCGCAGACCGAAGCCATTGATGAGGAGCCGTTCGATTCAAGAATATCAGAGACGATGCGGATGGTGTAGGGGAACTCCTCCTGTGAAGGTGCAACCATCTTGATGGAGCGTTCGGCAAGATTGCCGTGGCCAATCTCCCGGCGTCCGATGCTGCCAAGCCTTCCGCACTCACCAACGCTGAAGGGCGGGAAGTTGTAGTGGAGGAAAAATGTTTTGTCTGCACTGTCGGTGAGCGTATCAACCGATTGCGCATCTTTTTTGGTGCCGAGAGTGATGGTGACAAGCGCCTGTGTTTCACCTCTGGTGAAGAGGGCTGAACCGTGGGCTCTCGGGATGATGCCAAGTTCAATACTGATAGGGCGTACCTGGTCGAGTGCTCTGCCGTCAAGTCGTTTTGCGTCATCAAGAATCATGTGGCGCATCACTCTTTTTTCGACGGCATGAATCTGTTCTTCTATAATATGGTGATTGACGCAGAGCGCTTTGAGCGGATCAGCCGCAATCTCTTCGCTGCTGAATATCGACTTGAAGTGCTCAATGGTCGATGCAATGATTTCACGGTAGATAAGGGCGGTCTGGTCAGCACGTGCCTCTTTTGCAAGCGGGGTGTAGGCCAGCTCCTTGAGGCGGGTTTCGCATAGTCCGCGAATGACCTCAGTGAGTTCCGCAGGTATTGTCATCGGGGTAAAGGGGCGCTGCGATTTTGCAACTTCTGCGGCGATTTCGCTTTGAAGAGCGCAGAGCTTTTTGATAGCGGTGTGGCCAAACTGGATAGCCTCAAGCATTTCAGCTTCGGAGATCTCTTTCATCTCACCCTCAAGCATACAGATGGTATCATTGGTGCCGCCAATGCAGATATCAATATCACTCTCCAGCAACTCATTGATGTCAGGGTTGATGATATAGAAGCCGTTGATTCTGCCCACTCTCACCTCCGACATAGGATTCTGGAAAGGAATGTCGGAGACCATGATAGCGGCTGAAGCGGCCAGGCCGCCAAGTACGTCAGCATCATTGATCTGGTCGGAAGAGATAACCGTGACAATGATCTGGGTTTCATAGAGGTAGCCGTCAGGAAAGAGCGGTCTGAGCGCACGGTCGATCAGCCTTGCTGACAGAATCTCTTTTTCTGACGGGCGGCTTTCGCGCTTGAAAAATCCGCCCGGAAACTTGCCAGCAGCCGAATATTTTTCGCGGTACTCCACCTGAAGCGGGAAAAAGTCCTGATTTGGTGGTGGGGTCTTTTTGCTTGATACAACCGTCGCAATCACCATCGTGTCGCCAAGGCGGACAACCACAGCGCCGTCAGCCTGTTTTGCCATTTTGCCGGTCTCAATCGAGATTATTTTACCCTGGCCAAGATCAATTGCTTTGTTAACAATCATGGAAATCGTGTTGTAAAGAGTGATAAAAATGCTGCCCGGTATTCTCAAGCAATAAATAAGTTCAGCAATATAAACATAAAAAATATCTTCTGGCACATTGTTACTTGTCTTGCCCCTGTGCGCGAATCCTGCTGTTGTCGATCAGTCGGACAGAGCCACAGTATGCGGCAATGAGCAGCCGGTACTCTTTGCCCTTTTCAGCGGTTTCAGCCAGCTCAAACCTCTCTTCTTCAACAAAGGCGACATAATCTGAACGGCAACCAGGCGCTGAATCGATCATCTCTTTAACCTCTGCGGCGACAGTCTGAAGGTCGCTCTCCTCTTCTGCAATACGTTGTTCCGCATGACAGATTCCCTTGTAAAGGATGCCTGCCGTGTTGCGCTCCTGGCTCGAGAGGTAGACATTTCTTGAACTGACGGCGAGCCCATTCTCTTCCCTGACAATGGGAGCAGGAACGATGGTAATATCGAGATTGAGGTCTGCGACAATCTGACGGATTATGGCGAGTTGCTGTGCATCTTTTTCTCCGAAGATTGCCCGGTGCGGTTTTGTGATATTGAACAATTTGGTCACTACGGTTGCCATGCCGTTGAAATGGCCCGGTCTCTGTTGTCCTTCAAATCGTTCAGCGAGAGGGCCGCATTGCAGGGTTGTCTGGTAGCGATCGGGGTAGATACTGTTTACTGCGGGGGCAAAGAGGTAATCGACTCCAGCCGATTGGGCAAGAGCGACATCCTGCTCAAAAGGTCTTGGATAACGGTGGAGATCTTCATTTGGCCCAAACTGTATCGGGTTGACAAAAATGGTGAGAATGATGGTTCCTGCGCTCTCCCGGGCCAGTTTGACAAGGCTGAGATGCCCTTCGTGCAGCGCCCCCATGGTCATAACAACAGCAATAAGCTGACGGTTGAGGCGCAGCTTTTCAGCGATGGCCTGCATCTCTGCGGGTTCAGTGATGATCTGCATGGTTCTCTTCTGGTTTGATTGTTTTTTTTCCTGATGGATGGACGATGACAACAAACTCTCCTCTTGTTTTACCGTTGGCAAGTTGTTGGCGTATCTCATCAATTGTTCCAGTAAGATACTCCTCGTACATTTTTGTCATCTCTCGTCCAATGAAAATTTGTGCGTCAGGCAAAAGATGGCTCACTTCGTCAAGGAGCTTGATAATCCTGTATGGCGATTCGTACACAACAAAAGAGGCCTGGAGTCCGGCAAGATATTCGAGGCGACTTTTTCGCCCTTTTTTGTGGGGAAGAAAGCCTGCAAAAAAGAAGTTGTTGACAGGGAGCGGACAGACCGAAAGGGCCGTCGTAAGCGCACTTGCTCCAGGAACAGGAATCACAGGGAGTTGCCGTTCATGCAGCGCGTGCAGCAGTGCGTACCCCGGATCGCTGACCACAGGAGTTCCTGCGTCGGTAATAAGTGCAACATCGGATCCCTCCTCAAGCAGGGCAAGAATCTGCCCGATCGCTCTTGGTTCGTTATAGTTGTGGTAACTGACCAGTTTTTTGCCTGAAATTTCAAGATGGTTCAGCAGGATTGATGCGCGCCGTGTATCTTCACAGGCGATTGCTCCAACCTGTTTCAGGATTTTTATTGCTCTCAGGGTAATGTCTTCGAGATTGCCGAGAGGCGTTGCAACAACGTAAAGTGTTCCTGTATGTGACGGTTCAGTGTGCAAGGGAGAAGGTGTTCCTGAAAAAAGGTTTGTTATGTAGATTCACAATGGTTTTAGTATAATAATAAAAGTACGATAAACAGCGTTCAGCATCAGATGAAGGATCAGGTGGAATTACTGTCGGTCAGCGACTTGCGGGTGCGTTTTTCCGGCAAAAAGAGTGGAGTTATGGGTAAACCTCTCCCGATACCCGTGGTTAACGGAGTCTCATTTGACGTCTACAAGGGTGAGACGCTTGGCTTGGTTGGTGAGTCGGGTTGTGGCAAAACCACTCTCGGTCGAGCGTTGATTCGCCTTGGTCATCCTGTTGTTACCGGCAGAGTTGCCTTTGAAGGGCGGGAGATTTCCGGGATTGGCAATCGTGAGTTCCGCTCGCTTCGCAAAGAGATGCAGATGATTTTTCAGGATCCTTTCGGATCGCTGAATCCTCGTTTGACGGTTGCGCAGACGCTTGAAGAGGTGTTGCAGGTACACCACATTGCCCGTGGGGAGGCTGCACGAAAGCGCATTGTGGAGCTGCTCGATGTTGTGGGGTTGAACAGGGATTATATCCATCGCTATCCGCATGAGTTTTCAGGCGGGCAACGACAGCGGATCGGTATTGCGCGGGCGCTTGCCGTCAATCCGAAATTTATTATCTGCGATGAGCCTGTTTCCGCGCTTGATGTCTCCATTCAGTCGCAGATTATCAATCTTCTCAAAGATCTTCAGCGCGACATGGGGTTGACCTATCTGTTTATCGCCCACGACCTCTCGGTTGTTGAATATATCTCGGACAGGGTTGCGGTCATGTATCTTGGCAAGATTGTTGAAATTGCGGACTCGATGGAACTCTATGCCAATCCGGAACATCCCTATACCAGGGCTCTTCTCTCAGCAATTCCTAATCCTGAGTTTGGAGCAAAAAAAGAGCGAATTTTGTTGAATGGTGATTTGCCAGGGCCACTGAATATGCCCTCCGGGTGCCCGTTTCATCCCCGCTGCCCGGTTGCGACAGCCGAGTGCAAACAGCGGATACCGAAGCTTCAGGAACGACAGAACAGTGGCCATCAGGTAGCCTGCCTCCTTTATGAATAAAACCAATATGCCATCAATGCGACAAGGATGTTTCCGCTACGGTTGTCTTACCCTGCTTATCGTTCCCCTGCTGATTGCGGTCGGACTTTTCTTTGCATTTCGCTCATCCCACTCAATTCCCGACCGTTTTGTGCTGGTATTGCCTCTTGGGGGAGGGATAGATGAGATCCGTAACGAAAGCTCATCACTGCCGTTCATGCCATCCCGGGGGCCTCTCTCTCTTCAGGAGATACTTTTTGTGCTTGATCATGCCGTGGACGATGAGCGGGTCAGGGAGCTGCTGCTTGATATTGACGGAGTGCGGAGCAGCCCGGCGAAGGTTGCTGAATTGCGCAGTGCCATTGAAAAGGTGCGCAAAGGGGGGAAGAGGGTCACCGCTCTGCTTCACTCGGCCGAAGACAGTGATTATCTTCTTGCATCAGCCTGTGATTCCATTATTGTGGAGCGCGGCGGTTCACTTCTTCTTGATGGTCTGAGGGCTGAATCCCTTTATTATACCACGCCACTGGGAAAAATCGGTGTTCAGGTTCAGGCCGCGCAGTGGAAAAAGTACAAGAGCGGCATTGAGCCTTATGTGAGAACCGGCGCAAGCCAAGAGTATTTTGAGCAGATAAATGCCTTGCTCGATGAGGTTTACAGTGATTATCTCACTTTTGTGTCGAAGCGGAGGAACCTCAGCAGAAGCTCTTTCGAAGCCATTATCAACAATGAGGCGCTGATTTCGGCCAACCGGGCCAAAGCTCTCGGGCTGGTTGATGGTATCGCCTCATCCTGGGAGTTACAGCGCACTCTGACCAAAAAAATAACAGGAAAAGAGCTGAGCAGCGACAATGATGCTTATCTCAGCGCTGCGGAGTATCGTTCTGTGGTTCCGTGGCCACAGAAGTCCACCACTGATGAGGCTATTGCCGTCATTACCATGTCGGGCACTATTGTTCGCTCCCTTGGCGAGTTGGGAGAGGGTATTGATGTGGAGACCCTGCAACACTCCCTTGATGCCGCTCTGGAAAACAAAAAGGTCAAGGCAATTGTTTTGCGTATCGACAGCCCCGGAGGTGATGCCCTTGCTTCAGCCGATATGCTGCAGATGCTCGATTCTGCGGCGGTAAAAAAACCACTTGTGGTCTCCATGTCGGGTGTTGCGGCTTCGGGCGGTTATATGGCCGCGCTTGCCGGAAAAACTATTGTTGCCCAACCTCTCACCATCACCGGCTCCATTGGGGTCTATGCCCTGAAGCCCAATATCAGGGGGCTTGCCGACAACATTGGTTTGAAGCGCACGGTTGTGACGCGGGGGCGTTACGCTGATGCAAATACCCCCTTCAAGCCACTCGAGGGTGAGGCATACAATAAATTTCTTGTGGCATCGGGTGAGGTCTATGATGATTTTATTGGCAAGGTTGCCGCATCACGCAAGATGAAGGTTGCAGATGTTGATGCTGTTGCAGGTGGACGGGTCTGGACGGGAAGCAGCGCACTGAAGGCTGGTCTTGTTGATCGTATGGGGGGATTTTTTGATGCCATTCATGCTGCGCAGCTTCTTGCGAAAATCGATGCGACAAAAAAGCCTGAGATTCTGCTCTATCCGGTGCAGAAGAGCTGGTTTGAATCACTTCTGGCAGGAAACAGCGCCAATTTTACTGAGAGAGTGGTGGTTGCCATCAAAAGAGAGCTCCTGCATGAGATTGTTCCCCGGAGGCAATTTTCCTCAATGGAGGCTTTCTATGAGATGCTGATGAGTTCGGGCCAGCTTCATATTCTTGCGGTGATGCCAGGTGAGGTTATTGTTAACTGACATAAAGCTCTTTTCTGCGTCAGGATGATGGGGCACTTTTTGGCTTTTGCAAATGCTTCAATGATACCTGTTATAATAATAAGTTCAAGAAGAAGTTGAATCATCTTCTACACCCATAAAGGGCCCTCTTTTCAGAGAGCACTTTTGCTTGGTTTTTGCCATGTTGAGTCAGGCTCATTTCTTCAGTGGGGTGGCCTAAAATTTATAGGTCAATGAACTTTGGGCACGGAGTGCATTGCTTTCGCCAGCCCCCTTGTAGTCGGTTTTCCACTCTGAGAGTTGGAAGCCAAGGATCAAGCCTGGTGTTATTTTGTTGACGACACTGGCAAAGATTGTCTGGTTCTGTGAGCGTGCATTGAGAGCCAGATCATCATCATGCGGGTTGTCTATGCCTGCTCCGAAGCTCAAAGAGGTTGAAGGGTTTGCATTGAACCTTAGTGCAGCCCAGCCGCCAGTGGATCGGATTTCCCTGAGATCAGCTATCAAACTGTTATTTACTCCCTGGGCCACTCCACCCCAGTAATCGTCGAGGTTGGAACCGGTAAAATATTCTCCGGCAATGGTCATTTTGGGGCAGATCGGCATGGTGAGCTCAAGATTGTATGACCATGAGTCAAGGGTTTTATGTGTGCCGATTGTATCCGTATCCCACTCCTCCTGACCGTAATGCCCTGAGATTGCCAGCGTTGCTGGCTGATTGCTCACAAGCAACGGCGCTGAATATGCAATTCTTCCCTGGATGGTGGGTAGAGCTGCATCTTTGCCGGGATCGGTATTCCATGTGCTTGCCCAATTGTTTGTAGAGCCGATTGTTCTTGCTGCCGCTGTTGCTACCTCAAGATGCCCTTTTTTGCCAACTGCAAATCCTTTGGTAACCCGTACCTGCGGATGGCGGGTACCGATATTCCCGGAAGCCCACATGATTGCCGGATCGTCAACAATGGGTATCAGTGAGGAGTGAACATCCCAAGTTTGGCCAGCAAGAATGCTGAAGTCGGCTGTTGGCCAAAACGCCTTGAGATACGCGTGTCGCATCCGGGGATTCATGTTGTTTTCAGTGCCGCCACCAAGAAAGTCAAACTCGATGTTGCCTGTAAGCTTGATCTTCTCGGTGTCAGGGCCGCTGAGATTTAATCCGAGTCTGGTTGCTCCTGCGGTCAGGTTCCATTCGGCATCATTATTGTTCAGAGCTTCAGGCCACGCCCACAGCGCAATATTCCCGGGATTAATTTTTCCGCTATCATAAGAGATGTCAAAACGGGTAAACCCGTAGAATTGAACTTTGGTGCCGGAAGCGGTTGAAACCAGAGGCGGAGAGAGGGGTTCGGTTGTCGACGGTGCCTGAATGGCGGCATTTTTGCTGTTTACCGCTGTTTTCAGGTCAGCAAGTTCCCGTTCAAGACGACTGATGCGTGTATCAGCACTCTCTGCGGCAAAGCCTGGTGCTGCGGTGACCAGAGAGCCTGCAAGCAGCAGTGCGTATCTGAATTTCCCCCTCTCTTTCATGAAAAGTCTCCTTGATCTGTTTTTGTTACAGGATGTACCGGAAATGAACCTGAACTCAAATATAGGCAAGAGAGGGAAAAATTCTCTCATGTTTGCCAGGGAATATCCTACAGTATTTTTCTGTTCGATTTTTTCCGGAAGGGTTATGCTGGCGTATGCAGGGGAGGCGTCGGGGCTCAGAAACTCCAGAAATCCCTGTCAAGGTTGCGGTACTGAATGCCCTGGATAAGGTGCTTCATGGCAATCTGTTCAGAGCTGTCAAGATCGGCGATGGTACGGCTTACCTTGAGGATTCTGTCGTGAGCGCGGGCCGAAAGGTTCATGCGGTTCATGGCATCCATCAGCTTCTGTGAACTCTCCTTGTCGAGGCGGCAGAATCCCCTGATTTGTCTTGTGCTCATCTGGGCGTTGGTATAAATTTGGGGTGATGCTGTTGATGCAAATCTTTTCTTCTGGATGCCTCGGGCAGCGATTACTCTCTGGCGAATAGTTGCCGAGTTTTCAGCGCTTGACAAGGCAAAGAGGTTGGCGTTATCTACTTTTGGTACGTCGATATGGATATCAATACGGTCAAGCAGTGGGCCGGAAATTTTTGAAAGATAGCGCTGGATTTGCCTTGGCGGGGCGGTCAGATTTCCGTCACGGTCTTTCAGCGCTCCTGCAGGGCTGGGGTTCATGGCAGCAATCAGCATAAAGCCTGCCGGATATTTTGTGGTAATGGCAATTCTGGAGACAATCACCTCCCGATCTTCAAGGGGTTGACGGAGCACTTCGAGGGCGTTGCGGCTGAATTCAGGCAGTTCATCGAGAAAGAGAATACCGTTATGGGCAAGGCTGACCTCACCGGGTTTTGCGGTTGCCCCCCCGCCAATGAGCGCCACATTGCTGGTGGTATGGTGCGGGCTACGGAATGGTCGCGTTACCATGAGAGGGCGATCTTTCTCCAGCAGGTTTGCCACCGAATAGATTTTTGTGGTTTCGAGTGACTCTTCAAAACCCAGTGGAGGCAGAATCCCCGGCAACCCTTTCGCCAACATGGTTTTGCCGCTTCCAGGAGGGCCGATCATGATAACATTATGGCCGCCAGCCGCTGCAATTTCAAGCGCTTTTTTTGCTGCTCCCTGCCCTTTGATATCAGCAAAGTCAACAGGGTACTCCTGCTCTCCCTCAAACAGCTCAGCAACATTTATGGTTACTGGTTTTGAAAGAGTTGTCCCTCCCATAAGGGCGACAGTCTCATTCAGGGTTTCAACTCCATAGACCTCAATGGTGGGGCAGCTCAACGCGGAAACAGCGACAGCCGCCTCTGCCGCATTTGCCAAAGGTACAATCAGCCGCTTTATCTGCTCTTTTCCAGCCATCATGGCGACCGGCAGCGCTCCGTTGATTCTCCTCAGTGAGCCGTCAAGCGCAAGTTCACCCATAATGAGGGTGTTTTCAAACCGATTGCTGATAAGATCAAGGGAGCCAAGCAGCCCGATGGCAATCGGAAGATCAAATGCCGTCCCCTCCTTTTTTATGTCGGCAGGAGCCAGGTTCACGGTAATTTTTTTCGGAGGGATGGTAAAGCCGGAGTTTCTGATTGCGGTCATTATTCGCTCACGGCTCTCCCTGATGGCATTGTCGGGCAGACCAACCACCGTAAAGGATGGAATTCCGTTTGTAACGTTGATTTCGACAGTAACCTTCAGGGCATCAATACCGATCAGTGCTGCCGCGTTGAGTGTTGAGAGCATGGTGACAAGATGATTAATTGCGGTATTTATACGCAATGTAGCTAAATAGTTGGAATACGTGAATATTTCTTTTTTTGTTGCGGCTCTTGCTTATTTGAGCGATTCCGCTCTTGAAACGCAACCTTTTTATTGTTTCTATTTGTCGTCTTTACTATTTATGCTTATCTTTCCCTATAATTTTTGGTTACCACTAACCTAATTCACTACCTGTCATGGACAAAAAATCAAATGGTAAGCTCCTTGCTGTAGCTGCAGGTAGCGCTGCCTTAATGGGGACATTTTTTTTCGGGTTGTCATTTTTGACAGATTACAAGCTGCCCGCTGAAAATATCTCGGCAATTACTACACCCTTGAGTTCATTTGCCGGGTGGATGGCATTGATTCTTTTTGCATCGCTCACGATTATGGGCCTCGGTAAAATGTCCGCCAAAATCAGTTCAAAGTGGTTTTTAAGTTTTCCGCTGAGCATTATTGCCATTGTCGCTGTTATGTTTGCCTCCCTCTGGTTCAGGCCATCGGGTCTTTTGATGTCGACCACTGGTCGTACAATCACAACGGATGGAAAATATATTCGTTCTGTTGCAGAGTTGAATGCGTATATGGAAAAGCCGGTTGTATCTGCCAATGTTCCACCAGCACCTGCCGGTTTTGACTTTAATGCAGCCAAGACTCTGTTTGATACCAAATGTAATGTCTGTCACACTCAAGGTTCAACAATGGATGCTTTCAAGAGCAAGTACAAGAAAACTGGAAAAGTTGATGTCATCGTTAAACGTATGCAGGCAACACCTGGCTCCGGGATAACGGTTGAAGAGTCTAATGACATCATGATCTATATGAACGAGAAGCTCTGATAGCATCTCTCCTCTGTTTTGTTTTACTCATAAAAAAGCCTCAGGTATCCTCTGAGGCTTTTTTATTGTCTTGTTTATCGCGCTTAATCAATGAGCGCTGTAGTTGACTGAGACGGTTTCGGTGATTCCTCCCCTTGCTTTCCATGCTGTTATCACCGTCATTGATCTTGGCTGAAGAAGGGCGACCAGGTCGTCAAGAATTCTGTTGGTGATATTTTCGTAAAAAATCCCGGCGTTACGAAATTCGAGATAATAGTATTTCAGCGATTTCAGTTCAACACAACGTTTATCCGGCACATAGCGAATGGTAATGGTGCCAAAGTCAGGAAGTCCGGTTATCGGGCAGACTGAGGTAAACTCAGGGTTGACAATCTCAATGGTGTAGTCTCTGTCGGGGTAGGTATTGTCGAAAAGTTCGAGTATCTCTTTTTTCATGGTCTTACCGGGTTTATGTTTCTGGAAATAGAGCTCTTTTTTACCCAAAATAGAAAGAGAAGGTGATTTTCGGTAACTTCACCATGGTTTTGTTTTTGTTCCTCGAAGTAACCCAATGGCAATTATGCAGGTATCGCGCGAAACGGAGAGCACTGAACTCCCCTTGCTTTATAAGGCGTTGGCGGAGGAGTATGATTTGAGTGAGACGATCTATACCTTTGGAGGGCACTCGTTCAGTTTTTTAAGTGTGCTCGACAGTTATGCGCTGCTTGATCGAATATCACCAGAAGAGTTTGTCAAGGATGAGCAGATGCCCTATTGGGCGGAAATATGGCCGTCGGCAGTCACACTCTCTTCATTTATTGCTGAGGAGCTTTCGGTTGAGGGGCTCCGTGTGGTGGAAATAGGGTCAGGCGTGGGTATGGTCTCGGTTGTGGCTGCATGGAACGGTGCAAGTGTTCTCGCTACAGACTACTCCCTAGAGGCGCTTCGCTTTGCCCGTTACAACGGCTTGAAAAACAGGGTGACGCTTGCCTGCGAGAGGCTCGACTGGCGGCTGGTGCAGTGCAGTGAGCAGTTTGATCTGCTTTTTGCAGCCGATGTGCTCTATGAACGGGTGAATTTGCTTCCTGTTGTTACGGCGATCGATAAATTGTTGAAACCGGGTGGTGTGGCCTATCTTGCTGATCCTCGCAGAAGAATGGCGGAGCAGTTTCTTGAGTTGGCTGCCGAAAATCATTTCACCATAACATCCTCTCCAAGGAAGTATTCCGGAGGATCAATGCCTGTGGCGGTGAATATTTACAAGATGACCCGACAATGAAGAATCAGGAAGAGCAGCTCGTCGTTCGCTGGCGGTTTGACGCAGGTCGTGGCTCGCTTGTGTGGCAGATGATGTTTACCGATAGCGGCGACTTGATAGGGCAGAAGCGTTGTGCTGCCAACAGGAAGTCGTTGTTTTTCGGGATTGAACCCCCGACGGGAAGAGTCTTTTGTGATGATTATCCTTTGATGGATTCTGTACAGAGCATATCTGCCGGAGATGGTTGGTTCACAGGAATTGACACAACCCGGGGCGGGCTTGGCTATTGTTATGCCTATAAGCAGTATAGTCCGGAACATCAGGGAGTCTGGGCGGTGGATTTCAGGAGAGGCAGTGTGGTGTGGTCACGCTCTGATATCAGTTTTATTGCAAATTTGGGGGATGAGTTTCTTGTCTGTAAAACTTCTCTTTTTGGCGGATTTCCTGAACGTCAGTTTTTTTGTGTTGATCCCCTTACTGGCGCAGAGAGCAGCAACACTTCTTTCGACAGCGCCCGGGTAAATGCTCTCAGAGAAAAGGTTGTTCCCGAAGAGGTGCGACAGAGGATTACTCTTCCAGGGTTTGTCATGGAGGGCATTGCTCAAGAGCAACTTGCATTGGAGAAATTTGATGTGTCGGAGAGAAGCCGATGTGAGTCTCTTGTTTATGGTGATTTGACGGTTGTTGCATTACACGAATTCTATCCGTTGACTGCTCTCTGGCGCTCTTCGCTTCGAGTCTGGCGAGCGGCTCATCTTGTCTATGACGATTGTATGGAGGAGAGTGTTGACAAGCCATGCCTGAACAACTTTTTGATTCAGAGTGATAATCTGTATTATGTGAGAGAGAAAGAGGAACTCGTTTGTGTCGCACTTTTATGAAGGATTCTTTGATATCTCCTTTACCAGCAATTTTTCGGGATAGCTCTCTTCCGGTGGCAGATTTTCTTGGCAAGCTCACCTGCAGCAAGAATTTATCGCCCAATACGGTTCTTGCATACAGAACTGACCTTGCGCAGTTTTTTTCATTTCTTTTGCAGCATCTTGGACTTGATGATTTGAGTGCTTTTGAACCTGCGCAGGTAACGACTGTTGATGTAAGGCTTTTTATGGGTGCACTGATGCAACGGGGGGTACAGCAGAGATCGGTTGCAAGAAAACTGGCGGCATTAAAAAGTTTTTACCGATACATGCAGGAGAGCGGCTCTATTGAACGTTCTCCCTTTTCCTCTCTTGTTTCCCCAAAATATCCACAGCGAGTTCCGGCCTTTTTGACTGAGCAGCAGACTGAAAAGCTTTTTAACGAAGTGCTGCCATCCAATTTGTATCAGGTTCAATCTATGGAAAAAGGTGCCCTTGAGGCATCTTTTGTCTATGAACGCGACAGGAGTATTCTTGAGTTGCTGTATGGCAGTGGTCTTCGGCTTTCTGAATTGACAGGATTGACGATGGATGCGCTTGATCTTGCGGGCGGGTATGTGAAGCTGACGGGAAAAGGGAGGAAGCAGAGAATCGTCCCTGTTGGGCAACCAACCATTGATGCGCTTAAAAAATATTTTGAAGTCCGGGGAAACTTCTTTAGAATAGTGGAGGGGGAGGAGGCGCTATCGCCGCTTTATGTTTTTATAACCAAAAGGGGCAAAAAGCTTTATCCCATGCTTATCCAGAGATTGACAAGAAAATATCTCGAATCAGTTACTGAGCAGAAAAAGAAAAATCCTCACCTGTTGCGTCACTCGTTTGCCACACATCTGCTGAATAGTGGAGCTGATCTTACTAGTGTCAGTGAAATGCTGGGGCACAGCAATCTTTCGACCACCGAAATATATACTCATGTTACCTTTGATCGCTTGAAGGAGGTTTACCTTAAAGCGCATCCCAACGCATAAGTCTACAGAGGGCTCTGATTCCCCTTGATGTCGGAGTCTTGTTCATTCTTTACGTTCAACTTATTTCAACGGAGACTATTATGACAAAAGTTGTTGCCAGTGATACGGTCAATGTTACCGTCACTTTGCGCCATTCCAGCAATCACAGTACCATAGAGGAGTATGCCCGCAATGCCGTACTCACCTTGACCAGGGTGTTTCCGGGTATAATCAGTTGTCATGTCATTCTGGATCATCAGAAGAATGATTTTGAAAAAAATAAGATTGCAGAAATAACCGTGAGTGTGCCGCAGAATGTATTTGTAGCGAAGGAGGCTGGTGCTGCCTATGAGCAGACGATTGATACTTGTGTTGAAGCATTGAGTCGTCAGCTTTTGAGGCACAAAGAAAAAATGCAATAGTGGCATGATGGTGTGAATTCTGCGGGGCACCAGAGAGACGCCTCACATTTTTTTCGTGAGTTTACTAACATATCGATTGCTGAAGACATGAACCTTGATCAAAAAGGATTAAAAAAGCGATCCATAACGGTTGCTGAATTTTTTAATACTCTCGGCAAGAAGTATGATATCAAATTGAAGCGCCTCAATAACGTTGATGAGAGTAAGCGACGGATTTTTGAGCGCGACCTTCATCGTCCGGGCCTTGCCCTGGCCGGGTTTACCAATCTGTTTACCTATAAAAGGGTGCAGATTCTTGGTAACACTGAGACAAGGTTTTTGAATCATATTGATGAAAATGCCAGAATTAAGGCGTTTGAGAATCTTGTGCGATTCAGAATGCCCTGCATTATTTTGACCAGCAATAACAAGCTGGCTCCAGATTTGCTTGATATGGCAACCAAGTCATCTGTTCCTGTTTATATCACCAGGTGCTCCTCCACGAAAACCATTTATAGTATTACCGATTTTCTTGACGATCATTTTTCTCTTTATCAGCAGTATCACGGTTCGATGGTTGATGTGTATGGTGTCGGTGTTTTGCTGATAGGGAAGAGTGGTCTGGGAAAATCAGAGATTGCGCTTGATCTTGTTGAAAGGGGGCATGGCCTCGTTGCCGACGATGTCGTGGTTATTAACCGGAAAGGGGAGTCCATGATGCTCTCTGCCAAGCGAAATAATGTCATTGACCATTTTATGGAAATTCGTGGTCTTGGCATTGTCGATGTGAAGGCAACGTTTGGTATTCGCTCAATCCGTGAGGTCAAAGAGGTACAGGTTGTTGTCGAACTCCTTGAGTGGGACCGGGAGATAGCCTATGAACGGCTTGGACTGGATACCAAATCAACGAGGATTCTTGGCGTTGACGTGCCAATGGTGGTTCTGCCAATCTTTCCCGGTAAAAACATTACCGCTATCATTGAGGTGGTTGCGCTCAATTTCCTCTTGAAGCGTGATTCCAATTATGTTGCTGCCGAAGCGTTGACTAACAGGATTAACAACGTGATCAATAGTGATAAAAAAGAGGATGAGAGTTATGATTGACTATAGCAAGAGGTTTTTCTCTGCAAGTGGGCTGGTTGGATGCTTGTTACTTGCTTTTGTTGTGATCACCCTCTCTTCCTGCGGTCGTCAGAACTCTGGTAATGGAAAGGCTGTCACAGCAATGGATTCCACACTTGTTATTGCCATGCTTGGCGATGCTGATTATCTTAATCCCGTGCTCGGGAGTTCTGTGACATCCAGCAATATTATCGGTCTCATCTATCCATCCCTTCTCCAGAGTGAGTTTGATACCGACACAGGGCTTCTGAATTATATTGCTCTTGAAAAAAAATTGAGGCAACCAACATCCAGAGAGGCAAAAAAAACTCCGAAAGGAGCTGTTGCAAAGAGCTGGACGATGTCAGCGGATCATAAAACCCTCACCTACATTCTCAGAAACGATGTCTTCTGGAATGATGGCAAGCCTGTGGTATCGGGGGATTTCAAGTTTACCTACACCTTGTATGGTAATCCGGTTATTGCCAGCGCACGTCAGCAGTATCTTGCTGAACTTGCAGGTGCTGACAAGGGTCGGGTTGATTTCGACAAAGCCATTGAAACACCGAATGATACAACACTGGTGTTCAGATTTTACAAACCAGTTCCGGAACATCTGGCGCTTTTTCATACGTCACTTACTCCTCTGCCCGCCCATCGCTGGAAAAATGTCAAGCCTGCTGAGTTTCGTAACTCTCCTCTCAATATACAGCCACTTGGCGCCGGTCCTTATCAGTTGAAGGGCTGGAAGCAGCAGCAGGAGCTTGTTCTTGGTTCAAGCCCAAAGTCGAATCTTCCCAAGCCGGGTAATATTCCACTGATCACCTTCAGGGTTGTGCCTGATTACACGGTACGTCTGACCCAGCTTCAGACTGGCGCTGTTGATGTGGTTGAAAACATCAAGCCAGAGGATTTTACAGCTCTCGTGAAGGCCAACAGGCAACTTGAGATTAAAACGGTTGGACTGAGGGTTTACGACTATGTTGGCTGGTCAAATATTGATCAGGGTGAATATCACAAAAGTGGAAAAGTTATACCTCACCCTCTTTTTGGCTCGTCGCGTGTTCGTCTTGCGCTTACTCATGCCATTGATCGTGAGGCGATTATCGATGGCTACCTCAAGCAGTACGGTGTGGTCTGCAATACTGATGTCTCCCCTTCACTGAAATGGGCCTATAATGACCGGATTGCCCCTCATGCTTTTGATCCAGCCAAGGCAACAGCAATGCTCAAAGCTGAAGGATGGCTTCCCGGGGCAGATGGAATTCTGCAGAAACAGGGAAAGAGGTTCAGTTTTGTGCTCTATACCAATTCAGGTAATGCCAGAAGAAACTATGCAAGTGTGGTTATTCAGCAAAATTTGCGGTCTATAGGTATTGATTGCAAGCTTGATGTGCAGGAGTCAAATGTCTTTTTTGAGAATCTGCACCAGCGAAAGCTCGACGCATGGTTGGCTGGCTGGGCTATTGGGCTCGAGATTGACCCTCTCGATGTCTGGGGTTCAGATCTCAACAAGAGCCGCTTTAATTTTACTGGTTACCAGAATCCACGAGTTGATCAACTCTGTGATTTGGCCAAGCAAAAAATGTATCCCCTTGGAGCAAAGCCTTACTGGCTTGAGTATCAGGATATTCTTCATCGTGACCAGCCCGTCACCTTTCTCTATTGGATGCAGGAGACCCAGGGATTCAGCAAGAGAATTGAGGGAGAGGAGCTTAATATTGCTGGCTCCTTTTACAATATTGATGACTGGAGGCTGCGCCCTTCAGCCAACATCGCACAGTAAAATGTTATGCTGAGATATATTCTTAAACGGTTACTTATTGCCATACCACTGATATTCGGGGTATTGACCCTCACCTTTTTCATCATCCGGCTTGCTCCAGGTGATCCGGCAGCCTTTTTTATACAGCCAGGGATAAGCCCGAATGTGGCCGAGCAGATCAGGGCACAATATGGTCTCAATGATCCACTGCCTGTTCAGTATGTCAAATGGCTTGCCAGTGTGTTGCAGGGTGACTTCGGGCGTAGTTTCAGTCGTGCCCAGCAGCCGGTTGTTGAGGTGATTGCCAGTGCGTTGCCGATCACCATGACCATAGCGCTGCTCACGCTTGTTGCTAATTTCACCTTTGGTATTCTTATCGGTATTATTTCCGCCGTTCGCCAGAACACCTTTCTTGATCGTTTTCTGACCGTGACCGCCCTCTTTTTTTATTCAATGCCGGAGTTCTGGTTTGCATTGATGATGATTATTCTTTTTGCGCTGAAGTTACCGCTTTTTCCAGCATCAGGTTTGAATGAGATTGGCGCGGAGGGTTTTGGTCCGGTGGGTTTTGTGGTTGACAGGCTATGGCATCTTGTCTTGCCGGTGACCGTACTCAGTATTAATGGGGCGGCCGGTATTGCGCGGTATGTCAGGGGGAGCATGCTTGAAGTTATCCGACAAGACTACATCCGGACGGCAAGGGCAAAGGGGTTGCCAGAAAAGCTCGTTATTTTCAGACATGCACTTCGCAATGCCCTTTTGCCAGTTATCACCATTATGGGTAGTTCGCTCCCCTTTATTTTCAGTGGTGCCCTCTTTATTGAGGTTATCTTTGCCTTTCCCGGAATGGGAAGGGTAACGGTAGAGGCTATTTTTTCAAGGGATTACCCGCTTATTATCGCCAATACTTTTATTTCAGGCTCTCTTATAGTGCTGGGCAATCTATTTGCCGATGTGCTTTATGCTGTGGCTGACCCTCGAATAAAACTCTAAGAGCCCACTCAACCTGTAACATCTTGTCTGTTTGAGAATAGAATTGCTGAATACTCCCCCCGATGCGGTCGAATCAAGGATTGAGGAGCAGATACGGCCAAGCCGCATGGAAGATTTTGCTGGCCAGCAGCGGCTGACAGACAATCTGAAGGTCTTTATTTCTGCGGCAAAGATGCGGGGTGATGCTCTGGATCATGTTCTGTTGTCGGGGCCGCCTGGTCTTGGAAAGACGACGCTTGCCTATATCATCGCCTCTGAAATGGGGAGCAGTATCAAGGCAACCTCAGGCCCTTTACTCGATAAAGCAGGCAATCTTGCAGGGTTGCTGACAGGTCTGCAGAAAGGAGATGTGCTCTTTATTGACGAAATTCACCGCATGCCACCAACCGTTGAAGAGTACCTCTACTCGGCAATGGAGGATTTTCGTATCGATATTATGCTTGACAGTGGCCCCTCTGCAAGGGCGGTACAGTTGCGTATTGAGCCCTTTACGCTTGTGGGCGCAACAACTCGCTCGGGGCTCTTAACCTCTCCTCTCAGGGCAAGGTTCGGGATAAACAGCCGCTTCGATTACTATGAACCTGAGCTTTTGGAGCGGATCATTGTCAGGGCTTCAGCAATTCTTGGTATTGGCGTTGATGCTGATGCTGCCTCGGAAATTGCAAGACGATCACGAGGGACGCCTCGTATTGCCAACAGGCTGCTTCGGCGAGCCAGGGATTTTGCGCAGGTTGATGGCGTTGCAACCATTACCAGAGCTATTGCCATGAAAACCCTTGACTGCCTTGAGATTGATGAAGAGGGGCTGGATGATATGGATAAAAAAATCATGGATACCATTGTCAACAAATTCAATGGAGGGCCTGTCGGGATTGCCTCTCTTGCCGTTTCTGTGGGAGAGGAGCGGGATACCATTGAAGAGGTGTATGAGCCCTACCTTATCCAGGCAGGGTATCTGAGTAGAACGACAAGAGGGCGAGTTGCTACACATCAGGCGTTTATCCGTTTTTCAACCGGTTCCAATACTCATGAATCTCCGTTGTTTGATGCAAAGCCGAATTAAGAGGTGTGCATTATTGTGCGCAGTTATCTTTTTGGTGTTGTCGCCCCGGCTTTTGCTCTCTAATGGTATAATGCTCTCCGACTCTCTTGCTGATGTCAGCAGAAGGGAGGTCGTTGCCGCTTCACTGCAAAGTGCGAAAGGAGAATATCAGGGTGCGATTGACCGTTATCAGAAGCTTCTGATTACTCAACCCAATAATGCGGCCCTCCATTATGCGTTATCGAACGCTTATATGGACCTTGGTATTATCGACTCTGCCCGAGTGCACAGTGAAAAAAGTGTTCAGCTCGATCCCGACAACAAGTATTATGGTAAATTGCTTGCCGTGATATCCCATCAGATGAATAATTACAGGCAGGCAGCCGATCGGTATCGTCAACTCGCCACTCTTGAGCAGGGAGAAGGGAAATCAAGGCTGCTTTTTACTCTTGGTCAGCTTTATCTTCAAACTGCCCAGTATGATCTGGCCATCCAGACTTTCAGGGAGCTTCTGCATGACAATCCGGGTGCCTTATCCGCCTGGCTTGCTCTTTTTGAGAGTTCAGTACACTCCGGAAACAATCTTGCATTTCGTGAAGATCTTCTCCTCTTTTATTCGACCGCTCACGCAAGCATTGATCAGAGAATTGAGTTGGTGCGATTATTTGTTGTTCGCTCATCGAAAGAGCGAGCGTATATCGAGCCAGCGAATCTCATGATCGATGCAATTCAAAAGCACCATCCAGGCAATCCACGTTTGACCCTTATGCTTCAGGGCTTGAAAGGTGAACTCCTTTTTCAGGCAGGCCATACCAAAGAGGCCGTGCGTTTTTTCGAGAGAGTTGTGCGTTCCAAAAACGCAAAAATGGAAAAATGGCTCTATCTGCAGGCTAATAGCACCTTGGCCCTCTGTTATGACAAGCTGGGTTATTATGATAAATGTATTCGTCTCTATGGGAGAATTCTTCGCGTTGAGCCAGACAATGTGCTGATGATGAACAATCTTGCCTACATTCTTGCCGGTCAGGGGAAAGAGCTTCTGCGTGCTAAAACGTTGGCAATGAAAGCGGTCTCTCGGGAACCTGCCAATGCGAGTTATCTCGACACGCTCGGCTGGGTATTGTTCAAAATGGGGAGGTATGAACAGGCAAGGGAGATGCTTGAAAAGGCGGTTCGGCTGAATTCAAGTGAGGTTGAAATATTTGAGCATCTCAGTAAAGTTTATGAGAAGCTCGGTAATACTCCGAAGGCATTTGAGATACTGGAGAGGGCAAAGCAAATAAAGTAAAAAAATTGCCCGTCAATGTCGCAGATTCATCTCATTATGCGAAATTGGCGGGCAAATTGCTTTTGTAAAAGTCCGTAATTATTTTAGTTCATCAAAGCTGCGAGCTGCAAGATATTCGTAATGTGCCCAGCGAGCATCCACCTCTTTCTGGATCGCGGTATAGTACTCCGCAGCCAGAGCTTTGTGGCTCTTCTGGAGCATTCTGAAACGATTTTCCATGTTGAGGAACTGTGCAACCGGTATTTTTGGCTTCTTCGAGTCAAGAATCAGCGGGTTTTTGCCCTCAAGCAGTCGCTCAGGGTTGTATCGGTAAAGAATCCAGTGTCCTGAATCAACTGCCGCTTTCTGATTATCAAGAGCTGTTGCCATGTTGATACCTTGAGCGATACAGTGCGAATAAGCAATAATAATAGAGGGGCCATTGTATGCTTCCGCTTCAAGGAATGCTTTCAGTGTCTGTTCATCTCTGGAGCCAAATGCCACGGAGGCGACATAGGCATTGCCATAGCTCATGGAGATCAGTCCAAGATCTTTCTTGGTAACAGTTCTTCCTGCTGCGGCAAATTTTGCAACCGCAGCTTTCGGGGTTGCCTTTGATGCCTGGCCACCGGTGTTGGAATAGACCTCAGTATCAAGGACAAGAAGGTTAACGTTTTTGTCGCCAGCCGTTACGTGGTCAACGCCACCGTACCCGATATCATAAGCCCATCCATCGCCACCAACACCCCAGACACTTTTTTTGACCAGCATATCTGCCAGCGAAAGCAAATTCTTCGAATCGGAAGTGGCCATAAGCAAGAGCTTCTCTTTCAGTATTGCCACTCGTTTTCTCTGTTCAAAAATTTCGACTTCACTGTTTTCTGTTGCTTCAAGAATCTCCTTGACAAGTGTCTCACCAATCTCTGATGCAACTCTCATCAAAAGCTCACCTGCATATTCCCGCTGCTTGTCGATGGAGAGTCTGAAACCAAGGGCGAACTCTGCGGCATCCTCAAAGAGGGAGTTAGACCATGCTGGACCACGACCACTGGCATTGGTAGAATAGGGGGTTGTCGGCAGATTTCCACCATAGATTGAGGAGCAGCCTGTTGCGTTGCCAATAACAAGGCGATCTCCGAATAACTGTGTCAACAGTTTAACATAAGGGGTTTCACCACATCCCGCGCAAGCTCCGGAAAACTCGAAAAGCGGCTCCTGGAGCTGTTGCTCCTTGATCAGTTTTGTATTGATTTTTTCCCGGTCATATTCAGGGATGTTCAAAAAGAACTCCCAGTTCTCAGCTTCTGTTTTGACGAGAGCTGGCTGTGGACTCATATTCAGGGCTTTCTTCCCTGGATTGTTTTTGTCTTTTCCCGGACAGATACGGGCACATATTTCGCATCCGGTACAATCTTCAGGGGCAACCTGGATGGTGTAGTACATGCCTTCCCAGCTTGAGCCCTTGGCATCACTATGCTGGAATGTTGCAGGTGCGTTCTCCAGATTTTTTGGCTCATAGAGTTTTGCGCGGATTGCCGCGTGCGGGCAAACAAAGACACATTTTGCACACTGGATACACGCTGAGGGTTCCCAAACAGGAATTTCATCCGCCAGGTTGCGCTTTTCAAATTTTGCTGTGCCTGTCGGGTAGGTGCCATCCGCAGGAAGGTCGCTGACAGGAATGTTGTCTCCATCGCCCGCAATGATTCTTGCCAGGACGTTACAGACAAAATCAGGCGCATTACCAACAATAGTTGGCCGAAGCTCTGTAACGCTGCTGGCAAAGGAGCCGATGGTCACCTGATGCAGGTTCGAAAGGGTATCTTCAACAGCCTGTATATTCTGGTTAACCACTTCGTCACCTTTTTTGCCGTAGGTCTCTCTGATGGAGGTTTTAATTTTTTCTACAGCTTCTTCACGGGGAAGCACACCGGAAATGGCGAAAAAGCAGGCCTGCATGATGGTGTTGATGCGTTGGCCCATACCACTTGTGTGTGCAACCTTGTAGGCATCAATGGTATAGAGCTTTGCCTCTTTGCTGATCAGATGCTCTTGAACAATTTTCGGGAGTTTTTCCCAGAGTTCTTCCGTTGCATAATGAGAATTCAGCAGCAACGTGCCCCCTTTTCTGAGATTTTTGACCAGGTCAAGCAGCTCAAGGAAAATCCAGTGGTGGCAGCCAATAAATTGTGCCTCAGTAATCAGATAAGCTGATCGAATCTGATTGGGACCGAATCGCAGGTGCGATGTGGTAATTGAGCCTGATTTTTTTGAGTCGTAAACGAAATAACCTTGAGCATAGTTCGGTGTGTTTTCACCGATAATCTTGATGCTGTTTTTGTTGGCTCCAACGGTGCCGTCCGCCCCCAGACCATAAAAGAGAGCCCGGAATATCTCATCGGGTTCAATGGTGAATGTCGGATCGTAGTCAAGGCTTGTGTGGGTGACATTGTCGTTGATGCCAACCGTAAAATGATTTTTCGGTTTTTCTGATGACAAGTTGTCGAGTACTGCCTTGACCATTGTTGGAGTGAACTCCTTTGATGAGAGTCCATATCTGCCACCCACGACGGTGGGAAGAGTTTTCAGTAGACCATTCTGCAGACCTTCATACAGGGCATTGATGGTGTCAAGATAGAGAGGCTCTCCAGCGCTGCCAGGCTCCTTGAGACGATCAAGAACAGCAACAGAGGTAACTGAGGCGGGAAAGGCCTTCACAAAACGCTCTGCATCGAAGGGTCGGAAGAGGCGGGCATGTATAACGCCGACCTTTTCGCCCTGTTTGTTCAGATATTCCACAGTTTCACGGGCAGTTTCGACACCGGAACCCATCAGCACGATGACACGCGTAGCGTCGGGATCGCCATAATACTCATACAGATTATATCGGCGTCCAGTCAGCTTCGCAAATTTTTCCATGGCCTTTTCCGTGATTCCAGGGCAGGCATTGTAGTAGCTGTTGACCGTCTCTCTTGCCTGGAAATAGACATCCGGATTCTGCGATGTACCGCGAATAATGGGAGCATCAGGGCTCATACGGCGATTTCGGTGGGCAATGACCAGATCATCGTCCATCATCTCCTTTATAATGCTGTCCGGGATTACCTCAATTTTTGAGATTTCGTGAGATGTTCTGAAACCATCGAAGAAATGGAGAAAAGGAATTCTCGAATCAAGTGTTGATGCTGCGGTAATGAGAGCCATATCCATCACCTCCTGAACAGAACTCGAAGCCAGAAGTGCAAACCCTGTACCCCTGACCGACATGACATCGCCATGGTCCCCAAAAATTGAGAGCCCCTGCGCTGCAAGTGCCCGGGCAGAGACATGGATAGTACATGGTGTGAGTTCACCCGCGATTTTATACATATTCGGAATCATGAGCAGCAGGCCCTGTGATGCCGTAAATGTTGTGGTCAGAGCGCCGGTCTGCAAGGCTCCATGAACTGCCGCCGCCGCACCAGCTTCACTTTGTAATTCATCAACTTTTGGAACAGTACCCCAAATGTTTTTCTTTCTCTCTGAGGCCCATACTTCAGAATATTCACCCATTGGTGAAGCCGGGGTAATCGGGTAAACACAAATTACTTCACTGATGCGATAAGAGATATGAGCCAAAGCTTCATTTCCCTCCATTGTTTTAAAAGTCGGGGTCATACTGGCAGTCACCTGATTTGTATTGATGAATGGCATGCGTAAGCGTGCAGTGTACTGGTGTGCAGACCGCGAAGCAACCGGAAATGTTACCTTAGGAAAACAAACCAATGTGGCAAGAAAGATATTAAAAAAAATGATTTTTGATAAATTTAATTAGATTCCGGTTTTTCAATCCGGGATGCTTACCGGCTTTCGGGAAAGGTACTCTGGCGCTTACTGCGACCATACTTTTTGCTTAATCAACACACACCAACGCAGGAGAAGAGGTTTTATGGACGCGGAACATTCCGAAAACATTGTCTATGGCAGAAATGCCGTACTTGAGCTTCTCCAGCAAAAGCCCGAGAGCATCGAAAAGATCTATTTTCAGTTCAACACCTCTCACCCGAAACTCAAGGAAATTGTTATTACCTCAAGGCGACTGAAACTTGTCAGCGGTAAGGCGAGGCTTGAGAAGCTCTCTTTGATTGCTGGCACAACCAAGCATCAGGGTGTGTGCGCTCTCATCAGTTCAGTCACCTATTATTCACTTGAAGAGGTTCTTGCAAGTCCACGCAATACTTTTCCGCTTTTTGTCGTGCTGCAGGGACTGGATGATCCGCACAATATCGGGGCAATTATCAGAACGGCAGAGGCGGTAGCGGTAGATGCTGTTATACTTGTCGAGGGAAAGGGGGCACCAGTTAACGCCGTGGTTCACAAAGCTGCTGCTGGAGCGCTTTCCCATATAAGGATCTGTAAAGTGAAGAGTCTTGTGCGTGCTCTGGAATTTCTTCACCAATGTAATATTCAGGTTATTGCGGCTGATATGGATGCAGAGCTCAATTACACCGATGCCGACATGAAAAAAGCAACCGCTATTGTACTTGGTATGGAGGGTAGTGGATTGGCGCCTGAGGCGGTGAAATTCTGTGATCATGTTGTTCGCATCCCTATGGCTGGTTGTGTAGAATCCCTCAATGTCAGTGTGACGGCAGGCGTGCTGCTGTATGAGGCAATGCGGCAGCGACTTGCATAAGTTGCCATGCCCTCTCATTTGAAGGGATTCCAAAAAATATTACCTTGTTTGTCAAAGAATTTACCAGCAGACTCCATCAACACTTTTTCTCTCTTTTGATATGACTATTCCGGAAGATCTTCGCTATACCAAAGACCATGAATGGATTAAACTGCTTGAAGATGGCAGCAGCGCACTGGTTGGAATTACTGACTTTGCCCAGCACGAACTTGGCGATATTGTTTTCGTAGAACTAAAAGCAGCCGGAACCACTTTGAAAGAGCATGAGATGCTTGGTACGATCGAGGCGGTAAAAACTGTGGCTGATCTTTTTGCTCCTGTTGCTGGCCAGATCCTTGAAGCGAACACCGGGCTCGACAACGCTGAAGTTGTCAATCAGGATCCATATAACGCAGGCTGGCTGGTTAAAATTAAAGTTGCTGATCCTGCCGCAGTAAATGCGCTGCTTGACGCTGCGGCCTACCGTCAGTTGACAGGGGAGTAACGCATGCCATTCATTATCAATACCGAACGAGAGAGGGAGGAGATGCTTCGGGCTGCCGGTGCGAACTCTTTTGATGACCTTATTGCCGATATCCCGGAAGAGATTCGCCTGAAAAGAACCCTTGATATTCTTCCCGCCTCAGATGAGCTCCAGGTACGCAAACTGCTTGAGGGGCTTGCTTCTGCTAACCGGAGCACATCCGAGTATGTCAGTTATCTTGGAGGGGGCGCTTACGACCACTTTATTCCGGTAGCGATCAAGACCATTGCCTCTCGCAGTGAGTTCTACACGGCATATACCCCTTATCAGGCAGAGGTTTCACAGGGAACCTTGCAGGCCATTTATGAATATCAGAGTCTGGTATGCCGTCTTTATGAGATGGATGTCACCAATGCTTCGATGTATGACGGAGCAACAGCCCTTGCCGAAGCGGTCTTGATGGCCATGAACGTCACCGGTCGCAATCAGGTGGTGGTAGCAGGAAAACTTCATCCATACAACAGTTCCGTTCTGAAGACCTATCTTGGGGCTTCGGGGCATCATGCAATTATACAGAATGTTCTTCAGGATGGTGTTGGAGATGTTCCCGCGCTGAAAGAGCTTGTGACTGAGAGCGTGGCCGCAGTGGTTGTCCAGCAGCCAAACTTTTACGGCTGCCTGGAAGATGTTGAAACTATTGGAGCTCTTGCTCATGCAAAGGGGGCGCTCTTTGTTGTTTCCGCTGATCCACTGTCACTTGGAGTGCTTGCTGCTCCCGGAAGTTATGGGGCCGATATCGCTGTCGGTGAAGGTCAGCCACTTGGAAACCCTCAGAATTTTGGCGGTCCCTACCTTGGCATCTTTACCGTCAAACAGCCTCTTGTCCGCAAGATTCCTGGTCGTCTGGTTGGCATGACTAAAGACAGGGATGGAGAGGATGGGTTTATTCTTACCCTCCAGACTCGCGAACAGCACATCCGACGCGAAAAAGCCACATCAAATATCTGTAGCAACCAGGCGCTTAACGCACTCCAGGCAGCAGTTTATCTTTCGCTGCTTGGTAAAGAGGGGCTTCAGCAGGTTGCGGCACAGTCAGCACAGAAGGCGCACTATCTGGCTGAAAAAATCGCCGCAATTCCGGGATTTTCCCTGAAGTTTTCAACGCCTTTTTTCCGGGAATTTGTCGTTGAAACTCCAATGCCTGCGGCGGTTGTGGTTGAGCGAATGCTTGAGAAAAAGGTGTTTGCAGGTTATGACCTGGCTGCCCACAGTGAAACCGGACTACTTGTCGCTGTTACGGAGAAGCGGACCAAGGAGGAACTCGACGCTTTTGTTGCAAGCCTTTGGGAGCTTTTATAGGGCTTTACAGGACTCCGGTGACTTATGGCCTCATTTCAGCTCCCGACCTCTGACGGGAGCTGAAAGAGTTCAGAGGAGATTTATATAAGTTCCAGAGTTTTGAGCTCTTGATCGATAATCTGCTTGCTCTCTGGTGAAAGTGGAACCAGCGGCAGCCTGTAGTTCTCTTCAATCATACCCATTCGTGACAGAGCGTACTTTATCGGAACAGGGTTGCTTTCAATAAAATTCAGTTTTAACAGCTTGCGGTAACGGCGGTTGATCGATCGAGCCTCCTCAAGATCTCCGCGCCTGACAGCTTCAATCAATTGCTTGATCTGAGCTGGTATCTGGTTTGCCGCAACAGAGATTGCCCCGTCGCCACCCATTGCCATAAATGGCAGAATCAGCGAATCCTCACCGGTTAGTACAGAGAAATGATCAGGACGCTCTTCAAGAAGCTCCGAGATCTGACCGATATTTTCTGAAGCCTCTTTGACTGCCGCAATATTTTCAAAATCACGGGCAAGCCGCAGAATGGTTGATGACGTTACATTACAGCCAGTTCTTCCCGGAACATTGTATATGATAATCGGCACAGAGACCGCCTCCGCGATATGTCGGTAGTGCTGATAGATTCCCTCCTGAGAAGGCTTGTTGTAATACGGAGCAACCGAAAGAAGAGCCGCTGCACCCGCTTTTTCAGCATTTTTTGCCAGCTCTACAGCGTGTTTTGTATCATTGGTGCCAGCACCCGCCGCCACCATTATTCTTCCACCAGCCTCATCCTTAGCTGTGCGTATAATCTCAAACTGCTCTTCACCGGAAAGTGTCGGTGACTCACCCGTTGTTCCACAGGTTATGATGATATCGGTTCCCGCCTCGATATGAAACTGCACCAGTCTCCTCAAAGCGTCGCTATCTATTGACCTGTCCTGTCTGAAGGGGGTCACCAGTGCAACGGCGGATCCTGAAAGGTATCGTGTGGACATACTTTTATTATCCCATTATTAATGAAAATCGTTGTTACAATCCAGAGAACGCATCCTCTCCTCTGTTGATTCTTCCCCTTATTTGGTATGGAAAGATTGGGCAATATACAGAGAAAGCTAATTTGTAGAACCGATTTTATCGCAAAAGAGTTTTACTATTGAGTCGTTAATCAGGCTTGTCGGGCTTATGCTCTCCCCGTTCCTGTAAATTGTTCAAAAAAATACGTAATGGTATTTTGCGGTTGTAGTCCAGAACACTCTTCCCAGGAAACTTCTTTTGAAACAGCAGGCCGGGCATCGTGGTAGAAACCAGCCTGACGTAGCCCAATCTTTTCTTATGGGACGGTCAGGGGCGGATGAATATCAACTTTTATCAAGTATTAATTCCATGATGCCCAGGTTGCAAAAAAAAGGTTTAATGAAACATGGAAGTTCGTGCGTGTGAGAGCAAAGACATCGCAGCAATCTGTGCGATCTATAACCACTTTATCAAGAATACGACTATCACCTTCGAGGAAGAAACTCTTTCAGAGGTTGATATGCAAGTACGGGTAGAGTCGTACCAAAAGATTTATCCATGGCTTGTTGGCTGTCACCAAGGTTCGGTTGTTGGCTATACCTATGCAACCAGATGGAAAGAGCGAATTGCTTACCGGCACACTGCTGAGGCAACCATTTACGTAAAGGCAGGCGCTGCTGGTAATGGCTATGGCAAAGCGCTCTACTCTGCCTTGCTGGAGTCTCTCTGCAAAACGAGGTGTCATGTTGTGCTGGGTTGCATTGCGTTACCAAACGAGGCCAGTGTTGGCTTGCATGAAAGCTTTGGTTTCCGGAATGTCGCACACTTCTGCGAAGTTGGTCGCAAGTTTGGCCAATGGCTTGATGTTGGGTACTGGGAACTGCAATTGCCATCGTTATCAGCCCATATACCAGAGGATAGCCTTGGGGCAGCAGTGATTCTTCCTGTGCCAGGGTAGTTCCCGGCTTTTTTTGTGTCAGTGAGCAGGCTTTTTTGTATGTTCAGGAGCAATCATTATTGCCGTTCTTGTGGCTTTTAGTTGCTTGTTCTTGGTAAATTGTTATAAAATATAGTTCATATATGAAGGGCGCATGGTTATGAGTAGTTTGAAAGATGGAGAGATAGTTGGTCAGGCAAGAGAGGTTGCTGTCGGTGAATTGCTGGCAAAAAGAGCTGCTGAGCTGTCGCTTGAGAAAAAGTGTGAAGAGGTGAGGATTCTCGACTTGAGGGGATTGACCTCGGTCACCGATTTTTTTGTGATTATCACCGCTGACTCCGAGCGGAAGGCGAAAGCTGCGGCTGATCACATTATTGATGAGATCAAGGAGGATGGGGAGCGCCCGATGCATGTGGAGGGTATGGATTCAATGCACTGGATTCTGCTGGACTATATTGACGTTGTTGTCCATATTTTCATGCCGGATGAACGCCGTTTTTATGATCTTGAATCCCTCTGGTCTGATGCGCCTTTAGTACCGCTTAGCTGATATTTTAAAGCAGGTTCGGCACTTTTTTCTCTTGTCGAAAGTATGTTGCCCTACGTAATCAAGCCGGATTTTTATACATTACGGCCTTGATTTTTTCTATCAATTATCACCCAGGATTTCTCTATGCAGCGTGAAAGAATAGTCCCGATCAGTATTGAAGAAGAAATGCGGGGTTCTTATCTCGATTATTCGATGTCGGTCATTGTCAGTCGTGCGCTGCCTGATGTGCGGGACGGTCTGAAACCGGTGCACCGCCGGGTGCTTTTTGGTATGCACGAGCTTGGTCTCCAGGCTGGCAAACCACATAAAAAGTCTGCCCGTGTAGTTGGTGAAGTGCTTGGCAAGTTTCACCCCCACGGAGATACTGCCGTCTATGACAGTCTGGTCCGTCTGGTGCAGGAATTTTCCATGCGATACCCTCTTATTGACGGTCAGGGAAACTTTGGTTCAGTTGATGGCGATTCACCTGCTGCAATGCGATATACTGAGGTTCGTATGAAAAGCATTGCTGGTGAAATGCTCAAGGATCTTGAGAAGGGGACGGTTGATTACTCCCTTAATTTTGATGACTCTCTTGAGGAGCCGACGGTTCTGCCTTCGGCGATACCAAATCTTCTGGTGAACGGCTCTTCAGGCATTGCTGTAGGTATGGCAACCAATATTCCACCCCAGAATCTTCGGGAGGTTGTTGATGGCATGATAGCCTTGATTGCAAATCCGGATCTGGAAGTGGTCGATCTCATGAAATATGTTATTGCTCCTGATTTTCCAACCGCTGGTATCATCTATGGCTATGAGGGTGTTCGTTCAGCCTACCTGACAGGCCGGGGCAAGGTGGTTATCCGTGCACGAGCTATTGTGGAGGTTACCCAGAAAAACGGTCGAGAGTCGATTGTGGTTACAGAACTACCCTATCAGGTTAACAAAGTACGACTGATTGAAAAAATTGTGGAATTGGTCCATGATAAAAAGCTTGAAGGTATTGCAGATATAAGAGACGAATCCGACAGGGACGGTATGAGGCTGGTGATTGAGCTGAAGCGCGATGCCGTGGCAAAGGTAGTGCTCAATAATCTTTACAAGCACACTCCGATGCAGGATACTTTTGGAGTGATTATGCTGGCGCTGGTTGATGGTGTGCCGAGGATACTCAATCTCAAGGAGATGATGGTATACTACATCAAGCACCGCAATGAGATTGTGTTGCGCCGTACCAAATTTGACCTCAATGCCGCTGAAAAACGGGCTCATATTCTTGAAGGGCTGAAAATATGTCTTGACAATCTGGACGAGGTAATTACCACTATTCGGGAATCACCAGATGCATCAACAGCACAGGAGCGGCTCATGGTTCGCTTTGCTCTGTCGGAATTGCAGTCGAAAGCGATTCTTGAGATGCGCCTCCAGCGTCTGACCGGTATGGAGCGCAAAAAGATTGATCAGGAGTATACGGAGGTACTTGCATTGATTGAGGAGCTGCGCTTTATTCTCGGCAGTCCGGAGAAACAGATGGAGATTATCCGGGAGGAGCTACTGAAAGTCCGGGAGGTTTACGGGGATGCCCGTCGCACCGAGATTGTGCCACAGGAGGGTGACTTTTCGATTGAAGACATGATTGCCCAGGAAGATGTGGTGATTACCATTACCCATGAGGGCTTTATCAAGCGCTTCCCGGTTTCGGGTTATCGCCGTCAGGCTCGCGGAGGAAAAGGAGTTGCCGGGGCACAGGCAAAGCATGATGATTTTGTTGAGCACATGTTTATTGCCTCGACGCATAACCATATTCTCTTCTTTACCAATCGTGGACGCTGTCACTGGCTCAAAGTGTACGAAATTCCTGAGGCCGGACGAGCAGCAAGGGGGCGTGCGCTGGCCAATATTATGGAGCTGCAACCCGGCGAAAAAATCAGGGCATATATCAACATCAGGAACTTTGATGAACCGGGCTTCATTGTCATGGCGACAACGAATGGTATCGTGAAAAAAACCTCACTTGAAGATTTTTCTCATCCGAGAAAAAATGGAATTGCGGCCATCACGATTGAAGAGCACGATGAGCTTCTTGACGCCCGTCTGACCGATGGTGAACATCAGATTATTCTTGCCAAGAGCTCTGGCTTTGTCGTTCGCTTCCCTGAGGCTGAGATTCGCTCAATGGGTCGTACGGCTATGGGTGTCAAAGGAATTACACTTGATGATGGGGAGAAATGTATTTCAATGGTTACCACCAAGCGTTTTGATACGGCGTTGCTTGCTGTTACCGACAATGGCTTTGGCAAGCGAAGCAGGGTGGAGGATTATCGTCTGACTCGCCGCGGCGCTCGTGGGGTGATTACACTCAAGGCTCATGAAAAGATCGGGGCACTTGTTGGTCTCCTTGACGTTAATGACGACGACGATCTGATTATTATTACAACGAACGGTATTGTGAACCGTCAGCATGTTTCCGATATCCGGTTGACCGGTAGAAACACCTCCGGAGTAAGGCTTGTCAGACTTATGGCAGGTGATATGATTTCGGCCCTTGCCAGAGTGCCAAAGAGCGATGAGGATGGCGAAGCTGATTTTCCCATTGAAGAGCCTGATGGTCAGATTGATCTTTTTGAATAACCAGTGGTAAACCGTGGAGGAGTTATGGAGCAGAAAAAGCCTTATATCGTCAAGGAGCAGCCTGGAACTAAATATTACTGCGGGTGTGGACAATCGAAAAATCTGCCATACTGTGACGGTTCTCACAAAGGTACCGGCTTGCATCCCAGGTCTGTCGTGATTGATGAAGAAAAAACTGTGGCTATTTGCAGTTGTAACAGATCGGCCAAACTTCCTTTCTGCGATGGAGCCCATAAGATACCGGAATAACCCCAAGCTTCTTATCTATTAACAAACGACGAACGATGTCATGGCTCGACCGAAAAATGTGAAATATATTTTTGTGACCGGAGGGGTAATTTCCTCGCTCGGCAAGGGAATTCTGTCGGCCTCTCTCGGGATGCTGCTCAAATCACGTGGCTTGAGGGTGGCTATACAGAAATATGATCCCTATATCAACGTCGATCCTGGTACCATGTCTCCCTATCAACACGGAGAGGTTTATGTTACCGATGACGGGGCCGAAACCGATCTTGATCTCGGCCACTACGAACGTTTTCTTGATGAGTCGACTTCGCAGACTTCGAACCTGACCATGGGACGAGTCTATAAATCAGTCATTGACAAGGAGCGCAGCGGAGATTACCTTGGTGCGACAGTGCAGGTTGTGCCGCATGTGATTGACGAAATCAAGGATCGAATGGCCGAGCAGGCCAGAAACGGCAATCTTGATGTGCTCATCACCGAGATAGGCGGTACTATCGGCGATATCGAATCACTTCCATTTCTTGAAGCCATGAGGGAGTTGAAGCTTGAGATGGGCGACGGGAACCTGGTAAACATCCATCTTACCTTTGTGCCCTATATCAAGTCGGCAAGCGAGCTGAAAACAAAGCCTACGCAGCACAGCGTGAAAATGCTGCTCGGTGTTGGGATTCAGCCGGATATTCTGGTTTGCCGCAGTGAGAAGCTGCTTTCTCGCGAGATCAAGAACAAGGTTGGTCATTTCTGCAACCTCAACGAGTTTGACGTTATTGGCCTGAACGACTGCGAGACGATTTATGAGGTGCCACTGACGCTTCTCCAGGAAAAGCTGGATCTTCGTGTACTTAAAAAGCTTGGTTTGAAAGGGTTCAAGGAGCCGTCGCTTGATTACTGGCGAGAATTCTGCAACAAGGTCAAGTTTCCCAAGGATGGCGAGGTTACTATTGGCATCTGTGGTAAGTATACCGAATACCCTGATGCCTACAAATCGATCCTCGAATCCTTTATTCATGCAGGCGCGAGCAACAACGTCAAGGTTACTGTCAAACTGCTCAAGGCAGAGGATGCTGAATCGGCCACATTCGACCTTGCAAAGGAGCTGCAAGGTATTAACGGTATTCTTGTGGCACCTGGCTTCGGTGATCGGGGTATTGAGGGAAAAATCAAGTACATCGAGTATGCGAGGGTACAAAATATTCCCTTCTTTGGAATTTGTCTTGGGATGCAGTGCGCCTCAATTGAGTTTGCCCGTAATGTCTGTGGTATGCAGGAGGCCAACTCAACGGAGTTTAACAAGCGCGCTCGCTTCGCGGTCATTGACCTCATGGAGCACCAGAAAAAGGTCAAGGAGAAAGGAGGCTCGATGCGTCTTGGAAGTTACCCCTGTATCATTACAGAGGGGTCAAAGGCGTATGCTGCCTATCAGAAGTTTCTTGTTAATGAACGTCACCGTCATCGATACGAGTTCAATAACGACTACCGCAAGAACTTTGAAGAAAATGGCATGATTTTTTCCGGGACATCCCCGAACGGAGAGCTTGTCGAGATTATTGAGCTGAAGGATCACCGCTGGTTTGTTGCGGTGCAGTTCCACCCTGAGCTGAAATCAAGAGTGCAGAAGGCGCACTCTCTTTTTCATGGTTTTGTGGCAGCAGCAAAAGAGTACGCGCGGGGGGCTCATCAATTAGATTTGACCGTAGATATGCCGTCATTTGTTCCACTTTACAGCGATCCTGCCCCATAAAGAGAAGGATTTCATGAAAAAAGGGTCGAAATAAGAAAAAAGATTGGAGAAAGGATTAGGAAGTTAGAGGGAGTAATGATACATTGGGTTCCCTGCTGAGACGAGGTCTGAAAATGGCAAAAGGAGGTGGGGATAGCCTGAAAGATGGCACGTTATTTGACAGTATGAGATGAAGGGAGAGTAAGGTT
>CAIWUU010000052.1 GCA_903915955.1 uncultured Chlorobiaceae bacterium | reverse complement strand
GGAAGTACGGGACACCGGAAATCTTCAACACCGATCAGGGTGCCCAGTTTACGAGTGCCGCCTTTATAGGAGCGCTCACGACACACCCATCCATCAGTATCAGTATGGATGGACGTGGTAGAGCACTGGACAACATTTTTGTCGAACGGCTCTGGCGGAGTGTCAAATATGAGGATATTTACTTAAAAGGGTACGCCACCCCAGCAGAATTACATTGCGGATTAAAGGAATATTTCTTATTGTTTAATGTCGAAAGACCGCATCAGTCATTGGGTTATAGTACACCTGATAAAGTTTACCGGACAGCCCGCGGAGGGGGTGCAGGGATAGTTGACAAGTATAAAAAGTTGAACAAACTGACAGAAGAGTTAAAGGTAAAAGAGGGGCAGCGCCTTTCCGCTGCATGAACAGGCCAAGTTACCAACTTAAACTCAGCCACTTTTTGTCTACCGGCTGGGGTCCACTTTAGCCATTTCTCATTGAAAGAATATAACTCAACCGTCAATAGTACCGCATTTCTTACATTCAGATTCTCCGACTCAAACCGCAAATTCAGCAACCGGTTATCAATGACTTCGGCATCCTTGATCTACTTTTAACCTCTTTACCCATCTCCCGCAATCGCTTGCACCAGCTTGCTGATTTTGTCGACAAAGAAACGTTCGCTCCACAATGAAAGGCTTGGCTGCTCTGTGGAAGAAAGAAAAGGAGCGACATCCTGCGCAGCTTTTGGCCAGTCAATACTCTTTATTTTTTCGGTCAAGGCGCTTGCCAGCCATGAGGCATCAATCGCGAGATTCTCTCCTGACCACGGCCCAAACTGTTGCAGGGCATTGGCAAGGTGTGGCAGATTTGGCTTGATCTTTTGCTTGCAATACCAGGTAAAATCAAACCAGTCACGACCTTTCAGGTAGGGTCTGCAAAGCAGCGCATGAAGTTTAAGGGCATAGTTGCTGGGCAAATCCTGCGCACAGATTTCAAAGTCGAGGGGGAAATCAAGATAGTGCCAACTTGTACCCGTCCCGGCAGGCGGACTGGTATCAATTTCAAGCTTGACCAGAAGTTTACGCTGTTTGTCGGAATCAAAAAATGACAGGTCAAGTTGCCGCCCGATAGAATCATTCTTGATCATGGCCTGACGTACTGCCTTGTTCATGTTGCTGCGATCACTCAATTCGCAATGCACACCAAACTGTGCCATCGTCTGAGTAAGCGAATCGAAATAGGACGACCAGTGAAATGCCGGATCTGGCGCCAATAGAATAAAATCCAGATCTTCTGAAAAACGCGGTAACCCATGCAGGATACGCAGAGCAGTGCCGCCCTGAAATGCCGCCTTTTCAAAGAATTCTGCTCGCCATAGGGCATAAAGCGCAACCTCCTGTAACATCTCCTTGATTGCCTGTTCCTCCTGTACGGCATTGGTCAGCGAATAGTGTTGCAGACGCCTGCGAAACAGTTCAATCATCTGGCCACCTCGCGGCGGAGTGACTGAATGCACTCCCTCATGCGTTTGTGCAGATAGACCTGTTGCATCAACTCCCATGTGGCAGGATTAACAGAATCGAACAACTCGTCATCAATGCGCATGGATGCTGTAAGCGTTTTCATGTCGGTCACTCCAAGTTTGCGAAAACAGAGCATATCAAGCAGCGCCCGCAGGGGTTGTGCTACTAAAGCCACTTGACCGGAAAAAATGTGCCGATCGACCGCCTGCAAAAACTGCCCGCAGTGCAGTGCCAGAGGATAAAAACGATAAAGCCCCAATAACGGGTGATTCACCACCAACTGACGCCTCCCGGGTAACACCGAAAGAGTGGTCGGCACCGATTCGGGAATCCAGCCGTGAAAGCTCAGTGCCGTCTCCATTGAAATGTATGATCCGGGTTGCAGGGCTTGGGCCAGTACATAAGGATGGAGCGAACTGTTTTGCATTTTTGGTGCAAGCAGGTACAGACCACGTCGCAGTTGCAGCAGCTCGCCATGCTGCATGGCACGATTGACAAGGTTGTAGCGACGCTGGGGAGTGCCCTCCACCAGACGAGCCAACTGAGCCTGCGATACCACCCGGTGCCCGAGACCGGAGTGCATCAACTTTTCTGTGATCGTTTGCATTCATGTAT
>CAIWUU010000051.1 GCA_903915955.1 uncultured Chlorobiaceae bacterium | reverse complement strand
CGGGGCATTTATCTGGATTCGCCCTCGCCTTACAGCCATCACTGGTGTGCTCCCGTCGGATATCCTGCACGCCCGTACGGACAAGGCGATGATGGCTTACGCACTTCCCTTTATGGCGGTCTCGCTCCTGAGCATGATGAGCCACTGGCTCGATGTGATGATGCTCGGGATGCTCACCGATACCGCAACGGTTGGCCTCTACCATCCTGCCGCACGAACGGCGGGACTTCTTCGCTCGGTGCTTCTTGCCTTTACCGGCATTGCTGCCCCGATGATTGCCGATTTGCACGCCAAAAGCCAGAATGCGGAGATAGGTCGCATCTACAAGATGGTGACACGCTGGATTGTCATGGTTGTCATTCCGCCAGCAATTCTCTTCATGGCGCTTCCCGAGCAGGTGCTTTCGGTCTTTGGCAGCCGGTTTGCGGCAGGAGGAGCTACAGCGCTGCTTATGTTGACCATCGCCTCTTTCCTGCAAGCCACCTTTGGCCTCTCGGCAACGGTGCTTGCCATGACTGGCTATGCGCGCCTCAGCCTCCTCAACGCTCTTGGCGCTCTCGGCTTGCAGGTGGCGCTGAACCTTCTTCTGATTCCGCGTATGGGTTTGAACGGTGCCGCTCTTGCCACACTGTTGCTCTTTTTGCTGCTCTCCGCTCTCCGGCTTGGCGAAATACAACGTCTTCTGAAGATTCATCCGTTTGGCAAAGCGCTCTGGAAACCTCTTGCTGCCGGGTTATCTTCTGGTGCGCTTCTTCTGGTTGTGCGCCCGTGGCTGCTCACCCTTCCACCCTTTGCCGGGCTTGGAGCGGGGGTGCTTCTTGCTCTCTCCAGTTATACGATGTTGATGCTGCTGCTGAAGTTGGAAGCGGAGGAGCGAGAGATTATTCTAAAGTACGTCCCCTTTTTAAACAAGGAACCAAAGCGATAACGCTGTGAAAAAAAAGATTCTTTCGTTGCTCACTGTTTATGGGGCCTACACCCTTCTGGCGGTGCTGCTCTTCTGGCCGCTCGTCTTCCAGCCGAACACGCTTCTTGCTCCCGACTCTCTGATTCCCCACGCCTCAACCCTGGCGCTCGACAAGCTTCAGGCAGAAACCGGCCTCTATCCCCTCTGGCAGCCCTGGCTCTTTTCGGGGATGCCGACGGTGGAGGCATTCAGCTATCTCAGTGGTCTCTATTATCCGAACGTTGTGTTTAACCTCTTCCATACTGACGGTATTGTTCTGCAACTGCTTCATCTCGCTTTTGCTGGTCTCGGGGTTTTCCTTTTTCTTCGCCAGTACGGCCTGACCACCCTTGCCGCCCCGTTAGGTGGAGCCATTTTTATGCTCAACCCCTACATGAGCGCCATGCTGGTGCACGGTCACGGCAGCCAGCTCATGACCGTGGCCTACATGCCCTGGATGCTCTGGGCCACCTTGCGGCTCATGCAGCGCGGCGGGCTTGCCGATGCCGGGGTTCTGGCGCTTCTTGCCGGTTTTCAGTTACAGCGCTCACATGTGCAGATCGCTTACTATTCGTGGTTGCTTGTGCTGCTGCTGGCGGTAACGCTTTTCATCTCCCGCCGTTCTTTGCCTAAACAAAATTTTCGTATCGTCTCGCTTCTACTTGTTGCGCTGGGTTGCGGGGTTGCCATGTCGGCATCAATCTATCTGCCTGCCTCAGAGTATGCGGCATACTCGGTGAGAGGGGTGGCGGCAGAGGGTGGCGGCTCAGCGTGGGAGTATGCCACGCTCTGGTCAATGCACCCTCTGGAGCTGTTCACCTTTCTGGTGCCGGGATTCTTCGGGTTTGGCGGCGTGACCTACTGGGGCTTTATGCCCTTCACCGACTTCCCCAATTATGCTGGCATTGTAGTACTGCTCCTCGCCGTTGCGGGGGCTGTTCTGCGGCGGAAAGAGCCGATGACCTGGTTTTTTGTTGCCGCCGCACTGTTGGCGCTGCTGCTCTCCTTCGGCAGGTTTTTCAGCCTGTTCTTCGATCTCTTCTACCATTTCGCCCCTCTTTTCAGCCGGTTCAGGGTGCCCTCCATGGCGCTCATTATGCTCTACCTGATCATCTCCTTTCTTGCGGCAATTGGGGTGAACGACCTGCTTCAGCGTCAGCCTTCGCGACTACTGAAACCGATCAGGATCGGAGCGCTTCTTCTCGCGGCTCTTCTGCTGCTTTTTCTTGCCTTTGAACAACCTGTCGAAAACTTTTTCCGAACCCTGTATCCCGAGCCACAGGTTGGCAGTTTTGACCTTGCCTTTATGGTCAACAAGGTGCGCTGGGAGAACCTGACCGGGAGCCTCTGGATTGTCCTGACGCTTGCCTCGCTGTTTGCAGGAGTGCTCTGGCTCAGCATCAAGGGGAAGCTCTCTCACAAACTGACCGGTCTCCTGCTCTTTCTCCTTGCGCTTGGCGATCTGCTCTGGATGGACATTCAGGTTATCTACCCATACGCGAACTCTCTGCGCCCACCGGTCTATGCCGACAGCCGTATTGTAGAACCCGCATTTCAGCCCGACGACATTACTCGCTACCTTGCGGCACAGCAAAGGCCCTTCAGAATCTACCCCGCCGGGCCGCTCTTTGCAGAGAACAAGTTTGCCCTGTTTGGTATCGAGTCTGTCGGTGGCTATCATCCCGCCAAACTCAAACTTTACGAAGAGTTTCTCGCGAAAACAGAAAATCTCTCCAGCATCAACGTGCTCCGAATGCTCAATGTCGGTTACATTGTCAGCCCTGCACCACTTGGTCACCCATCGCTCGAACTGGTCAAAACCGGCACACTGCAACTCGCCAGCGGCCCCGTCACGGCTTATGTGTACCGGCTACAGCAGACCGCACCAAGAGCATGGTTCGCCAGTCGGGTTATCGCTGTGAACAACAACGAAGAGCTGTTTGCCCGTCTTCTTGATGATGAAGCCCCCGCCGGTGTGGCGTATGTTGATGGCCCACTTTGGAGAGGAGCCAGCACGTTTGCTGCGGCAACGGTGATGTCGCTTGATGCAAAAGCAGAGTCGATGGTTGTCAAAGTTGCTGCGCCGGGCGAAGCATTTCTTGTGGTGAGTGAGCTTTATTATCCCTTGAGGTGGAAGGTGAAGATTGATGGCCGTTCAGCCGCTATGATCAAGGTGAACGGGCTGTTACGCGGCGTTGTGGTGCCCGCAGGTAGCAGGGAGGTCAGGTTTTATTATGATCGAAGCGGCTTTGAGATGGGGCGTTGGATATCGCTTGGTGCCTTTGTTCTGGCGTTGTTGATGGTGGTGGGGGGAGTAGGCTGGTCGTTATTGATCAAGTCGGGGGAATCGAGGATTCCTCGCGGTTATCACTAAAATCCCGGTAATCCTTTGATAAATATGTCATCGGAAAACTGACAGATTCGAGTAACAGAAATTATGCTTGATGCTTTTATATCTGTCACCTTATGCAGAATCTATCTCAGTTTATAAACTTCACGTGTTTGTAATCAAGAATCTTTTTATCCATTGTCAGCAACGGACAATCATGTACACGAGCCGTTGCTACAATAATTTGATCAGCCGGGTCGCGGTGAAACTCGCCGGGAAGTTTTGTCGATTCTACTGCAATACGTGGCGAGAATTCAATCAATTGAATCCCAGGATAACTCAATGCCTGATTTATCCAATCAAGTACATCAATTTCAAACGAGAGCCTCTTCAACTCAATTAATTAATTTGGCCACTTCCCAACAAGAAATCATACTGACACCAAGACCATCAGTTTCATGTTCTCGAATTTTATCACACAACACGGATGGGAGTTGACTTTCATCGAGAACCCACTTGACCCAAATATG
>CAIWUU010000050.1 GCA_903915955.1 uncultured Chlorobiaceae bacterium | reverse complement strand
ATGAAGAAAGTTTGCCCCCAGAAATTTACCCACTGGCAAGTTATAGGAGGAGCGGTTGGATAACGGGAGCCGTGTAAATCGGGAGATTTACGCACGGTTCTGCGAGAGGCTTGAGGTGAAATCCCTTTGGCCTACTTACCACAACTCATGGCTGTTAGTCAGGCTCGATATTGAGGCGGCGACAGAAGAGCTGAAAACAGAGAAAAAACAGGTTACTGCAATCGCCAAGGTTATAGGAGTTTGTGCTCAAATAGCCCGGTTTCTCTCTAAAAATCTGTGAGCGTAAGCCGTTACACCAAAGGTGTCTGTGACTCCCTTTCAATTTTTTTCAGCAGTGCAATGTACCGCTCAATCAGCACCTCCGGTATTGTGTTGGAGCCCGATGGGTGGTGCAGTGTCAGTTTCATCTTTTTGTCGATCTTGAATCCAGGTTTGTACTCCTGCATCCATGGTTCCTGTACACAGGAAAAGAGGTGCTGCAGAAATTCCCGATTAGTAAGATGCTCGTTGTTCTGTTCCGGCAGAAAGAGGGTTGTGCTCTGTGGCTGGATGTCGATTTTTTCGAGACCGAGAGCAGTACCGGTAAGTTTCAGTTTTGTCAGAAGCAGCAGGTTTGAAACCTCTTCGGGCAGTTGGCCGAATCGGTCTCTTAGCTCTGTCGCAATGGCAGCGACGTGATTCTCAGACGGTGCCTTCGAAATTTTGTCATAAAAAGCAAAACGCTCATGGATTGCCGTGAGATAGTAGTCCGGGATGAGTGCATCAAAAAAGAAGAGCAGATCGCAGGGCTTTTGTTGCCGGGCGGCTTTGGAGCCCTCATCTGAAAACATGTGGCTGAACTCGGTCGATTTCAGCTCAGCCACCGTCTCTTCAAGCATCTTCTGATAGAGATCAAAACCGAGTTCATGGATGTAGCCCGACTGCTCCGCCCCGAGCAGATTGCCCGCTCCCCGGATATCAAGATCACGCAGGGCGATGTTGAACCCTGAACCAAGCTCCGTAAAGCTCTCAATAACCGCGAGTCGCTGCATGGCATCCTTTTTAAGGGTTTTAAGCGGAGGAGTGACCAGATAACAGTAGGCCTTCCGTTCGCTGCGCCCAACTCTGCCGCGCAACTGGTAAAGATCGGAGAGGCCGAACATGTCAGCGCGGTTGATGATAATGGTGTTGGCGTTGGAGATATCAAGCCCGGAGCCGATGATGGTGGTGGAGATAAGCACGTCCACCTCCTTCTGCATGAAATCCATCATGATTTTTTCCAGCTCCCTGGCAGGCAGTTGACCATGCGCAAAGACAATCCGAGCAGAGGGGACAAGTTCTCTGAGAGTTTGCAGAATATCCTCCAGTGCTGAAATGCGATTATGCAGAAAGAAGACTTGCCCCTCCCGCTTGATCTCCCTGAGGATGGCCGACTGAATCAGCGCAGGGTCATAATCTGTTATGACGGTCTCCACCGGCTGGCGATTTTTTGGCGGGGTTGAGACAATGGAGAGATCCCGTGCCCCAAGCATTGAAAATTGCAGGGTTCTCGGGATGGGGGTGGCCGACATGGTGAGGGTGTCAACTCCGGGAAACTGTTCGCGCAGCTTCTCCTTTACCTCAACGCCGAAGTGCTGCTCCTCATCAATAACGAGCAAGCCAAGATTCTTGAAGAGCACATCCTTCGAGACCAGCCGATGTGTGCCGATAACAATATCAATCTGCCCTCGCTCAATTTTTTTCAGTATCTCCTGTTGCTCCTTGCGCGTCACAAAACGGCTGAGCACCGCTATTGAAATCGGGAAATTCTCAAATCTTCTGGTAAACGATTCTGCATGCTGGTGGGCGAGGATGGTTGTCGGGGTGAGGACGGCAACCTGTTTTTGTGATTCTACCGCCTTGAATGCCGAGCGCATGGCAATTTCAGTCTTTCCAAAACCAGCATCACCGCAGATCAGCCGATCCATGGGGTGAGGCTCCTGCATATCCTTTTTCACCTCATTGATTGCCCGCAACTGATCGGGCGTTTCATCAAAAATGAACGAGGACTCGAACTCCCGCATGAAAATCGAATCGTGAGCAAAGGCGAAGCCGGGTTGCATCTTCCGTTGGGCATAGACCTTTATCAGGTTGATGGCAATATCACGAATTTGCTTGCGGACCTTCTCTTTTTTTGCAGCCCACTTCGAACTTCCAAGTTTTGAGAGAGAAGGGAGAGAGCTTTCGGAGGCGGTATATTTCGACAGCAGGTTGATATTCTGCAGATTGACAAACAGTTGATCTCCACCCGCATACTCCACCAGTACCGACTCCTGCTCGGAGTTTCCTACGGTGATGGTTTCAAGCGATTTGAAAATGCCGACACCATAATCCTCATGAACAACATAGTCACCCACCTTGAGCTTCTGGAGATCCTTCAGGGAGACTCCCCGTATCTTCCTTTTACGATGCGCCTTATGCGTATGGAGTTTACCGAAGATGTCGGATTCGGTATAGAGATCAAGATCGCCAAAGATAAAACCGGTATGCAGATTGATCGGCACCCAGCTTGCTTCAAGAAGATCGCTGTTGCCGGAGTTTGTAATCTCCTCCGCAAGAAAGTCGGTCAGCTCCGCAATTTCCCGACGTGAACTGGTTGCAAAGAGTGGTTTGCGATGTTGTGCGCTCTCCTGTTGCAGCAGGTTGGCAAGAATGCGGAAATTTGCATTCATTTTTTTTTGTGCAACAGCGCCAAAGTCAATTGCAGAAGAGGAGAATGGCATGATACTGATACAACGGAACCGTGACAGCGCAGCCAACAGATCACCATAGTGTTCCTGCGATTCAAACTCAGCAGTATCATCAATGATGATGAGTGTTGATGGGTTGAGATAGTCAAGAATGGTCGTTTCTGTGCCGGCTGCATTCAGCGTTTCGTCGGCAAAGCTGGCCGTAAGATCGGCGGCCTGAACAGTTTTCCCCGACAACTGGCTGTTGATATCGAAAATACGCAGCGACGTTACCGTGTCACCAAAAAATTCAATGCGTAACGGTTCGCGAGCACCACAAGGGAAAACGTCTATAATAGAGCCTCGAACGGAAAACTCACCCTCGTCCTCAACAAATTCCCTCAGTTCAAAGCTGTTTGCCACAAGAAATTGCTTGAGCTTTTCATACCCCGCATCCTGACCGTTTTTCAGTCGAAAAATCCGTTTTACAGCTTCGGCAGGTTGGCAAAGGGTGACATCAAGATCATCAAAAAAGGAGAGAACAATCGATTTTTTCCCTGTTGAGAGTGCTCCGATTGAGAGAGAGAGTTCATTCGATGTATTGCAGATGGTCTCCTTGGTCAAGAGAGCCTCAACATCATTTTCATACAGTTCAAAGCTGTTCTGTCCACACAGAACCATAACCGAAGAGTGCAGGTCAGCGAAAAGGGCAGCAGCAAGGAGGGAAGAGAGTGATCCCTGCAGGCCTGAGATCTCAATTGGTGCAAACACCCCATTTTGAGCAGTACACTCTCCTACAGCTTTTTTAAGCAAGGTATAAGGAGCCGATTTCCTGAGAGTATCAAAGAGAAAGGCGGGATTTCTTTTTGTGACAGAAGCGCTTTGCGGTTCTGTATCTGATAACGTTTTCATTTGAAGCGTACAAACCATATTTTCATGCGTAATTCCGGCAGTACGTAACCTCGAAACCACCGCGTGCAGAGCATGTCAGGTAAATATGGAAAAAATTCTTGAACTGAAAAACCTTAGAACCTACTACTCGACAGATAATGGCATTGCCAAAGCTGTTGATGGAGTCAGTTTTTCGCTTGGGCGGAACCGTACGTTGGGGATTGTTGGGGAGTCAGGGTGTGGGAAATCGGTTACAGCGCTGTCAGTTATGCGTCTTGTACCCATGCCTCCCGGCTATTTTGCGGGGGGTGAGATAGTATGGAAAGGGAACGATCTTCTGAAGCTCTCCGAAGAAAAAATGCGCAAACTTCGAGGCAACGAGATTGCCATGATCTTTCAGGAGCCGATGAGTTCGCTTAACCCGGTTTTTACCTGCGGCTACCAGATCATGGAACAGATTCTCATTCACCGCGATATTAACCATCAAGAGGCAAAAAAGCGCTCGGTTGAACTGCTCCATCTTGTCGGAATTCCCAACCCTGCCGAACGATTCTCCTCATATCCCCACGAACTCTCGGGAGGTATGCGCCAGCGGGTGATGATTGCCATGGCGCTCTCCTGCAATCCGGCGCTGCTCATTGCCGACGAACCAACCACTGCGCTCGATGTCACCGTTCAGGCCCAGATTCTTGACCTTATCGGCAAGCTTCAGGCCGATACCGGCATGAGTGTGATGCTCATCACCCACGACTTTGGGGTTGTGGCCGAGCTTTGTGAAGAGGTGCTTGTCATGTATGCTTCCAGAGTGGTTGAAAAAGGCTCTGTCGAGCAGCTTTTTAAAAATCCACTTCACCCCTACACCAGAGGTCTGCTCAAGTCCATCCCTCGCCTCGGCTCTCCAAAAGAGCGCCTCCATGTTATCGAAGGCAACGTCCCAAGCGCCGTCAATCTGCCCGAAGGGTGCCGCTTTGCAGGGCGTTGCACCCTTGCCGATGACCACTGTCGTCAAGCGCAGCCACCCCTTGCAGAGTATGAGCCGGGCCATGAGGCGGCTTGCTGGAAGGTGGGTGAGTGAATGCAAACTCTTCACATCAGCACATACCCATCACCTCACTCACCAGCTTGTCAATACCTTTGGCAACCTCAGCGATGGTCGGTCCAAGCATATAAGCTGGTGTGCTGACAATCTTTCCCCTCCTGCTGACAACGGTGTTCCATACCGGGCACTCAACATGGCGGGCTCCCATGGCGTTGATGTCAGCCGCACTCTTCGGGTCGTTGCCGATGGTCAGTTCAATCTGTTCCGTGCCCAGTAACCTCGCGGCTATCACCGGTGCGATGCAGATAAAGCCAAGCGGCCTGCCTGCCTTATAGAATGATTGTATGGCAGCGGCAACGTCAGCGTTGATGTCGCAGGATGCTCCCTTGAAGGCATAGGTGCTGAGGTTTTTTGCAGCGCCGTAGCCACCCGGCAAAATCAGTGCATCCAGAGCATCAACATCGAGAGTGTGCAGATCGGTGATGGAGCCCCGGGCTATTCTTGCTGATTCAACAAGAACATTACGGGATTCACCTGGTGCCACTTCGCCGGTGAGATGATTAACAACATGATGCTGCATAATGTCAGGGGCAAAGCAGAGCGCTTCAGCGCCAGCCCTGTCGAGAGCAAGCAGCGTGAGCACCGCCTCCTGGATCTCTGCTCCGTCAAGAAAGCCGCATCCCGAAAGAAGAATGCCGATTTTTTTTATGGAAGCGTTGTTTTTCATATCATAACCATTTAAGAATTTATTGCGAATCTTACGATAATGTACCTTGTTATGTTAACGTACCTCTATTAAATTGTAGCGCAGTGTGTGGTATAAATTCTCATGTACGGCGTGTGTTCTGTGATTTCAGTGTAACTTATTTTCATCCACTATTCCCATTATGATTACTCCCGAAGGAACCCTGCTTTTGCTGATTGATATGCAGGGCAAGTTGGCCGAGAGTGTTGTTCGGCCGGAAGCCTTAGCTGCAAATATAAGCAAATTGCTCAGGGGTTGTACCACTCTTGAAGTACCGATTCTGGTGACCGAGCAGTACCCGAAAGGTCTTGGCCGCACGATTGATTCGCTTATGGAGCTGGTGCCAGGCAATATTCCTGTAGAGAAAAAAACATTCAGTTGCTGTGGTACGCCTCAATTCATGCGGCAGCTTCGCTCATTTAATCGTAACGATATTCTTGTTGCCGGTATTGAGACGCACGTCTGTGTCTATCAGACCTCAGTGGAGCTGCTTGAATTTGGTTACAATGTTCATCTGGTGACGGACGCGGTTTCATCGAGAGCTGAAGAGAACAGGCTTCTTGGGATTCGCTGCATTGAAAAAGCAGGAGCATCCCTGAGCAGTACGGAAATGGCTCTTTTTGAGCTGTTGCGTCTGGCTGATGGTGAGCGGTTCAAGGCAATTTCTAAGATCGTCAAGGAGTAGGGCCTCCCGGGGTTGCTCTCTCTGGCTCTTTTCCAACAACGGCGTTCAGCATGGATTTCAGTATCGCCTCGCCCTCAAAGATATCAGGCTCAATTTTGAGGTAGTAGCAGGGTCTGGTGGTAATAATGCGGATAAGTTCGGGGCGTCCGAGCATACGGAAGTAATCCTTTTCAGTTGTTACAAGGCTCAGTTCTCTCTTTTCTGCTTCCTTGCGCACAGCGTGCAGCTTTTTTGCGCTGTAGGGCTCATGATCCTTGTAAAAGTGGTGTGTAACGACATTGATTCCCTCTTTTTTGAGACTGTCGAGAAAACTTTCGGGCGAAGCGATGCCTGCAAATGCAAGGACGTTGGGATTCTTTTCAAGGATCGCCTCATCTGGAGTGTGGAATTCGCCCGAAAAACAGACCAGCTCTCCGATCTTGAGCCGTGCTTGAACAATGGGGCGGCCAGTTTTTTTAAGCTCACTCATGATGGTGTCGGCCTGTTTTCTGTCTGTGATCTTGTTGAGTACAATAAGATCGGCCCTTGAGAGATTGTTCAACGGCTCTCTCAGGCTACCTTCTGGCAGCATTTTTGCCTTAAAAAAAGGTTCTCCGGCATTGATGACGGCGATATTGAGTGCCCGGTCAATCTGGCGGTGCTGGAATGCGTCGTCGAGAATGATAACCGATGGCCCTCTTTGGGTAAAGCGCCTGGTGATCGCTATGACCGCTTTTTTTCTTTTGTTGCCGACCATGACAATGGCATCCGGGTTATTCCATGCGAGCATTGCGGTTTCGTCTCCAGCCTCTCTGCTGCCCAGCAGGATTTTTTGTCCGTCGGAGACAAGTTGTACCCCTTTTGATTCACGGAGGTATCCTCTTGAGACAATGGCTGGCTTGCAGCCTATGGAGAGATAGTACTTGACAACCCAGTCAACAAGAGGAGTTTTTCCTGTGCCTCCCGCTGAAAGGTTGCCGATGGAGACAACAGGAATTGGCGATTTCCAAGCTTTGAAAACCCTTCTGTTAAAGAGTGCGTTGCGAAACTGCACAATAAAAGAGTAGAACAGGGCAAAAGGCCGCAGAAGTATCGAGAGCGGATTACTGCGCATGGCTGAGTTGTTCTGAGATGGTCGTTGTGTAGGTTTGAAGCTCCTCTTCACTGTGGAATGTTGGCAGCTCAAGAAGATGGAGCTTGACTATAGTTTTACTGAATGGCTTCGGGATTTCAAACCGGTCCCAACTCTTGAGTATCCACTTGCTGCTGTAGCTGATTTCAGCAAACAGAAGGGGTGTGTGGCTGCTGGAGGCAAGCCTCAAGGCACCATATTTAAACTGGTTGATTGGGCCACGTGGCCCGTCGGGAGTAAAGACAACTATGCCACTTTTTTGGAGAACACCGAGCATGAAACGTTTCACTTCGTCACCTCCTTTTGAGCTTGAACCACGGATCAGCGAAAAGCCACACTGTTCAAGGGTGTCAGCAAGAGCGCGACCATCTTCGGAAATGCTGACAACAGCCGTAACTTTTTTTGCGGGAAAAAGGGTGCGGGCCAAAAGCCAGCCGGTGATCATTTTCCCATGCCAGAATGCAAACAAGGCTCCCCCGTGGGGCAACGGTATATCCCTGAGCGCTGGAGTTATTGATATCCGGAGGCTTGCATAGAGAAGCTTCAACGCAGCAGGAAGGATATGACGGGAAATCACCGGTGAGAGTGGCATCGCAATCAGTAATATTTGACAATCGGGGAAGCTGCTTGCAAAGGAAAAAAATTATTAATTGTTTATCTTAAGCTTCCTGCATTGCATGGATGTTATCTGATGAAATCACGAAAGCAATGTAACAAACCGCATTCGATAAACCCACGGTGAAATAGAATCCATCCCAGAGTACGAGCCATGAATGTTTTGATTATAGGTAGCGGTGCGCGTGAACATGCCCTCTGTTGGGCGGCTGCACGGAGTGAAAAAGTAACGGCAGTCTTTGTTGCACCGGGTAACGGCGGGACAGCGCTGATGGGAGGCAAGGTTCGAAATGTGCCGCTGAAAGCCACCGCGCTGGAGGATTTGCTTCAGTTTACCGAGGATAATGGTATTGATCTGACGGTTGTTGGCTCCGAGCAACCACTTGAGCTGGGAATTGTTGATCTTTTCCGCCGTGCGGGTAAAAAAATTGTTGGTCCCACACAGGCTGCGGCTCGTCTTGAGTCAAGCAAGGTCTTTTCCAAAGAGTTCATGAAGCGCCACGGAATTCCGACGGCGGGCTACCATGTGTTTCGGGATGCGCATGCCGCAAATATGTATATTAATCAGGCGTACACTTCCTATCCGCAGGTGATCAAGGCAAGCGGTTTATGTGCAGGGAAAGGGGTTTTTATTGCGCTCAACAAAGATGAGGCGCTCACCGCCATAAAGAATCTTTTTGAAGATCGTATTTTTGGTGAGGCCGGAGATGAGGTGGTCATTGAGGAGTTTCTGCAAGGTCAGGAGGCGAGTGTTTTTGTGCTGACCGATGGTATCCGCTACCGCCTTTTTCTTCCTGCCCAGGATCACAAGCGCATTGGCGACGGTGATACCGGCAAGAACACTGGCGGCATGGGTGCCTATGCCCCGGCAACGCTGGTGACTCCTGAAGTGATGCGGAAAGTTGAGGAGCTGGTTATCAAGCCAACCCTGACGGGAATGGCAGAAGAGGGTTCGCCCTACACCGGTTTTCTCTATGTCGGGTTGATGATCGACAGGGGAGAGCCCTCTGTTGTTGAGTACAATGCTCGTCTTGGCGATCCTGAAACCCAGGTGGTGCTTCCCCTTCTGAAAAGTGACTTCATTGCAGCCCTTCAAGCAAGTGTTGATGGAACACTGGATGAGGTGCCCTTTGAGATGCACCAGAAATCAGCGGCGACGGTTGTGATTGCTTCAGGCGGCTACCCTGATCACTATGAAACTGGCAAGCTGGTCACCATTCCTGATGAGCTTGCGGCACAAAAGGATTGTCTGATCTTTCATGCAGGTACGGCTTGTGATGGTGGTCAGCTTGTCACTGCGGGCGGCAGGGTTTTTTCGGTTACCGCGCTTGGGGAGACGCTGCGGGAGAGTATTGATGGCGCTTACCGTGTTGTTCAGCAGATCAGCTTTGAAGGTGCATACTATCGTAAAGACATAGGTACCAAGGGGCTTTAACATGAAACTACCCAGACGTAAATTCGAAATTATTCAGGAACAGGCATTTCATGAGCTGCCTTATGAGTGTTGCGGACTGCTTGTAGGAACTCAGGAGAGTGATTATCGGGGAAACATAGAGAACATTGTACATGAAATTGCTCCATGCAGAAACTGCCTCTATTTTGGCAGGGAGCAGGGCTTTGAGATTGCACATCAGGAGTATCTTGATGTGGAGCGCGAAGCAGCAAGGCATGGTTATCGTATTCTTGGTTCTTACCACTCCCATATCAATACACCCGCAATTCCTTCGCTCCATGATGTTGATTTTGCGCATGCAGGCCATACGTTACTCATCATTTCACTGATGAACGGAAAGCCTAAAGAGGTGACGGCATGGCTTCGACGCCACTCGGGAGGGTTTCACCAGGAGCAGATCCGTGTTGTTGAGTAGCGTGCTGCCAGTGAAGTGGCGCAAAACTCTTTAATTATTTTGTACATTACTTTTTTTAAAAGCTCACCAAGTATTAAACCCGGAAAAAACGTGCCAAAACGGGAAGATATCAAGTCGATTTTAGTGATTGGAGCTGGCCCTATCGTCATCGGTCAGGCCTGTGAATTTGATTACTCCGGCACTCAGGCGTGCCGTGCGCTCAAGGAGGATGGTTACCGCGTGGTGCTGGTCAACAGCAACCCTGCGACCATTATGACCGATATAGAGTTTGCCGATGCAACATATATTGAACCCATTACTCCCGAGTATGTTCAGAAAATTATCGAACGTGAAAAACCTGATGCCCTGCTGCCTACCATGGGCGGACAGACTGCCCTGAATATTGCCGTCACTCTTGCCGAGTCAGGTATTCTTGAGCGCAACGGAGTTGAGTTGATCGGCGCAAAACTTCGTGCCATCAGAAAAGCTGAAAATCGTGAGTTTTTCAGTGATGCCATGAAGAAAATCGGTCTTGACATGGCGAAAGGTTTTTTTGTCCGCAATGAAAAAGAGGCAAAAGAGGCGCTTGAAGAGATAGGTCTGCCGATTGTCATTCGCCCCTCCTTTACGCTTGGAGGTACAGGCGGAGGTTTTGCCCAGACCAAAGCTGACTACTATGAAGCGGTGCGCAGAGGTCTTGCGGAGAGCCCCATCAGTGAAGTGCTTGTTGAAGAGTGCCTGATTGGCTGGAAGGAGTATGAGCTTGAGGTTATCCGCGACCTTGCCGATAATGTTATTATTGTCTGCTCCATTGAGAATGTCGACCCAATGGGTGTGCATACCGGCGACAGTATTACCGTGGCTCCTGCCCAGACGCTCACTGACCGCCAGTATCAGGAGCTTCGCGATGCCTCAATAAGGATTATCCGCGAAATTGGTGTTGAGACCGGTGGCAGCAATATCCAGTTTGCCATCAATCCACTTGATGGTCGTATTGTGGTGATTGAGATGAATCCTCGTGTATCGCGCAGTTCAGCGCTTGCATCAAAGGCAACCGGTTTTCCGATTGCCAAGGTGGCGGCAAAGCTTGCCGTAGGCTACCGGCTTGATGAGATTCTCAATGACATTACAAAGACAACTCCGGCAAGTTTTGAGCCCACAATAGACTATTGTGTTGTCAAGATTCCGCGTTGGGATTTCGAAAAATTCAAGAATGTTGATGCCCGTCTTGGCGTTCAGATGAAATCGGTTGGTGAGGTGATGGCCTTTGGCAGAAACTTCAGGGAGGCGCTGCAGAAATCGCTCCGGGGCCTTGAGATAGGGCGCGCCGGGCTTGGATCGGACGGCAAGGATGTTATGAATATTCTTGATATGACCCAGCAGCAGAAAAAGTTTGCCAAAGAGGATATCCTCGAAAAAATCAAGATACCGAAAGCAGACCGGCTCTTTTATCTTCGTTACGCCTTTCAGGCGGGAGCGACCATTGATGAGGTGCACCAGTCAACGGGCATTGATCCATGGTTTCTTGATAATATTCTCCAGATTGTTGAGCTCGAAGATGAGCTTCGCGAGCTGGCCGCTGCTGACTGACCAGCCATGAGCTATCTTGCCAGGATATTAGAGGAGAAAAAGCGGGAGGTGGCGGAGCTCAAAAAGGAGCTGCCTGAGCAACGTTATCGCGAGTTGCAGGCTTCTCTGGAGGCCGTCCGTGATTTCAGGAGTGCTATTGCTCGTACAGGAGGAGGGTTGCGCCTTATTGCCGAGATTAAAAAAGCATCTCCCTCGCGGGGTGTTATTGTCAAGGATTTCGATCCTCTTGCCATGGCCCAAAGCTATACCGAGCTTGGCGCTTCAGCCTTTTCGGTGCTTACCGACCGTCTCTTTTTTCAGGGTTCGATTGAGTATCTGCAGCAGGTGAAGCGCTCATTTGCCTTGCCGGTGCTGCGCAAAGATTTTATTATTGATGAGTCCCAGATATTTGAGTCGCGCCTGATTGGCGCTGATGCCATTCTGCTGATTGTGGCTGCGCTTGATGCCCTGCAACTTGGCGACTATCTGCAGCTTGCTGTCGCTCTTGGTCTGCACGTGCTTGTTGAGGTGCATGACCGCCAGGAGCTCGATATCGCCATTGAACAAGGTGCAACAATTATCGGTGTCAACAACCGCAATTTGAAAGATTTTTCGGTGAACCTCAATGCATCGGTTGCACTGCGTCCTCTTATTCCTTACGGGGTTGTTGCTGTGGCAGAGAGTGGCATGAAAACTGCGGCAGATATTACCCTGATCGAGCAGGCATCCTATGATGCCGTGCTGATAGGAGAGGGGCTGCATATCAGCCCCGAGCTTCGCGATATTACCTGGTCATCGCTCTGATTTTTGCCGCAGTGCGTGCCGGATCAGACGATTTGAAGAATGCGGTACCAGCAATCAACGCATCAGCTCCAGCCGTTACCACACTCTGGGCATTCTCTTCGGTTATGCCACCGTCAACGGCAATGACCATCTTTGGATTGACCTTCAGCCGCATCTTATGAAGCTGCGCGATCTTTCCAAGTGAAGAGGGTATAAACTTCTGTCCACCAAAACCGGGGTTAACCGACATCAGCAGCACAAGATCAAGATCCGGCAGAACCGATTCAAGTGTTGACAATGGTGTGCCCGGATTGATTGAGACACCCGCTTTTACGCCAAGGCTCTTGATAAACTGAATGGTACGGTGCAGATGCGGGCATGCCTCCTGATGAACCGTAATCTGATGCGACCCGGCTTTAACGAAATCCTCTATGTAACGGTCGGGATCGGCAATCATCAGATGCGTGTCGATAATCATTGTTGTGCAGGCAGCAACAGCCTGGACAATGAATGGGCCGAAGGTGATATTCGGTACAAAATTTCCGTCCATGATGTCGCAGTGCATCCAGTCTGAGTCTGCTTTTGTGGCGATCTCTATGGACTCCTTAAGGCGGGTGAAGTCAGCCGAAAGGATGGATGGAGCAAGAAGTGTTGATGGTGCTGGCATGGTGGTGCTTCTTTGATGGTGAAAAAATAAATTCGGTCAAATAATTAAAAAGCTTCGCCAATTCCAAAATTAAAGGTGCAGTTGCCAAGGTTCAATTTTGAGATACGCCATGGTTTCTCCTGAGCCGGGTCATGGATTTTATAGGCGAAATCCAGACGGAATGGCCCTATAGGCGACCCGATACGCAGTCCAGCCCCTGAGTCCAGCGCGAAGTCTCTCATCAGCGATTTTGGAGTGAAGGCATAAGGGCCATCCCGGTCCCAGATGTTCCCGATATCGGTAAAAAATGTTACCCCTGAAGACTGGTTGAAAAGTTTGAAAAACTTTACACGGTATTCAAGATTGAGTTCGAGCTTGACATCGGCGCCAAAATTTGACGCAGCTTTACTTGTGCTGTTTCCTGGTCCGAGGGTATTAAACAGCCAGCCTCTCATGCTGTTTGAGCCTCCTGCGTAGAAACGGCGTTCTTCGGGAGTTGATTCAGCTTTACCATAAGGCAGCATCCAGCCGATACGACCGTTTGCGGCTATCTGGCTTTGCTGTGCAACGTTTTTTGTGAGCGCCAATCCGGTCTCAAGCTTTACATACTGTGAATAGTTGGTGCCGAATATCTGGGGGTAGGTCTCGCTGATGCCGGAATACTTTTTTGTATCGATATAGGTATCTATCAGCCATGCAAGACTCCCTGATTCTTCAAGAAGCATATCAAGTTTCCAGATGGTTTTCTCCGGCAGGAGGTTTTGTCGATTGGTGGAGTTGAGTCGAAGTCGGAAGCCTTGGTTGAAATGGGTGTTCATCAGGCTGTCTACCGCCGCATTGACTGCTGGCTCATTGGTTGGATCAATTCTGATATTCTTGGCCAGATCGGTTTTGAAAAGCTGCTTGAATCCACGGAGGGAGTCTTTACTTACCCATTCAATTTCAAAAAAATCGAAATTCAGACGTGATGATGGACTCAGGCGGGCGTTGTAGGAGGCGCGGACCAGTCCGTTTTTACTCGAAAGCAGTACCGGTTGCCTTGTTGCCGAGTATTCAACGGTTGTCGAATAGAAGTTGCTTGCTTTTTTGAGAACAGGCAAGACAAGAGTGCTTTTCAGACTGAATTCGTAAGGAATCACCTTTGTATACTGACTGGGATCAAGATTTGTGAGCACCCTGTTATCTGAGCTTATCTGAGTGCCGTATGCGGTTGATGTCCGGAACTGTTCCCCGCCACCGAGGAGGTTTTTGTTTTCATAAGCAAGAGCGGTGCCGATAAATGGCGGCCCGTACCGGTTATCAAGCACTATTTTGGGCTCTATCTGGTGTTTTGGTGCAGGCTCAAGGTTGATGGTTGTATAGAGCTGACCAGCATGCACCGAATCCGGGGTAATATAAATTGATGAAAAAATATTGGTTGCACCGAAATTCTGCAAGGTGCGTTGTTCGAGACTCTGGCGGGTAACGTTGCCAGGACGGAATGCGATGGCCGTCGTGATAAGGTCAGTCGAGACTCTCTGCTTTCCAAGAATTTTGCCGTTGATATTCTCCTTGGTAAACGTTTTTATTCGTGGTACTCCCACGCTTTTACCGGAATTTTGAACGACAGCGTTGATTGGGCCATAGTGTAGTCGTTCTGGCAAATTGAGGCTGAAAAGGATTCCTGTATGTGTTCCGACGGTGTCCACCTTGATGCGGATACTGTCTTCATGAAAAAATGCAAAACCATACTCTTTGAAAAAAGAGAGGGTACGATCTCGCTCCTCTATAAGCCGTTCAACAGAAAAGATATCCTTGATATTCAGCAGTTTCTGGTTGAGATACTCTTTTTGAAGCCCGCCTGGAATCTTTTCAAGTCCACGATAGTTGAGGGAGTCAATTCTCGATGGCTCATCTTCTCTGATCAGGATGTCCAGATCAACCTTTTTTCCGTTATCTCTATGGGCAATCGAGTAGTTTACATCAGCCCCAAAATAGCCTTTATAGGTATAAAGCTTCTTGATGAGGAAGATGTCTTTGGTAAATTCCTCTGGACTGAAAGCCCTCTGGACTCCGCCAAACAGGCCGAGTCCTAAAAATGATTTGTTTTTGGTGGTGCCGATGATCAGGCGGAGCTCATCAGCGCTGATCGCTTTATTGCCAATGAAGCGAATGTTGCTGACGTATGCAGGCTGTACTGACTGCTCTTTTCTCTCTTCTGCTGGCTTGCTATATGCCGTAAAGGCACAAAAGACAACAAGGGCGATAAGGATGAAAGCTTTTGCCAAACATGAATCCCGTTTTATCCTGCGTTTTTTGTTCTACGTTAACTGCTCTTCGTCATCGTAACCAAACTCTTCGTCAGTAGGGTAGTCTGGCCATATTTCATCAAGACTTTCATAAACATCATCGCTTTCCGGAAGGTCATGCAGGTTTTCGATAACCTGTTGCGGCGCACCCGTTCTGCTTGCGTAATTAATCAATTCGTCTTTTGTTACAGGCCATGGAGCATCAGCTATATGACGGGCAAGATCTAAATTCCAGTACATACTACAGTGTTTGAATTGTTCGTGTTATAAGTGATTATCGCTCTTTTTGGGTGAACTGTTGTCTGTCGATATGAATTTATCAGTATTTGTATCATTAAAGAAATAGGCGGTCGGATTGACTTTTATGTTATTCTTCTGCACTTCGTAATGCAGATGGGGGCCGGTTGATACTCCTGTATTGCCAGAGAGTGCAATAATGTCGCCACGGTTCACTTTCTGCCCCTGACGAACCATCAATTTCGAGAGATGAGCATAGATGGTTTTGTAGCCGTAGCCGTGATTGATGGCTATCATCTGTCCATACCCCTTGTCATTTCCTGAAAACGCTACAATTCCGTCACCTGTTGTTTGTACATTGGTTCCCGCAGATGCAGAAATATCAATCCCCTGGTGAAAAAGTGAGAGGTTATAAATCGGGTGCATTCGTAACCCGAATCTGCTTGTAATTGAGCCACTGAGCGGCTTGATGTTGGGAATACTCGAAACCAGAGATGTTGGATTCGGGTTGTCTGCAAGCCCTTTTGCCTCCCAGGCATTATCACTCTCGGGCTCTACCTGCATAATCAACTGCTCAATCATCTGTTCCGTATTGGCCACAAACGCGTCTGCGATTTTTACCTGATTCGTCGTTGGCTTGTTGGCGACAAACTGCTGCTCTTCCGTTGCAAGGAGAGCGGGAGAAGTAAACGAAAGAGAGGTACTCAGTGCTAAAAAGAGAACCGCACACCTCCTTGCCAGAGTGTTCAAGCGAAAACTATCTCCTTTTCGCTGGTATCCAGACGGTATCATAAACCGATGTATCGAAGTCATGCAGTATGAGTATTGTGTGTCTGAACAACGAAGTTCGTTTTGGCAGTGATTCGGCAAATATAAAAAAACTTTTTTTGATAAGTCAATGATTATTGGACGTTATCCCAGTTTTTTCCAATACAGCAAAGTAACTTATCAGTGATTATTGCCCTTGGGCGGCCTCTGCCGCACCTTATGGGTTACAGTCGCTACATTGCACTCTCCAGGCAGGGCGCAGGCACTTCCAGTTCTGAGGTTGATGGCTTTTTTCTCATGAAATGAGCATCTCCGAAAAGCCAGGAGAGTTGTCGGCCTCAAGTTCACTCTTACAAACCAAGCCACTTGTTGAGTTGCGGCTTGATAAAAAATGAGTTAAGCACCATGCGCACTATCCCTGCAATGCCCATTTCAATCCACAGCTTATCTGCGCTGTCAACAAGGCGATCCCTGAATCTCTTTCGCAAGTTATTGGAAACATCTTCTAACTTGAGACCATTTAACTTGTTATTTATTGGCCGTATTTGCATCCATGGTTCGAATGCCGCTGCAGGGTTGTTTACAGGATGATGCGGAAACCATAAGTCAACTTTCTCATTCTGGTGTATCTCGTGAACGAATTCTCGAGCTTTGGTTCTGCCGATATCGTAATCATGATCCCGATAAGTCTGGTCAAAAAAACCAAGAAATGCTGCAAGCTCACCGCTCGCAAGCTCCTCTTCAGAAGCTGTAATCCCGAATACTTGCATTTCATCTTTATCTCCAAGATCGGCAGCTTTTTCCATGAGCAAAATGGTATCAATCCAGATATCCGCAACTGATTGGCCGCATACCGTAATCAGTTCAGAATACTCTTTATTATACTGAGACCTCAGGCGGAATTGCGATTCGGTTTGTTCTGTTTGAGCCTCCCCGAAAAGAAGCGGCAGCAGACTGGCAGATACACTTTGGAGCTGATTGGAGTCAATTTTCTCTGCTATTATTGCCTGGCATAAACTTGCGGCACGTTCATCCAGAATCTGGATTTGTTTGTTGACTTGTTCTGCAGTAATCCAGTCATGAAATCTGGCCTGATTGAAGATGGAGGCGATAATTGTTTTTGCAGTACTGCCAAAACTCGCCTGGATTTCACTGAACCGGGAATTTGTTGTACTGGCAAGGCTGCGTGGAGAGACATAAAGATAAAATCGCTCATGGTATTTGAGATGGTAGGGATCCACTATATCAACCAGGTTTTTAGCCATTCCAAGCGGTTCATTTTCAAATATACCACCGTCGGTATAGCTGAATGAGCGCTTTGGGGTTGGAAAACTGCCTTTGGGAATAGAGGGCAAGAATGCGGACGACTTATAATCATCATAGTGACGCACCAAATCTTTAACCCTGAATGCAAATGGAAAAGCACCGCAAGAGAGGGCAGCGGAGCGAACAGGATCCCATGCCAATAACGTGTCGTCCGCACTATTACTTGCCTGGAATTTCTTTTCCATTTTATCCTTATAGCGCGTATAGCAAAAATCACCACCTGTACGGAACGGACGCACATAATCGACACCATTCAAGTTGGAGAGAGCAAGACCTAAATGGATGACATCGGCTGCAGCAGTATGTTTTTCATGTTTCGGTGCTCTTGGAGTTGCATATCGGTCAGTGATATGTGTTTTCGATATGTCGTCAATATGGTTTGACGACAGGAGTGAATGGGTTGGATCTTCTCCGGCTTGCAGATTGAATAAATTGTCGAAACTGACATCCTTAACCCACGCTCGATACAGGGAGTTGTTATACGGATCCTCAAGAGAAGATGCCTCAAAGAGTAATTTCTGCACTGCTATGGCAGCAGTCATACCACCAGCGGAAGCCCCGACCAAGACATCAATTTCAATTTTTTTGGTTTTATCTTGTTCGATACCATTATGGTGTTGAATGGTACGGATGATTTCGTACAACACTCCGGCCTCATAGCTTCCGAGCGATACAGCGCCAGATATAGTTATTGCAAGGTTCTTTGGCATGCGTTCAACGTTTGTTGTTGCTATGAAAAAAGCACTTGTCAGGTAATGATAAGGAAAATCAACAGAAATCTCAGTATAAAACAGCGAAAATCAACGTTTACCTCCGATGTGCTTTATCATCCACAATAGCGCGATGCGTACCGTGCGCCATTGTTACTATAGCTTCAGTGTACGGCAGGCCAGCAGCATCGCTCTCCTCGCAGCAGACTTGCGCTCCGCTTTCCCGTTACACAAAGATTGCACTATATTGTAGGCGCTTTTTCTTCATTCCCGTTAACCCATTCAATCTCTGCTCATGGCTCTTACCTGGCTGCAAAGTATAAAATCAGCAAAGCCTGTAAGCCGCTTTCCGCTGTCCAGTCATGTTAGTGTCGTCATTCTAATATTCTCACTATACGCCAGCGTTGCCAGTCCAGTTCATGCAATGCAAACAGTAAAGCAGCAGGGTTCTGCATCAGCGGCTGTTTCAGAAAGCGCAAATACGGGCAGGGTGGTGGAACAAAAGTCTTTGCCAAAAAATGGTTTAGGAGTCAAAGGGCAAGCTCAAGAAAGCACTCCGGACAGTGATGAGAGCGGTAAAAGTGGATTTTGGGCAATCGTAAAAATAATTACTGCGCTTTTTGCTGTTTTCGGTAGCATTATTACGTTCCTGAGTTTCAGATTTAATATTTCTCAATGGATCAATCGCAAATTGATTGACAAAGAAAAGAAAAAAGCTGAATTAGAGGGGGGTAAAGAGTTTCAGAGAGAAGACCAAGCCCAACAACATAAAACCGCTGACGAACTCTACCGAGAACGCTTGAAAGCAGAGCTGGGCAAAAATTCAATTTTTGGAATGCCGGGCATAGATGGCGACAAAGAGGCAGTCAATCTGCCAGATACTTTCGTGCCACTTGATATTTCTGTCAATGATCGGTATAAACAAGAGGGGATTGAGGGTTCAGAAGCCAAAACATCTGATGTTAATCCCGATGATGCGCTGCTCTATGCAGTGCAAAGATCGCGAATGCTGCTCATTATCGGAGAGCCAGGTTCAGGCAAAACAACCATTATCAAGCATTTTGCCCTGAGCAGCACCATCACGTTGATGGGATTTGATTTTCCCGTGCCGATTCTCTATATGCCACTAAGCAAAATGGCAATTCCAGGCGAAGAGCTGCAATCGCTTCATGCAAAATTATCGCAATGCTTCGAGCCTCATCTGGAGATTGAAAAAAGCTTTTTTGAGGATCGCCTGAAAAGCCATCGTACTCTTGTGTTGCTTGATGGACTTGATGAAATCAGTGATGAGAAGCAACGGGTAGAGATATGCAAATGGGTTTCTGAAGCCGCTAAAACATGGGCCAAGGCTTTTTTTGTTATAACCACGCGCGACAAGGGGTATAGAGAAAAGGAGCAGAACGCACTGCAAATCGACAAAGAGATTGCCTATGTCAAGCGCTTCAGCGAAGAGCAACAGCATCTGTTTTTGCAGAAATGGTTCCGTGCCGCTTTTTTGCGTGACCTGTATCGTGACGAAAAAGGGTTCGATCAGCATAGAAAAAATGAAAAAGAGCAAGAGGCAGATAATAATGCCGCTGCACTTGAAGCTGAACTTGATCGGCCGGAAAACAAGGGATTGCGGAACGACCTTTCCGGTATACCGCTACTTCTACAGTTCATAGCCATACTCTGGAAGCAAAGCAAGGCTATTCCTGGGAATCGGGAAGAGATTTATCATTTAGCACTTGATTATCTCCTTTTTTATCGGGAAAACGAAAAAAGCATACCTCCCTATCTTCCGTTAAAAGAGTCAAAAAGGTTGTTGGAACCGCTCTCGCTCTGGATGCAAGACAGGAATGAGGAAGCTGTAGAGACAGAGAGATTTCATGACCGAATGCAGCAGGAAGTTGATAATCTGGACTTTAAATATCGGAGCAAATATACTGCTCAACAGATTTGCGATAACTTGGTCAGGCGAGCTGGTGTACTTTGCGAATCAGGAACGACCTACTATGTATTCAGCCATAAAACATTCAGAGAGTATATGGCTGGCTTGCAACTTATTCAATCGAGCAACGATGACCCTGATCGTATTAATAGGCTTGTTGAGAAAGTTGGGGTTGAAAGTTGGGACGAACCACTCCTCTTTTTTGCAGCGGAAATTAAAAATTCCTTGTTCAACACCTTCATGAAGGCATTTTTTGATGCTCCAAAGAGCGATAAACTCGATCCTCAAACCCTCAACTTTCTTCAGAAGTTGATACGCAAGGCACCACAGAGCGTGGAAGCATTTTGTGAAAAGCTAACTGATTCAGCAACCACACGCAATCGTCAGTATTATATCCTCGAATGTCTGAAAACCGTCGGTAGTCGGCAGGCAGTTGAGGCCGCACAAGAGTTCAAAAGGCAGCATCCAGCAGCAGATCAAGAGTTACTTAGAAAAGCTGATGAAGTGGTGCTGACCGATGAAATGTATCCTCCGGTTACTCCTGTCCTAAAGAGAGAGGAATTGCCTAAACCGAAGATCGGTAATGTTGAACCGCTTGCAGATCTTCATTTCAGCTCCGTTGAACAGAATGCCCAGTACATCCTTATCAAAAAGGGTTGCTATTCAGAAGATGGTAAAGAGCAAGTGGGAGATCTCTATGTTGCCAAATACCCGGTAACCAATAAGCTTTATCGTAAATTTGTCTCTTGGCTGCAATCAGTTGAAAAGAGAGAAGCTGAGGATATTCTCAGTGTCAGGCTTTTTGAGCTTGCAGGGACTATTGCAGGATTCAGGGAATATCTGGATTCAGAACCACAACGGTCGAAACAATTCCGCTCAAAATATGATGATGACCGGCGCTTTAAAGAGGATAATCAACCAGTAGTCGGTGTTAATTGGTATGCAGCCCGTACCTATTGCCTATGGCTTTCTCTTATGGAAAGTAATGGTCAAGAGGCTAACCATTATCGTTTGCCGAGAGAGCAGGAATGGGAATATGCTGCGGCAGGAAAAGAAAAGCGCGACTATCCTTGGCCAGACGACAAGGGAACAGCAAACTCGAAACTACTCAACTATAATGGTAATGTCGGCGCAACAACACCAGTTGGCAGCTATCCTGAAGGTGCGACACCAGAAGGACTTTACGATATGGCGGGCAATGTCTGGGAGTGGTGCAGTGACTGGTATGGAGCTGATGGTACTTTTATCGATCCTCTCGGGCCAGAATCCGGTTCGTACCGTGTGCTTCGTGGCGGGAGCTGGAGCACTGCTGCCGAGTACTGTCGGTCGGCGTATCGCTTCAGCCACCACCCCGTCAACCGTTACGGCAACGTTGGCTTCCGCCTGGTCTTCGTCCCGTAGTCAGTTGGCTGCTCATTCCGGCTTTGCTTTTTGAGCGAGAGTGATGTTACAACATTGTGGTGAGCGGCTGTGAGGGACGAACTGCCGCACGCCATAATGTTGCGTAACGGAGCGACAACAGAAAGGCCGCCTTGTGGCGGCCGACCGATTTTTTGAAAACGTGAGGATTTTGTTAAGGGTTATACAACACAGTATTTTTTACCCTGCTGCTTGAACGGCAGCCCTTTTGCCTGAACGAAACCAGAAAAGGGCTGCCGTTACTGAATATGCCATTGCAAGAGAATTCCGAAAAAATGTGTACAGTACACTGGTGGCCAGTGAGAAAGAAGGGCATCAGTCGTGGGTTCGGAGCAGTGTGCTTCGTGGCGGGAGCTGGAACAACAACGCCGAGAACTGTCGGTCGGCTAATCGCAACAACGATGTTGAGGCTCTGTTTTTCGGATTGTCAATTAATTCCGCTACATTTTACTTTTGAGGGGGCAAATTCAGGCTGAAATAAATGCCGATAATCTCTTTGAGAAAGGTGATGTGAAAAAATGGAGTCATTCATTGGAGTGGACGGGTTACCGCCAAGTACTGAATTTGCTCTTTCACCTCAATCGGATCACAGCGAAATTGAAAGGAGAAAAAATGCAGACAATAGTCATCAATGTCAATAATGATGTATTGGCAGACAAAGTCAGGTGGCTTCTGGAACATTTCAAAAGCGAAGGGTTGGAAATTGTATCAAAAGGAGATGCCTATGATCTGAAATTATTGAGAGCCACAAGAAATGACGAATCTGTTCCGTTTGATGAGTATCTGAAAAATGAAAATTTACATCCGTAAAAGTGCCATCAGAGATTTGAAAAAGATTGACGGCACAAATAAGGAAAAGATTAATTCTGGAATTTTGGAACTGACAAATTTTCCAGCAGTATCAGGTGTGAAAAAACTGACAAATTTTGAACCTTCCTACCGTCTCAGGGTAGGTGATTACAGAATTCTGTTTGATGTGTCTGAAAATATTATTGAAATAGGCCGGATATTGCATCGGAAAGATAGTTACAAATAACTTTATCGGCACAGTCTGATTGCGCCTTAATTTCTGGGTTCATTCGGTTGAGCGCATCATAACGGAGATTGATTGGTCCGGAAAAAAAGTGTTGATAAAAGGTTTCTGATACATGCTTATCCCTGAACCGATACCACCCTCTGATCATCTTCGTGTTCCCTAAAGAATTACACTATATTGCGGCTATGTCATCTTCATCGTGGTTAACCCATTCAATCACTGCTTATGGCTCTTGCCTGGCTGCATGTTTCGGACTTTCATCTGAGTGATAAAGGGTCTTATAATCAGGAGGTTATCCTTCGGTCTCTTGTCGAATCGGTCAAGAGATTAAGGGGAGAAGGTCATGTTCCTGATCTTATCTTTGCAACTGGTGATATTGCAAGCCGGGGCAACGCGAAAGAGTATGAGTTTGCAACAAAGTTTTTCGATGACCTGCTTGACGCCGCCGGGCTTAATCGGGATCGCCTGTTCATTATTCCAGGGAATCATGATGTTGATCGTAAGGCCGGTAAATTTCTTGCCCGAACACTTGATACCAAAGATGATGCTGATGAATACTTTGGAACCGAAACACCGCTGCCGCATCTGACGTTAAAATTCCATGCTTTTTCGGAATGGTACGATAGCTATTTTAACACTATCCGGTCGTTTCCCACCAATACAACATGCAGTCCTGTAGAAATCCTCACTATTAACGGCATGCGTCTTGCTGTGCTGCCTTTGAATAGCGCCCTATTCTGCATTGGTAAGGATGACCACCAGAAACTTTTCATTGGTCGTCGCTGCCTTGATGCAGCAAAGAAGCAGCTTGCAGCAGTCGATCTTACCATTGCCTTGATTCACCATCCACTCGACTGGTTATGTCAGGTGGAGCGAGCAAACATAAAAGCGGCTCTTGGCGAATCGGTTGATCTGTTACTGCATGGCCATTACCATGAGACAGAGACAGAAAGCATTGCGTCAGCCAATGGTGGTTATCTGAAACTTGCTGCCGGAGCGTCATATCAGACACGGGAGTGGCCAAACAGTGCCATGTATGCTACTTTCGAAAACAATCAGGTGACCATCTTTCCAATTCGCTATGAGGACAGCCCTCGCGAAGTCTGGACACTTGATACCAGTCTTTATCCTTCTCCAGCATATACCCGGAGCTTTTCTATTCCGGGACGTGCTGATGCCGGATTACCACCAGCGGCAGTTTTTGGTAATACTGCGTCCAGAAAAAAGAACCTGGAAGCAACAAGCAGCCCGCTCTCTTCATTGGTTCGAGTCGTCAAGGTTCTTGTCGCTTCACCCGGTGACGTTGCTCCAGAGCGAAAGATGGCTGAAAAGGTTATTCTTGACTGGAATGCCAGGCATCCAAACTCTCGCATCAGGCTTGAAGCGGTTTTATGGGAGCGGTATGCTGCTCCAGAAAATCGGGGAGATGGCAAGGGGCCGCAGGAGCCAATAAATCGCCAGCTTGTTGATGAGTGTGATTTTGCTATTGGGATTTTCTGGACAAGAATCGGGACTCCGACAAAAAATGCCCCCGGTGGGGCGGTTGAAGAAGTCCAGAGAATACTTGCCAGTCAAAAACCCGTTATGCTCTATTTTTCTAATGTGGCATACCGTCGTAATGAGATAGAGCTTGATCAAATAGCAAAGCTTGATGCGTTCAGAACAGCGATGCGGGGTGACGGACTGGTCTGTGAATATGAAGAACGTCATGAATTTGAAAGTAAGCTTTCCCATCATCTTGAACTTCGTCTTCCTGAATGGTATCCTGATGGTCTTGTCGATAGCATGGGCGCAGGTTCAGTGCTCCCGGTGATAAAAAGCTACGAGTGCTACCGTGAAGCACTGAGGAGCAAGTTCAGAATGGTTGCAGCTCGTGGGCTTGACAATTATCAGGATATAGAGATTCCACTTGAAGATGTGTTTATCGATCTTCACATCAGCGAGCAGTACGGCAAAGTGGATGCTCATGATAACGGGCATACCGCTGAAACAAAAAAAATGTCACAGGACGCACTGCTTCAGGAAATATTTCATGGAAATGCTCGTACAAATGTTTTGCTTTTAATCGGTGATCCGGGCTCTGGCAAAACCACGTTATTGCAGCATTATGCGATGCTCTGCCTTGAAGGCGGTCATGAGCGACTTTTTCCCGAAGCTACCAGCGTTAGGGTTGTGTTTATTGAACTGCGCAAACTGAATTTCGATGCCCACAACAAACCTGTGCGGTTAGCAGCTCAGATTGTTGAGCTGAACAGGCCGTTATCTCTTGCTGTCGATGAGGTGGAAACGTGGTGGCGAGAGATGGGTGAAACGGAGAGGGTTCTTGTTTTGCTTGACGGTCTCGATGAGGTCACTGAACTTGAAAAACGGAAAGCCATCTGTCAATGGATCGACGAAGAGGGCCACGCGTATCCAAATCGTTTTTTTATTGTAACCACACGCATAACCGGATATGTGACCAGTGATGGAGTGGAACTCAACCAAAGTCACAGGAGGGCTGTTCTGGATGACCTTGAGCCTGGTCAGCAATGGGATTTTTTATTGAGGTGGTTCAGGGCGGCATCGAAATTTGAAAAGGAGCGGGGCTTCACGATACATGACGTTACCTCTCCAGACGATAAGGCAAGGGAACTGTATGCGTATCTCTATCCTGAAAAATACGATAAGAGTGAAGAGAAAAGCAACGAGGAGACTGAAAAGAAGAAAAAGGGCTTGCAGCAGATTGCCGGGATTCCGTTGCTGTTGAAGCTGATGGCTCTGCTTTACAAACTGCGTGATTTTAAACCCGATTCCCGAATTGCCTTGTATAGAGTTGTCATCGTGTATCTGCTTCATGGCAGGGATAACGCTCGGCAGATATCGTATGGAATCGATCCGGAACAGTCAACAACGGTTCTCGGCCTTCTTGCCTATACCATGCAAAAAGAAAACTGTCTCGATCTTTCTGAGGGCGAAATGAAAAAGATTATGGAAAGCCGTTTGCAGTCGCTCAATACGACAGTCGGGCTTGACACGTTTTTCGGCTTTATGGTAAAAAGAAGTGGAATTCTGAAATCGAACGGTAGTGCATTCCGGTTCTGGCACAAGACGTTCCAGGAGTATCTGGCAAGCAGGGAGATGGTGCGTTGCAGTAAAACGGATGCCTTTATCCGGTCGATCGTTCAGCATTATGATGACCGTAAGTGGGAATGGGATGAAACGCTGAGGTTTTATTTCGCACAGATCGATGCGGATGTTTTTGACTGCTTTATGGAGCAGTTGTTCAATCCAAACATAACGACTGATGTATTGCAGCGAAAGTTGCAGTTGATGAAAACCTTGATTCGGGAATCACGAGAGCACTCAACCGGGGCGTTATGCTTCAAGCTCAGTGATACTCAACTGTCACTTGATGTGCAATGGTATATACTTGATTGCCTTGAAGCCATAAATATGTCTGACGCTCTGGAAGCTGTTCGGGCTTTTCACGAGCGAGCCAAACAAGTGAAAGTACCTGATGATAAACTCAAACAGCGGGTACTTGATAAAGCTGCCGGGCTTATTAAACAACTGGAACGGACCGCCGGTATTAAGCGTGACCTTCCGCCGAAAGAAGAAAAAGAGAAAACAAAACATGACAGACAGCCGGAACAGTTGCCCCGTATCATCAGTAATACATCCGAAGGCGATGCACAGTACATCCTGATACCAAAAGGAAGCTATCTCGAATCGAAGACAAAAGAGCAAAAGGATGTAGAAAAAGATCTCTATTTCGCCAAGTACCCTGTAACGAACAAACGCTACCGCTCATTCATTGCAGCACTTCCAAATTCCTCAGAATTACGCGATAAGCTGAGCGAAATCGCACACTTTAACAGATGGGATACCGAATTTGCCAAGTATCTCAAAAATGGCCAGAACGACCTTCCAGCTCTCTTTCGTTCAACCTATGATGAAGATCGAAAATTTGGCGGCGACGATCAGCCGGTTGTTGGTGTTTCCTGGTATGCAGCCCAAGCATACAGTCTCTGGCTTTCACAGCTTGAAGGTAAACCAGACTACTCTTACCGCTTGCCGAATGAAGTGGAGTGGGAGTGGGCCGCAGGAGGCAGACAGGGTGAGGCTGTGCAGGAAGTTCGCAAATATCCTTGGCCGAATGATAAGGAAGAACCGAACTCGAAACTACTCAACTATGATAGCAATGTCGGCGCAACAACACCCGTCGGCAGCTATCCTGAAGGTGCGACACCAGAAGGTCTTTATGATATGGCCGGTAACGTCTGGGAATGGACGGATAGTTGGGAGGATGAAAAAACTCGTTCGTTCCGTGTGCTTCGTGGCGGGAGCTGGGACTATACTGCCGAGTACTGTCGGTCGGCGTATCGCTACAGCAACCTCCCCGACACCCGGCGCAGCCTCGTTGGCTTCCGCCTGGTCTTCGTCCCGTAGTCAGTTGGCTGCTCATTCCGGCTTTGCTTTTTGAGCGAGAGTGATGTTACAACATTGTGGTGAGCGGCTGTGAGGGACGAACTGCCGCACGCCATAATGTTGCGTAACAAGCGACAACAGAAGATGCCGCCTTGTGGCGGCAAGATTTTTTGGAAGAAATGGACAGATAAACCCTTCACGATTATTAACACGGCTTACTGCCTGGCGCTTATGCAGATAAAACTGTTTACCATACCCGTCGGTGATAGTGGCGCTGCCCAGCAGGAGATGAATACCTTTCTTAAAGCGCATAAAATTCTGGAAATAGAGCAAAAGCTGATCAGCAACGATAACGGCGCTTTTTGGTGCTTTTGCGTGCGTTACCTTGAAACAGCCTTCACCGTAGCGCCAGAAAGCAAGGCAAAGGTTGATTACCGCAAGGTACTTGACGAGGCGACCTTTCAGAAGTTCTCGAATCTGCGTGCCATACGCAAACAGGTGGCAGCAGCCGAAGGGTTATCGGCATTTAT
>CAIWUU010000049.1 GCA_903915955.1 uncultured Chlorobiaceae bacterium | reverse complement strand
AGTTGACAAGTATAAAAAGTTGAACAAACTAACAGAAGAGTTAAAGGTAAAAGAGGGGCAGCGCCTTTCCGCTGCATGAACAGGTCAGGTTACCAACTTAAACTCAGCCACTTTTTGTCCACCGGCTGGGGTCCACTTCAAATCATGCATAAATGCCTCGCCCTGGCAAATGGCGAAAAGAGAATATCGCGAACTTGATTCGCTATACAATCGTGTTGCTCACAAGAAGATCTCCGATACACCAGATACGCTCGCAATCAAACGGCAGAACATAAAAGCCCGCCTTGACAGCCTGACGCAAGTGTTCAACAAAGAGCGTTACGACCTCACAGAAATTTTCTATCTCCGGCTTCGTGACAACTATCTTGCGCAGAACGACAAAGCTTCGGCTGATGCCGTCACGTATGAACTTGCAGAACGCAAGGCTGAGATTCTGAATGAACCGCTCTGGATTCTGTACGGCTGGATAATGGGATGGGGATACAAACCTGTTCAATTTCTTCTTGCCGCATTTTTATTGGTTGCCCTACCCTTTGCCCTCTTCTGGTATCGGCGCTACTACCACCTTGTGCTGCCAATGGTTGACCATGCCATTGATGACGCATTCAAAGAACAACTGAAGGCACCAGAGAAGCTGAATAAAAAGAATCACTTCAACCACGCGGCCATTGCTGGCGAAATTATCTTCCCGGCGAGAGTCTGGCACGTCATATTTTTCAGCACCTCAGTGCTGCTTGGCATCCGCTTCAAAAAGGAGTGGATTGAAAAAAAAAGATCGCGCCTTTTTATGGTGGGTTACAGCAGAGTGGCTTATCGGCATTGGGCTCTACATTCTTTTTGCCGTGCTGGTCAAGAGCAACGAGTTCAACTATGTGAAAGGTTTGCTGGGATTGTCGTAGCATCACACTTCACATTTCTTGCTCTTCCGATTGAAATACTGGAAACGCACGAACTATGAGGAGCCTCCACATCTACAACCCCAAGAGGGTATTCAACTTACACAGCACTTCATCGAGTGTAGCTGATGGCAGCGGGCAAATAAACTCTGCCTGCCGGATCTTCCAGTCAAGACTTTTTACCTGATCAGATAAAACCGCGCCTTTGATGCACAACCCTTCAGGCAGCAGCACTTCAAAGGGATAACCTTTAATCTGACTGGTAATAGGGCAAAGAAGCGCCAGACCAACTTTGGAGTTGTAAGCTTTAGGAGACAAGACTAATGCAGGGCGACATCCTGCCTGCTCATGCCCCGCTTGTGGATTAAAAGCAATCCACACCAGGTCACCACGATCTGGAATATACGCCATAGGATTACCAGTTTTCTTTTCCCGCAGCGTCACCGGTATCGCATTCGTTATGCAGATTATCTTCCGTGATTCCGGAAAGCAGGTGAGCAAGATCCTCGTGGAAAGTGACCATTGGAGTAATAACGAGTTTTCCCTCGACCAGAGAGATCTCTACTTCCGAATCGTTTTCGATCCTGACCTCAAGCGCATAGGTTTTCGGTATTCTCAAAGCAAGGCTATTGCCCCACTTCTGAACCTTTGTGAGCATCTCCATCTCCGTTTTGTTTATACAATGTAGATATTGCTTTTTTCTGAATAAAACAAAGAAATTGACGGGCTACGCCTTCCTTCACCCAAACAGCTCCAAAGGTTCCAGTTCAAGAAACTCCTGCCATGGAATCCCCGAATTTCCGATCAGTAGCACCTTGTACGGCTTGCACTGTTGCTCAAATGCCGCCATGCCGGAAGCATGCTCGGTGTGGCCACTTTTGATTTCAAGGCCGATCACTTTTCCCTTGTGCTCCAGAACGAAATCCACCTCATGGTTCCCCTCTCGCCAATAAAACAGGTTAATTGCGTCGGTGCGGGTATGATTGAGGAGACAGGCACCAATTGCCGACTCAACCCATCGTCCCCACTTGGAAGGATTTGCGGCAATCTCCTGAAAAGAGTGCTGCTGTTGTGCACTCATGAGAGCGGTGTTGTGCACCTGAAATTTTGGGATGGACGCTCTACGCCGCACCATTTCAGGGCTGTACTTTTCCAGTCCACCGAGTAACCCGGCGGTATCGAGCAGGCGAAGATAGTGAGCAAGTGTTGTTGTGTTCCCTGCGTCCTGCAGTTGGCCAAGAATTTTTGTGTAGGAGAGAATCTGGCCAGAATAACCGCATCCGAGTTCAAAGAGCCGCTTCATCAGGGCTGGCTTGTCAACACGGGTCAGCATCAGAATATCTTTTGAGATGCTTGTTTCGATGAGTGAATCTGTGATGTAGCGTCTCCACCGCTCTTCATCGTTGATCAGTGTTGCCGCGCCCGGATAGCCTCCAAACCAGACATACTGGTCGGGGGTAAAGT
>CAIWUU010000048.1 GCA_903915955.1 uncultured Chlorobiaceae bacterium | reverse complement strand
GTTCAAAATGGTGACTGTCTTTCCGTTTGCCGGTATAGATTTTAAGCGCACTGAATTGAGCAACAAGGTCACTGCTGACCAGATCATCATAAAGGATAACATCAGCCTCATGCAAAACCCTGGCGGCCTTTACGGTCAGCAGTTCCGGATCACCTGGACCAGCACCGATAATATAGACATACCCCCTTTTCTGCGGCTCCGGGACCAGTATAGCACTATCTGCTCTCTTATTCATGACTTGATTCCTCTTATTATAACAAGTGATTCAGAAATCACTACGTTCCACGATGGATTTCAGTTTGTTCCGCCACTCAACTGACTTTTTTACATTTTCACCATTTGAAGAGACCGCAATCGTCATCTCGTCTTGCTTAATAACCGCTGGTGAGATAAAATCTGACAACTCCCTGTTATCAACAACATTGACCAGAATTCCGTAATCAGCCGCATCGTTTTTTATCCTTCGGTTCACCTCAAGGTTGTTGGTGCAGGCATAGACAAGAAAAAATCCTTCAAGATCTGAAGTGCCATACTCTTTACGAATCTCTGTGAATCCCATCTGATGCAACTCATCCTGAATGTCCGGTGAAACAATGGTGATATTACGGGTGTACTGCCCAACCGTTTTAATCTTGTGGAGTGCAATTTTACCACCGCCAACAAAGAGAATTTTCTTGTTATCTATCCTGATATTCAGTGGCAGAAAACTCTTCATGATCTCTCCTTTTACAGTAAAAACTCCCATGACAAGGAGCTTCCATCAAAAAAAATGGCCTCCTGCATACCAGAATAGCAGGAAGCCCTTTGGAAAATAAATTTCAAAACAGAAAACTTCGGCAAACAATCAACCTTCATTGTCAACCTTTACGGCAACGACAACCTTTAACAGGGCCGTAAACAACATGGTACCAAGACTCCAAATTCCAACGACAACAAAGAGTTCCGTTGACGTTGGTGCATACGCAACAATTGATCCGAGCGGTGCAGGAACAAGCTCTCCTCCAATCATTAACCCGGCGCTCTTGTCAACCCACACGGAGAGGACAAGAGCGGTACATGCTCCAACAAACAACAGTTGCGATTTTCTTAGTGCTGGAAGAAGGAGAATAGTAACCGAAACAACACCAATAATGAGGGAAAACCACATCCATGGAAGATTGCTATAGGTGGTAGTAATAAATTGAACCCCAAGCAGCAAAACATTGGCTATCCCTGCGTAAGTTGCTACCATGGCAAGCTTCTCTCTTGCCTCTTTTCCGGCATCAAACCCTGTAGTTTCCTTCAGCATAAGAGTAACCAAAATCAACAACGCCATGCCTGCCGCCAAGGCAGAAGCTATAAAACGGATGGCAAGCACGGCCGTCAACCAAAGATTGATACCAGGCAAGCCCGCATAGAGAACTGCCGAAATAGTAGCTATACCGAATGCCAAAGGAATTGAGAGATACATGACCGACGTCACCCAAGCAGATGGCGGCACCCCCTTATGCTCAGCGCCAAGCATTGCCCAACCGGAGATAAGGCTGGTGGCAAGATAACCCGAAAGCAACAGAAGATCCCAGAAAACCAGAGAGCGGGGATTTGGAAAGAAAATGATATTCAGTACACGATCAGGCTTTCCCATATCAGCAACAACAAACAGCATACTCATCAAGGCTGCTGATACTGCCATGAAGAGAGCAATGATAACTGTTTTTGCCAACTCCTTCTGCCGACGCAGAGAGAAGGAAAAAACAACCATAACAGCGGAAGCCGCTACACCAAGGAGAAAGGTGAGTTGTGCTGTATAAATCCCAAAACTTGCCTCACGCCCCATACCGGTAACAGTAAGCCCGAACCATCTCTGCTGATAATAGGCAGAAAGGCCTGAAGCAACAAGAGTAACAAGGAATACTATCCAGATCCAGTAACTGCGGTTTCCTTTCAGAGCTTTCTCAATCATGGGAAAACGTTAAATAATGTAAAAAACTGAAGGTTTGGTTCCCAACTCTGGCTTTCTCTGCATCGTGACATTGCTTTCCAGCACTACGCGAATATCTGAGACGGGATCGTTCATATCGCCAAAAGTAAAAGCCTGTTCGGGACACGCGTCAACACATGCAGGCAGCAAGCCTTTGACAAGCCTGTCGGAACAGAAATTGCATTTTTCAACGACACCCTGCTCCCTTGTCGGGTATGCAGTAACCGGATCAACAATCGCTGTCCGTGGATCCTGCCAGTTAAAACTCAGTGAGCCATAAGGGCATGCTGGTATACAGAAACGACATCCAACACAACGATGATAATCAATCTCAACGATACCATCCCAGCGTTTAAACGTTGCTCCGGTCGGGCAGATTTGTGTACAGGGAGAATCGGCGCAATGGTTGCACAACGAGAGGAAAGAGCGGTTTTGAATCTCTTTACTGACAGCGGAATTGGTTGCAGTTGGAAAAACATTCTTGTATGAGTTTTTCCAGATCCACCTGATCTCCTCTTTCCTGTTCTTGAAGGCAGGCACGTTATGCTCATGATGGCATGCAGTAACACACTGCTGACAACCCTCCTTGCATTGACGCGTATCTATCACCATGCCCCAGCGAATTTTTCCCGGAACTGGCTTTTCATCCCAGACGGGAAGAGCTGTTTTTTCAAGCGAAAACGCAGGTACAAGCCCGGATGCGACACCGAGCCCGGCAAAAACCCCTAATGCGGTTTTTTTGATAAATTCTCTTCGTTGTTCATTCATCATGGTGTTTCCATCGGCGAGAGATGACAATTCCAGCACTTTGGTTTAACATTGGCATAGCTATGACAGTTGAAGCAGAAAAGCCGGTTGTTATGACAACCAAGACAAGTCCCCAGGCTCTTCTGGAATCGGCTCCCATTTGCGGCGATATGCACTCGATCTCCTTCTCGCACTACTGATTTCTCCCAGGCATGCAACACCTGCATATGGTTGGCACGCATAAACGATGCAGGAGCGATGCACTTGGTGCTGTCGATAGCTGAAACGCTAGGGAGAGGTTTCTGCGATGTCTCAGCCTCCCCATTCCTGAAAACATTGAGCACTGCAAAAAGAGAAAGAGCAGCAACGGCCACCATCAAAATGAATTTACTACTCTTCATCATCACCTCCATCCTCAAAACCAGCCATGGTGTTCTCTCTCAAATCAGTTGTTCTCTTCTTCTCCCCCTGCATGACAAGCGCATTGCCAACAAGTTCATGGAGACCATACACTGAAACACCTGGATTCCAGTACTTCATAAGAGGTGGAAGACTTGCACGATCAATAGCACAGATTGTCACAAGAGAGTCAACTTTGTGACGCTCCTTGACATACCTGACTGCATGCGCTCTTGGAAACCCTCCCCTCATCCGAATATCCATGTACTCCTCAGCATTCAGACCACTTCCTGAACCACAGCAGAATGTCTTCTCCCTGATGGTATTTTCGGGCATTTCATGAAAACTGTTGCATACGTTACGAAGCACATAGCGAGGCTCCTCAAACATACCCATTCCTCTGGCAACGTTGCATGAGTCATGGAATGTTGTCCGCAAATGATCATTACGTTTCGGATCAAGCTTCAATTTTTTGTGGTGGATCAAATCAGCGGTAAATTCAGCGATGTGCACCATTTTTGTAGCCGCTGCATTGCTGAAACGTGTTCCGGTGATCGGAGATACCGGCTGCTCAAGAAAATCTGCAGGGCCATTCATCGTGCTCATATACTGATGCACCACACGCCACATGTGACCGCACTCACCACCAAGTATCCATTTCACACCAAGCCGTTTTGCTTCATGATACATCTTGGCGTTCAACTTCTTCATCATATCATTGGAAGTGAACAAACCAAAATTGCCCCCCTCCGAAGCATAAGTGCTGATGGTGTAATCAAGACCGATGTGATGGAAAAGCAAAAGATAACCCATCATGGTATAGACGCCGGGATCACCAAAAACATCGCCAGAGGGAGTAATGAAGAGAACCTCTGCGCCTTTGCGATTAAAGGTCGGCTCTACGGCAACACCGGTAAGATCTTCAATATCCTCAACAAGAGAGTTAATATTCTGCACAAGGGTGTGTGGCTCGATACCAAGGTGGTTCCCAGTGCGATTGCAGTTCGAAACCGGACCAAGAATCCAGTTGTTATTCACGCCTATCAGGTGCAGCAGCTCCCTGACCATAATCGTTATCTCTGCCGTATCTATCCCGAAGGGACAGAAAACCGAGCAGCGGCGACACTCTGTACACTGATGAAAATACATGTGCCACTCTTTGATCACCTCTTCAGTCAGCTTCCGGGAACCGGAAAAACCCTTCAGTATTTTTTCGACCAGAGGAAAATCGTTGCGATAAACCGAGCGAAGAAGCTCAGCCCTGACAACCGGCATATTTTTGGGATCGCCTGTGCCAAGAAAAAAATGACATTTGTCAGCACATGCTCCACAACGAACACAGGCATCAAGAAATAACTTTAGCGAACGATACTTTTTCAGCCGGCTTTGCAAACCGTCACTGATTATCTTCTGCCACCCGGCAGGTAGTTGCCAGTCTTGATCGGTTGCAGCCCATTTTCTTGGATTGGCAAAACCAAGGTCATCAAGCACCTCAGGTTTACCGGAAAAACACCAGTTTCCGTCACGATACTCTACGGGTAGATCCCACCACTCACGAGGAGAATAGTCTCCTTTGAGAACACTGGGCTTTTCGTCGAACTCTTTTTTCAGCTCGGACAGGTCAGGAAGGTATTTCGACATATTTATTCCTTTTCAACGGGCAAATTGGCCTTTTTCATCTTCTCGCGGTAATCATCCTCATATTCAGAGTATGTTCTGAACTTGATATCAGCATTCCATGGGTTAACATGCCGTTTCTGACGGCTGTTATTGCACAGGTTTCGAGTAGGACTTAAAAATATCGCTCCTGCATGCATAAGCTTGCTGAAGGGGAAATAGAGAGCAAGAACAGAAACAAGAAAAAGGTGAACATAAAAGAGAGCACCGATTTCTCCCGGAGCATCAAAACTGAAGTTGACCAGCCTCAACATCTGGTCTTTGACTGGCATAATATTCAGCCTTACAACGTATCGCAAGAGCACTCCAACCACAACAATGGCCGCAATCAGAAAAAGCGGAAAGTAATCCGTCTGCAATGAGATAAGACGCATTTTAGCATCAGTCAACCGACGAACAACAAGAAAGGTGATAGCCGCAAGAATCAATGCGTCTGTGGTATAAAAAGCAGGAAGGGTAATCTCAAAAAAGCTGTCAACATGAGTAATAAATTCAGCGAAACCTGGAATCATGACAAAAAAGAAGCGTGAGTGACGAAGCACGATCACTAAAAAAGACCAGTGAAACACCAGTCCACCAAGCCAGAGCCATTTGTGTGACCCATAAGCAAGATTGGCATCTTTGTGAAGCTCAGCCTTTGTATTGCGAAAAAGAGAGCGGAAAAACAGCACTTCCAACAACATCCTGACAACAACTTCCCAGGAATGAGAAGGGTTTTCGAATCTGTTATGTTTGATCCAGTCAAGAGATTTCTCCTGTCCGCAGGTTGTCGGAATACGAAATGGTACTGGTCTCCTGATCCAGTCAACCAATCGCAGGAGGAAACCAAAAGTAAGCACCGCAAATGCCGTATAGGGTATAATAACTCCAAAAAGATAAGAGAGCCCTGCGTATTGCACCCCAATGTAGGGCAGAAGCGCAAGAAGCAGTACAATCAAGAGGGGCATTAACACTTTCTTCATGCCTCTGCCCTCCTCAACGCCATAAACATTCGACGACTCCCCTCTTCCACTTTAAGCTGGGCTATTTTTTCACGATGTTGCATATAGCTATCAAATGCCTGAAGAACAAGCTCATCAATACGTAAAGAAAATGTGTTCTGTACCTCCTGCGTCAACCTCTCCGCCATAGTTGGTTTCATCATCATCTCACGCAATATTATTTTCGGTTCAAAGAAAATTGAGATTGCCCTCGATGGCGGAAAGTTTTGTACTGCAAGGATACGGGTGACATCATCAAGAGCATCCCGGAAGCGCTGATTGCCCTCTTCAAGCCCAGTGATCACCTTCCCCAAAGCTTCAGCAAGTGCCTCCGCAACGGGGGTGTCATAACCCATTTTTTCGGGAAACAAGCCAAGTGAACGCTCAAGCCACTGTTCGAGAATCACATCGCGATTGGCATGCAGGAGGTATGCCCATTCTGTACTCATGGAATAGTTCATAACAATCTCATAATTCTGAAACGAATTGACAACCTAAAGCCAACTGTTCACCTGATGTTCTTCGACAAGCCCCACAAAACCTTCATAATCGACAGATTGTACACCCTCAGTAACAACGGTGAGTCCACGCGCAACCAAATCGGGTTGAAGTGCAAATACGGGATTAGTTATAAGGACGTTTGCAATTATCGCTGAAAACCTGTTTCCTGCCTGAACTGCATAAACTCCGTCCTCAATGAAAAGAACGGGATCCCCTGGCAGCAAAAACCTGATACAGGTTTCGAAAGTAATGTTCTCAAAGGGAGATTTATTGATGGTATGTAACATAATTTCGTAAGGTCAATGGTGAATAATGACATCCTGTTCCTTCATCAGGCCCCCAATCACTTCAGCATCGAGGACTTCAACATCAACAACCAAATCATCTTCAGTCAAGCCTCGTTCTTCAAGTGAAAGTTTATCGACATAAAGCTTTTCAACATCATAACCATCAAGAGCCATAAAAGTCCTTGCAAAGCCTTTGATCCCGATGCCGGCAGTATCCTGATTTTTTTTAAGTGCATAGACACCGTCACCAATAAAAACCACAGAAAGATCCTGCTCGTAAGCAGCCATGATCAGAATCATCTCCAGCCCTTCGTAGGTATAAATCGTTCCATGCGGTGCATGTCGCAGGACATGCATGATCTTTTTAATATTTTCGTTTTCCATGTGCATCAATCTCCAAAGGTTACCAGTCTGTCGTTACGTATGGCAATGTCTGTAAGAGTGCCAAGGCCTGTGATTGCACTACCTTGCACAAGAACATCATCGTTTATTCCCCGTCGTTTTGAGGCTGCTATGCAGGCAAGTACCTCAAACCCATGCTTCTGGCTCAACTCACTCCAGCGAGTTGCAATGTTGCGATCGTCCTGGGGTGGATCCATGAGTTTGGTAACATTAGTCACCCCGTCGTTGTAAAGAAAAACCGCATCAACAGTATGTCCTTTTTTGATGGCAGCTTCAGCAAACTTGAAGGCCGTATCGGACGCCTGATGGTTGTACGGCCCCTCCTTGAGCAGAATTCCTATTTTCATCGTCAATAAGTTCTGTAAAATTATGTAAACAAGCGAAATGCACCAACCGTTCAACGCCCGGAAAGCCTCTCTTTTGTAGCTTCATACAGAGGCAACCATGTTTTTGCATATTCTGCAAATGGCTTCTCTATAAACTGGCAAAAATAAAGTGCATTCTCAGCCGCAGCAAAATTGCCGTTTTTCAGTGCATCCAGCGCCTTCTGACCCGAATCAGCCGCATCATTACCGGTAAGCTGCGCCTGGTTCCAGTAGTTGACCGCTTCCTGTCGAAAAACAAAATTCTTCGGCAGAGATTTAGCCTGACTTAAGGACGACACCTCTACATTGCGTGGCCCGAAAGTGACAGGCCACCCCGTTTCAGCCCATTTTCTGGAGCGAGTAACCGCCCCCTGTACCTGCTGTATAACATCTTCTGACATAGATTCGTTATCTCCCCTTGTTTTCATGTTTTTTCTCCGGGCCTAACGGGCCTAAAGACCCTCCCCCATTCCCATCTGGATATATCCGGAGGGACAAACCAGTGAGCAGAGATGACACCCGACACATCTGGAATAGTTGGTATAGACCACTTCACCCGGCGGATTATCCCTGAATCGGGTAATCGCTTCTTGTGGGCAGAAAGAGACGCACTGCTTGCAGTCGAAGCAGAGCCCGCAGCTCATACAACGTTCCGACTCAGCTTTAGCCTCACTTGCTGTCAACGCAACGAGCAGCTCATCATGGTTACCGACTACCTCATCAAGCTCAATGGTCTCTCTCTTTGCCTGCTCAGAATGGATAAAATAAAGAACATCCTGTTTATTAACTTTTGTTATCTCACGATAACCCTGCTCGGGTAGAGGCATCCCCTTCAAGAAAGCATCAATAGAATTTGCAGCCTTGCGTCCGTGACCGACCGCAGTCGTAATCAGATCAACCTTTATTGCATCTCCGCCACCGAAGAGTTTTTCTTGCCCTGGCAGGCGAAAATATCTATCAACCTTAAGCCATGGAGCTCCACCAGTAACCTGTTCAAAACCTTGCATATCAGTTGTCTGGCCAATAGCCGCAACAACCATATCTGCCTCGATTTCAAAAGTTTCATCACTGTTTTTATACCTGAAAAAAGGAATGGGTGAATTCCAGCCATCTTCCCCTTTCACTTTTTTAACCATTCTGGCACAGCGTAACCCTTGAACACCATCTTCACCAGCTATTACCTCAAGTGCCCCGGTCATATAATGCATGGCTGCACCTTCCCTGACCGCATCATCAAATTCTATCTGGAAACAAGCCATCTCCTCTCGAGGAACTCCTGCTACAACAGAAGCTTCTGAACCAAGCCGAAGCGCAAGGCGTGCGACATCCATTGCGACGTTTCCGTCACCTATAATCAGTACCTTTTTTCCTATAGTGATGTCATCGCCCTGAACTTCATAATTTCTCAGGAAATCAATGGCATTCGTCACACCCGGTGTATCTGCAGAACCTGGCACCGGAAGAGAGCGACCACGCTGTGCTCCAGGAGCAATAAAAACAGCGTCATACTCTTGTTTCAGTTGTTCAATGGAGATATCGGTTCCAACACGAACTCCCATTTTGGTTTTAACCCCAAGGTTGATAATGCGCTGAATCTCTTTTTCAAGAACTTTACGATCAACCCGATAGCCCATAATGCCGTAAAGCACCATGCCTCCCAATTTTTCATTGGCATCATAAATCGTTACGGCATGACCTTTCCGACGAAGCTGGTATGCTGCGGAGAGCCCTGCCGGGCCACCACCAATAACCGCTACTCTCTTTCCTGTATCAGCCCCTGCTCCGGGTAGTTGCAGATCCGCCTCAATACCATAATTGCCAATCGCCTGCTCAACCGCATTAATGGCAACACTCTCGTCATGGTACTGACGATTGCATGCGTTCTGGCAGGGATGTGGACATATCCGCCCCATCACTGCGGGAAAGGGATTTGCATCGACAATCGTCTCCCATGCTGCTTTCCATACATCATCAGATTTGTCGACGCCGTTCAGCAATCGCTGATAACCGCGAATATTTTCTCCAGCCGGGCACTCCGCCGTACATGGCGGAAGCTGGCTGACATAAACAGGACACTTGTGACTATGGTCTCCAAATGCGACGATTTTTTCAGTTCCCGTCAATTCGCTGTATTTCGGAAAGACATAAGATGTCGCGAAATCGAGAATTGGATTGGATTCTACCTTCATGAATAATCTCCTATAATCTAAAAGCGAACATGAGCAGACTGATTGAACGTAGTTCTTGCATGACGATAGCTATCAATCATATCGTCATCAAAAGTAAGTCCTGTTTCTTCAAAAAAGCGCTTCCACCCAATCCGGTTAATCCACTCCCCGACTCGTTCCCAGGGACGTCCACCCTCTTTGTACGCAGTAAGAATTTTACCAAGAACCTCAGTGACTTCAGGCCATCTCGGTGGATTGTTCGGCAGATTGTGTGCCACGATACTCATTGTTGATGGTTTTGAACGGGCATTGCTGTTCTTGCCACCAACCCAGACGGCAAATTTCGAATGCTCTGGATGGTTGATCTCCATGGCCGGGCAAGCGCCAAAACAGGCACCACAGCAGATACATTTTTCCTCATCGACCATCAGGGAGCGTTTGCCGTTAACCACTGTCGGACGTATTGCAGCCACCGGACAACGGGTAACAGCTTTTGGTAATTCACAAATTGTAGCGAGATGATCATGATTGATTCTCGGAGGACGGGTATGCTTGATAACCACAGCAATATCTGCCTGGCCACCACAGTTGATTGCACAACAGGAGGTGGAGAGCCTCACCTTGTTCGGCATCTGCATGCTCTTGAACTCATTGAAGACCGTGTCCATCATTGATTTAACAACTCCGGAAGCATCTGTCGCCGGAATATCACAATGAAGCCAACCCTGTGTGTGAGAAACTGAAGAGACGCACATCCCTGTTCCACCCACCGGAAAACCCATCGCCTCCAGTTCGCGGATCATCGGCTCAACATTCGCTTCGCTGGGAGTGAGGAACTCCACATTGTTGCGTACCGTAAACCGAAGATAACCGTCGCAGTATTTATCGGCAATATCACAAAGCCGTCGTACCATATCGACCGTATCCTGACGAGGAGTTCCCGCCCGAACAGTATAGATAACATCTCCACTTTCTGCGACATGTTTCAGCACTCCCGGCTTTGGAATAAGATGATATTTCCATTTTCCGTAATTTTTTCTTACAACCGGATGCAAGGCCTCCTCGTAAGCGTGAGGCCCCGACTCTACGGTTTTCCACTTTTGTTCAGGACTGCTCATATTGATTTATTCCTTAAATTTTTCCTTCCTTTTGAGGTTTTTTTCTTACCTCATTGAGAGAGTTGAATTCATTTACAGATCTGACTGAAGGCTCAATACTTCGCCTTGAAGTATGGATTGTCGCGAGGCCTTGTCACCATATTAATGTTAGCTTCGAGGCCAACTCCCTCAAGGAAAAGCTTCAAACCAACGCGCTCAATGGTTTCACCGATCCTTTCATGATCAAGCCCATTGTCATCCCACCAATCAATAATCCCTTCCACAAGTTCTGTAAACTCTTCAATATCTTCGTCGGTATCCATCTTCATAAACGGCACAATGAGCGAACCCATGTTAACGCCAACCTTCAGCGTATTTTTGCCGCCCATCAACAATGATATTCCCCGATCCTTGCCTGGCGAGAGAGCCTTGGGCATAACATTCAGGCAGTGCATACAACGAACACAATCCCTGCTGTCAATGACCATCTCCCCCTCTTTCAGCGATATCGCACGGGTCGGGCAAAGATTGATAACCTGGTTTACCAGGGTGTCTACCCCGTTCTCCTTAACCCAAGCCTGAACCTCTTCCCTTTCAACCTGTATTGCATCTTTCCAGGTTCCGATAACGGCGAGATCTGAGCGCATGATTGCATTGGTACAATCATTTGGACATGCGGAGAACTTGAACTTGATCTTATAGTTCCACTCCGGACGATGAACCTGTCCTATAAAATGTTTGAGAAGCGTGAGATGACACTTGAGATTGTCGTAGCAGGCATTCTCGCAACGACCAGGCCCAATACACGAGACCGCAGTACGCATACCGGCACCAGCTCCTCCGAGATCCCACCCAGCCTGGTTGAGTTCATCAAAACAGGCCTGAACCTTACCCTGCTCAATACCCTGCAGCATAATGTCACCAGTCTGTCCATGCAGGGTAATGATCCCACTGCCAAACTTCTCCCATGTATCACAAAGCCCCCGAAGCATATCGGTATTATAGTGGAGACCCGGTGCAGGCTGAATTCGCATGGTGTGAAATTCAGCAGCTTCAGGAAACTTCTCCTTGATCATGGAATAGCGTGTGATAACTCCAGCACCATATCCATCCACAGTCACAAGACCACCCTTCCAGTACCCCATTTTGGTATTGTAAGAGTACTCAAGCTGATCCATAACCCCACGCAACATGGGTTTTTCTGTTCTTTCAGCAAGCTCCTTGAACCCGGAAATAAAACTTGGCCATGGGCCCTTTTCCAGTTCATCAAGCATTGGGGTAGGATTTAAAAAAGTCCCGGTTTCATCCACACCTCCGTCCTTCCCGCGTATCACTTCATCTGAAGCAGCCTTTTGAGCGCCTTCCATTATTACCTCCTTTGATTCACAGTAAATTGGGATCAGCAAACCTCTTTCCGTCTCTTAAACGCAACCCGTAGGTTTCGGCAGCCCGGCAATTTTACAGGCCTGCAATCCTGGACCTTTCGGAAAAAGCCCATAAAGAAACTCTGATGCAGCTTTTTTATCCATATCTTTCTCTGTAGCAACTGCCTTGGTCAGCACCTTGACGGCAGGGGCTATCTGGTACTCCTCGTAATAATTTCTTAGGAATTTAACAAGATCCCAATGGGACTCTGTCATCTCAATTTCCTCACCCTGAGCTAAAACAAGGGCTACATCCTCCGACCAGTCATCAAGATTGACAAGATATCCATTCTCATCCGTTTCATAACGGCCACCATTAACTTCAATTGCCATGCTGTACTCCTTTAGATATTAGATAATATGAGTCGAATTTCAAACCCTCAGGCAAGAACAGTGACCTTGGGTAAGTAGCTCCGAACTTATACAAAAAACAAAAATCTGACAACAAGATAATAAAAAACTATATGTCAATATAGTTAAAAACGAAGAAGTTGTTTTTAAAACTCACAGAATAAAATTACTGATTGCAAACGCTCATGAATGACTATATCTGATAGCTGCATCCATTCGTTTTAAATTCGGACGCAAGCTGAACAAACCTCTCAGCCCACTCGGGGTTACCTGTTGCATGCAGATGTGCAAACGATGCAAAAAGATTCTGATGAAGCGCGCCATCACGTTTTCCCGTTATTCCTGCCCCCCGGATAACCTCAAACTGAAAAAGAGTCTCCCCTGCAGGCGCAAGCACTCGGGAATAGTGAAACTCATGCGCCTTGACCCGTTCATCCTTTCTGAACCAGGGCGAATCTCTGCTGCTCTTCAAATCAAGATATCCATGCCCGGCAGGAATATGCCCAAACCCGATTTCAAATGGAAGTATACCGGCAAGAGGATACGTTCTGCCTCCCCAGGTTGCATTACGACAAAGATAAATAAAGCCTCCACACTCTGCATAAACCGGCATACCCGCCTCTGCATGTTCACGAACATCTTTCAAAAGCCCATTGTTTGAGCTTAACATTTCAAAGAATGATTCAGGGAACCCTCCGCCAAGATAGAGAGCATCGACATCAGGCAACGCATGAGAGGTAAATGAATTAATGAACACAAGCTCAGCGCCGTTTTCCCTTAATGCCCTCAAATTGTCAGGATAGTAAAAACAGAAGGCCGCATCCATAAAGACCCCTATCCTTGCTTTTACCGACATTCTCTTCACTGAGCTCTCACTCTTCCGTATATCCATTGGAGGTGCCTTATAAAAGAGCTCAAGCACTGCCTTCATATCACAATAACGGTCAACAGCTTCTGCCGCACCCTCAATAAACTTGCTGGCATCAGCCATCTCTCCAACTGCTGTAAGTCCAAGATGCCTTTCCGGAATAATCAGCGCACTGTCAGAAGGAATCATCCCCAACACGGGCAGCTTGCAATAATGCTCAATCGACTGTTTCTGCTTTTCCCCCTGACGTAAACTTTTTATCTGGTTTAATATTACACCACAAATATTCACCCTGGGCGACATCGCCTGCATGCCCATAACAAGCGCTGCTAACCCCCGGTTTGATTTTCTGCTGTCAACCACCAGCAACACCGGCATATCAAGCATCAGCGCGAGGCCAGCGCTGCTGTCAGAGCCATCAAGGGAGAGACCATCATGAAGGCCATGATTACCTTCGACAAGAGCGATAGTGGTACCATCCTCGCTGATATTTCTATGAAATGAATCGAGACACGCCTCACTCCCCATCAGGTAAGGATCAAGATTATAGCACTCGCTTCCACTTGCCAGCTTGTGCCATGAAGGGTCAATATAATCCGGACCTTTCTTGAAACTGCTGGCAGCAACTCCCTGATGAGCAAGATACCGCAATATACCCAGGCTGACCATTGTCTTGCCTGAACTCTTCCAGGCTGCGGATATCATCAACCGGGGGAGATTGCATTGAGGAGGCATTACCCTCTTACTTCTTCCGGATCAAGAAAGTATGGACGTTCGCTGCTTCAGTGTGCGATACCAATTCGTGTCCAGTACGTTTTGCCCATGAGGCCATATCATTGACAGAACCAGGATCGGTAGCAATCATTTTCAGTATCTCGCCACTGTTCAGTGAATCAATAGCTTTTTTTGTCTTCAGAATTGGTAAAGGGCAATTTAAACCTTCGCAATTCAGCTCCATGTTGCAAACAACCTCGCTCATTTAAATACTCCTTATTTTTATTATTGTTAGAAATTGCTCAAACCATTTCAGCCCCTCGGTGCCATTTGTTCGGGCCGCAACCTGGCAACAAAATAATCATCCGTCTCAGCAGAAACAACAATTGTTTCTGCGCTGCTCACAAGGGGCTCTTCATAATCATTCCAGCCCCTCAACCCTGTCCGTAAAGAGACAACATCTTCATAACCAAGCAACTGCATGGAGTGGACGGCAAGAATACTGCGGTGACCGGAATGACAAACAACAACAACTTCACGCTTTCTGGCTTTCACTAATTCAGGTACAGTATCCTCGAAATCCCATTCACAGGCAGATTCAAGAATACCCCTTGGAATATTCATTGAACCGGCAATATGCATGGCATCAAATTCATAAGGTTCTCGAACATCAAGAACCAGCAGATCGGGGTTCGCTTTCATACGATCAACGAGATCCCAAGGCATAATTTCTTGAATATCTGATAAACAGTGCCGAATAAGTTCAATATAACGCACCATAATCAGGAAATTTTTATGTCAGATAAAAAGCGAAATATTGGCATCAGCCGCGTATTCAAGAAAAGTTGCCGCACCGCCGTATTCAACTCCGTCAATGAACTCCTCTTTTTCAAAGCCGAAAACCTCCATGGTCATCTGGCATGCAATAAAGCGAACACCGAACTCCTGACACATTCCCCGAAGCTGTTCAATTGTAGCAACTCCTTTCTTTTTGAAAGTCTCCTTCATCAGCATGGTCGCCATATTGTCGAAACCAGGGACATTCCCTGATATGATGTTTGGAATCGGCCAGTTAATCGACTGAAACTCCTTGCTGCCAAACGGCATTTTCATGGGCATTGCCGGATTACTGTGAGGAGAGACTTTTGCCTCAATCTCCTTTTTAAGCAATGGCAAGCCGTAAAAAGTAAAGAAAATGACCGCTTCCATATCCATGGCTGCGGCTGTTGAAGCAAGGATAAATGGAGGGTATGCCCAGTCAAGTGACCCCTGGGATGCAATAATTGCAAGTTTTTTTGTATCAGCCATGGTTATTTTCTTTGTTTACGTTTGTATTAAATAATTAAATCTGTCTCGCGAGACCAATCGCATAAGTTTCAGGATTGTCAATGTCCTCCTGAAAAAGCCCCTGCTGCGACAAAAAGAAGAACTGTAACCTGAAGCAATGTTAAAACGGTATAAATGAAATCTTTTTCCTTAACAAAAGCAGGAATAATAACAGCAAGACAGAACATGGTCACCGATGAAAGATAGACAATTGAAGCGTAACTGATGACATCACCCCGACCCAACTGAGTAAGCCAATCCCATCCTGAAGGAACAGCAACCACTTTGTGCAACTCTGCTGCCCGAAGATGCCAATGCAAAGCAACCTCAGCGGGAGAAACCGCCGAGGGAAGCAACTGAAGGACATAGGTCAGATAGCCTGCAATAATAAAAATAATTCCTAAAGTCGAAGTCCAGAAGAGAACAGTGGCATAGCTCAACTGAACCCTGTTTGCATGAAGTTCTTGTTTCATCGTATATGTTTAAAGTCAGATTCCGAATCCTTTTAAGAGAGCTCTTAATCCAGCAGCAGCCAGGAGTGTGATAACAAGCTTTCTGACAACACGAGTATGAACCTTTGTCAGCAGTCTGGCACCAATTTTTGTCCCTATCATCATCCCGGCAATTGATGGAACTGCAATAAGAGGGAGTACCGCTCCCTTGTGCAGATAGACCCATGCGGCTGCAGTATCATTGATAGAGAGTACAAAAATGCTTGTGGCCACGGAAACTCTCAGAGGCGCCCCAAGAACAAGGTTGAATACTGGTACATTTGCCCATCCAGCGCCAAGCCCGAACATACCAGCCATGAATCCAATCACAATAAACAGAAGAATTCCAACAGGGGTGCGATGGATCTGCCAACTGACATCTTTTTTAAGCTGTTCATCGTAATAGATACCATAGATATGTAATATTTTTGAAAGCGTATCTGGCTCAGATATTTCAGGATATGCAGAGTTTTTTGAAAGCAGCATAATCACGGAAATACCGAGAATTGTAGCACCAAGTGATAACTGCACAACATTTTCCGGCATGGCCAGCCCGACCATAGCTCCTGCTATTGAGCTGATAGAGGCAATTAGTGCCATGGAAAGAGCCAGCTTGAGATTGGCAAGTCCCTTTTTCAGCAAGGGAGAGCCCGCAGAAAGGGCTCCGGAAAGTGCTACCAGCAATCCCGCTCCCCTGACAAAGTCGATGTGGAAGGGAAAAAAACTGCTGACGATCGGAACAAACAGCACCCCACCGCCAACCCCTGCAATAACGGCGATAATCCCAAGAAAAAATGAAAAGACGAAGAGTGCTATCTCCCAAACCCACCATTCCGTCTGTACAGGTGGTTGAGCCTGTACAGCAAATGCCGCTGCCGGTGACAACAGCAGCAACGCAGAGAACAGAGTCAGAAGAAAAATGGAGCTGAATGCTCTATAACCTCTTTGATTCATTACTGTATCAAGTTTAAGAGATGTAAAAAGTCTTTTCATCAGGCCTGAATGGGCGACCCATCCAGAGAGGACGGCGAAGACCATCAGGGCCCGGCGCTGGCCTTGTCATGGCAAGCCACTCCTTGTAAATCTGGTGTGAACGCTCTGTATCGACAAACACATCGCCATAACGATCCTCTTCATGCGCTTTTTCGATACGCACCTTCTGATGCCAGCAGTGCATTCCGCTGATCGGATCAGGATGAACCGGGAAGGTGATGTTCTGGTGCACGCCACCATCAGACCAGAAGATTCGCGTTGAATCAGGATCGCTGCTCTCATAGGGCTCAATGCTCTCTTCAACTCTCATTTTCCATTTTCCGCCACCTTCACGCTTGATCTCCACCCGGTTGGTTGACCAACGGTTGGCAGCAGGATCCTGTTCCCGACGCCAGCGACCGATGTGGTGCGAACAGGCAACCACGCCGGGTCGAATCCCTTCTGTAACCCATACACGGTTGATGAAAAAGCCGATATCTGTATTCACTCGAATGAGATCACCATCTTCAAAACCAAGACTCTTTGCATCCGAGGCATTCATCCAGACCGGATTTCGGTGAGCAATCTCAGCAAGCCATTTGGCATTGCCGGAACGAGAGTGAATCAAGACAGGAAGACGAAATGTCGGGACAAGCGCAAATTCACCCTTGCTCCGGTTCATGATCTCCTGATGCACATGGCTTTTAATGTAGGTTGGAAGACGGTATTCAGGCCACTTCCAGTCGACCATTGTCCTGGAGTAAAACTCCTGCTTGCGGGATGGAGTCGGGAAACCTGTGCAATTTACACCATCAACCTGAACACCGACTGATTTACCATTTTTGGTTATCAGACCTGTACCCTGCTGCACTGCTGAACCCTGCATATCTGCCTGCGACAGAGCTCTTTCATTGACCTTGTAGACATTACTTTCAACCTCGAAAGCTCCATACTTCTGCATATACTCCAGCGGTGTGAGCCCTTCTTTAGCTGCCGTTTCAGGAAGACCTGGAACACGCTCAAAGATATAACGGTAATACTCTTCTATAGTTATCTTTTCACCAGGACGGTAAGGTGACATGCAATACTGTTTTATACCAAGGCTTCCATCCGGATCAATCCTCCAGGTCAGCTCAATCCAGAACTCATCCTCTTCCCACACCTCACCAACATTTGCTTCCCAGGTATATTGTACAGGATGTCCCATCTTCGCATGGGCAACTCGAAGAACCGGTTGACGGAAAGCCACCCACTTGCCTGCATGAGTTTCATAACTGAGCAGATCATGCCGTTCAGCGGAATGCCCCATAGGGAGTACGTAATCGGCAAAATAGGCAGTTTCGCTCCAGGTTGGAGTAAGCGCTGCATGGAGACCTATTTTCGACTCATCTTCCAAGGCCTCTATCCATGAAAAACCATCAGGATAGGTCCATACAGGATTGAACACCCTGGTAAAATAGACATCAAGTTTACCACGGCCCTCTTTAAGAAAATGGGGTAGCAAAAAGCTTAGCTCAAAGTGGGCAAGAGGATACTCATCCGGCAGTTGGAGTGTGTTCCAGAAGGTCTGAGGTTTTGGTTTGGCATGAACATCCGGGTGGAACTTGTTCCATGCGCTTGGCGAAGTTCCGCCGGGCGTACCAACGCTGCCGGTCAAAACATTCAGGAAATGGAGGGTGCGAGAGACTGCCCAGCCTCCAAGGTTACCACTGCTTGCGCTGCGCCACACATGCGTGGCAAACTGCGTACCAGCCTCACCTATTTTGCGGGCCACCTCAACAATCATTGCAGCCTTGACTCCACTCTCTTTTTCTGCATACTCCGGAGTATAGATGCTGTACTCTTTTTTCAGCGCCTCAATAAAATTTTCAAAAGTCACTGGAGTTCCCGGGTAATCCTGCTGCAGATACTCCTTCCAGTTCACCCAGTTTTCAAGATAGTCGCGGTTGTAGAGCCCCTCATCAATAATAACCTTTGCCATGGCAAGCAAGATAGCTGGCTCACTGCCTGGAAAACTCGGCATCCAGTAGTCCGACATGCTGGCCGTGTTTGAAAGACGAGGATCAAGTACGGCAAGTTTCGCGCCTTTCATCCTTGCCTCTACAATGCGCTGGGCATGAGGATTGAAATAGTGCCCCGACTCAAGGTGGGCACTGACGAGAAGCATAAATTTAGCATTGGTATAATCGGGAGATGGGCGATCTAATCCTTCCCATATAGCGTAACCAAAACGAGCTCCCGATGAACAAACATTGGTATGGCTGTTATGACCGTCCACGTTCCATGCCCTGAGTACCCACTCCATGAACCCTTCATGACCGGGACGTCCGACATGGTAAGAGATTTCATTGTTGCGACCCTCCTGAATAGCCTTGCGCATTCTTCCTGCAATGTCATCAAGCACACTGTCCCAGCTCACTCTATCCCATTTGCCACCACCTCTTTTTCCCGAGCGTTTCATTGGATAGAGCACTCTGTCGGTATCCTCAATCTGGTTGAGCGTCGCAGGACCTTTTGCACAGTTTCTGCCTCGACTTGCCGGATGATAGGGATTGCCGACCAGCTTGCGCATCGTCATGGTCTCCTTGTCAACATAAGCCAGAAGTCCACAACCTGCCTCACAATTGAAACAGGCTGTCGGAATAATCATATACTCTTTTGACTTGCGTTCAGGCCAGCTTTTGGAATCGTACTCCACCCAGTTGTCCCACTGGTCGGGAGGTGGACAGTTAACCTGACTGCCATCAGTGGTGGCACTTTTCGCTGCTGGGCCTTCACCTTCAGTATGGAGATCAGGGATAAGATGCAGCTTCTCTGCTATAGTTTCAATAACTGTTGGTTTATGGGTATAACTCATAGTTTCTCCAGCACTTGTTTAACTTAACGGGACTGTTTGCGGCGCATGAATCCAGACTTTTTCTGTGTAGAAGACACCACAAAGTCCAAAAATGGCGGCGACTGCAAGGATGACAGGATTCGCAAAAACAAAACACAATAAAAAAGGAAGCACATTGCCCAGCATGAAACTGCCAATCCAGAACTGTTGTTTCAGTGTGCCATGCAAAATCACCTCCGCAGCACGCTCTGCAGACTTCGAGGGATGCTTGCCTAAAAGCTCTGAAAGCATGACAAGAATGTGGAGAACAAAACCACCGGCAAGAGCAGGGCGGAGCGTTTCAGAAAGACCGGAAGCGCTTCCTGTCAAAAGGTCAAGAACAAGCATGGCAGAACCTCCCGCAAGCAGCGAGTTCAGGAACATGTGCAACAGAAGCATCGGGCTTTGCCAGAAGTCTCTCCCCTTTGCTGAACCAAAAAGAAAGGCGGTATAGATCGCAGTCAACAGGGCAAAAATCCCTCCGCACCACATCGATATGGTTTCGAGAAGTGGCAACTGAAAATATTTTGCAACTCCCCACAAGGCAAGAAAAGCACCAAATCCACCAATCGTCAACCCGCCCTTCGTAAGCCATGAACCGAATTGCGGACGAAGCATCACCGAGGAGAAACGCTCTGGACGATCAAGATCCTTGACAAGAAATCCTCCCGTAAGAGCAAGAAAAAGTAGTGATGTCGCCCATACGGCCCATTGCAGGGAATCTGGCATTGTGTGCATCAGCAACGTCTGCAATACAAACATCAGAAGAAACAGTCCAGAAGCAACAGCCTTCGACCAGACATAAGCGGGAACTTCCCAGCCCCAGACAACTCCCTTTGAAGGAATATCATACACCTTTCTGGCCTTTGGTTTTCCATCAATGCCGGATGATGGAAGCAATTTTTTGGCCGGTTTAACAAAGTGCTTGCCTGCAAAATGGCCAACTCCGCGTGACTGCTCACTCCAGAGATATCCGTTGACCTCCGAAACCTCCAGAGGATCAAGCGAAGCTCCATCTCCATTGATATAATAAAGCTTGGGGGAAGTGCCTTTTTCCGGCTTTCGCACCATAGTCTGCTCTTTTGCCACAAGCATAGCTATTGCACTCCTTGGATCATCAAGATCACCAGCAATAATTGCCTGCTGTGGACAAATCGCAACACAGGCTGGATTAAGCCCAACCTCTTTTCGATGCGCACAATAATTACATTTCGCAGAGGTATGAGTCTCTGGATCCATATAGAGCGCGCCATAAGGACAGGCCTGAGAACAGGCTTTGCAACCGATACAGCGACGCTGATCGAAATCAACGATGCCATCATCGCGACGATGCAGGGCCTCAACAGGGCAGATATCGACACAGGGCGGTTCCGCGCAATGGTTGCACCGAAGAACAGTAAAATATCTTCTGCTGTCGGGAAATGTTCCCTTTTCAACATATTTCACCCAGGTGCGGTTTACTCCGAGGGGTACCTGGTTTTCAGATTTACATGCGACCGTACACGCATGACATCCGATACACTTTCGGGCATCAATAACGAAACCGTAATTCATGGAGTGGTTGGCTCTAAATAATTGTAAGACACTTGACCAGAAAAATCAGACCAAGCATGACTTCATAAAGAAAAATCGGGAACTAAGCGCAGACGAAAGGGAAAATATTCTTATGGCGCACAGCATAAACATTATATCACCATATTACTAACAGGTTGTCGCAATTAATTAAAAAATATTGGGAATTGCAAAAGAAATCACCCATAAAAAGCTATCTGATCGTTTTATGGTAACGGCGGCACGCTACTACAGTGAATGCGTATAGTTAAGTGACCAGTTGATCTGGCTGTGACTGATAGCCATCCCGTCAATGTTGGTCGCTGACACCTTCGGCACCAGGGAAAGCGCAGCGGCAACGGTCGATGTATCCGTCATACGATAACCAAAGCCACCAGTATAATGGTTTTTGGTAATTGCCGGAAACAGGGGGTTGAGATAGCTGTCGGGCACTGGATTTGTCGAAAAGCTCGCTCCGGCACGCAGCGCGAGACGATCGGTTGCCTTGTATTGAGCGCCTATCGAGAAAACCGCCTGATCTTTCCACTCCTGTTTCATCTCCACATCAAGTATCTGACCGACAAAACCTCCATTCGCGGCAGAGTTGTCTGCAACAAACGACATTGAAAATCTTTTCATGGCTGTTGACCAATCGATATACTTGACATCTCCAACAATCATCCATCGTTCATCAGGGTAAAGTGCAAATCCGGCAGCAAGAATAGAGGGCCATTCAAAATCCATAACCTTGATCGTTCCAGTCACGGAAACCGGATTTGAGCCTGAAAATGCACTGCCAGTACCCGCAAAAGAGAGTGTCGCTTTTGAGGTTTCAAGATCGGAGATCAAGCTTCTGGTATGGTAACTTCCTCCAACGGTGAGTACTTCGCTGAATCGATGGGTCATGCCGATCTTCGCTCCTGTGCCATACCCTATGGCTTCGCCAATAAATGAGCTGTTATTGGAAAAATCAAAACGAAGATAATTGATATCGGTAACAGCCCCACCTGGAACCATCATACCACCAAGAGCAGTATACATCGACCCGCTGACAGACCCTCCCTGCCCTCCAATCATCCCCAGAAAATGCGCTCCGTCCATATCCATCTGCAGATCCATGCTCGTCCAAATCAGATCAAGAGATGCCCCAATCGTCGTATTTGGTGTAATGTTCCAGGCAAGCGGAAACATCAGCCTTCCACCGCCCACTTCCGAACGTATCTCCTTTCCACTCATTGAAACCAGAGTATTCAGCATAGAATACCCTCCCTGAAACAAAGGCGAATTATTACCATACTCAGTACCCATTCCTCCCTGGGCAAGGAAGGCTGCGCCCCAGGCAATGTTACCATCTTTTCTCATATAAGAAAGTGATGGCATGTAGTATGCAGTTCCATCCGATGTATCCGATAAAGGCCCATAACTGACGCTAATATCTGGATGCAGCCCCCTGATACCGAAGCCAAGCTCTTGCTGGCCATTTTTCATCAGGCCAAGCGTTGCCGTGTTATTCATCGCGGCGGAGTTGCCAGTGTCAAAGGCCATGCTGGCCCCACCAAGAGCATGGGATTTAGCGCCATACCCTTCGAGGTTCATGCCGTTAGTAGCAAATACCGTCAATGGTCCAAAGAGCCCGACCAGAAGAGCCGCTCCAACTGCTGATTTACTGATCATATTTTATTGATGAATTAAAGATGATTAAAATAACAGACTGTACTTCGACAAATAAACCCTGCACCATAGACGTACAAAAAATCACTATCGGCCTTCTGAAATCAAGTCGCAAGAAGTCGGTAATCGCTTCGGTATATGGGGGAAAAAGTATGGATATTGGTAGTTAAATAATATAACCATATAATAACAAAGCTATATGGTTATATATGAAATAAAATTCAGCTCATCCCCTTCCTGGCCATCACAAGAAACCTTTTGCCGCTTCTGTTAAAATCGGTCAGCTCCATCCTGCGATTTTTCCATCAAAACTCTTTTCTTCTGATTATGTATATTAGCTCAAATGTTTTATTGACTCCTAAACGCACGAAACCATGATAGCCAGAATCCAAAACCTCTATCTCCTCCTTGTCGGCATGCTTGCTGTGGCGAGTATGTTTTTTCCCTTCTGGAGCTTCAGCGCTGGCCAAGTGTATCTCATCTCCGATTTTGGAGTGGCAGAGATTACTACTGTCGGGTATTCTTTAGTTTGCTATGCTGGACGTCTCTTTTCTCCTCTGACCGCCATTGTGGCGATTACTGCTATTTTTCTCTTTAACAACAGGATCGTGCAGAGCAAGTTGATTGCACTGGCAATACTTTTCTTCGTTGCAGATCTTTTCGCAGGGCTTACAGCCGCTCATTTTCTGAACCTGCATTTCGAAACTATTGGCGCCGCCATAACACACAAACCTGAAGCAGGGTTTTTCATACTTTTGCCTGAACCCGTGCTGCTTATGCTTGCGCTGAAAGGGGTCAAAACCGATGAGAAAATAGCCAACGCTTACAAACGACTCTGAACATGCGTATTGTCTGGTCAATTGGCGACCCTCACGGCATCGGGCCGGAAATTATTCTGAAAAGTTTTCTGACATTTGGGAGCTCAACTCACTCCTTTATTGTTGCAGGCTCTTATACGGTATTGGATTATTATCGGAAAACGCTGGATCTGCCGGTAAAACTCAAACTGGTCGACAGCGCTGAGGAGATGACTCCGGCACGTGGCGGAGTTTTGCCGGTACTGAGCATCGGGGAACCGGACGACATCAGGCCCGGTACCATATCACCTGAAGCTGGACGACTCGCTATGGAATCAATTGAGGCCGCAGCCGGGCTCTGCCACAGCGGAGTGTGCGACGGGCTTGTCACCGCCCCAATTCACAAAGAGGCTGTAGCACTGGCTGGTTATAAAGAGAGAGGCCACACAGGCTTACTTGGCAAAATCTTTGGGGTTCCTTCGCCAACCATGATGTTTTTTGATCAGCTCTCAGAGCTCAGAGTCGCCCTTGCCACCATCCATGAACCTCTTGAAAAGGTGCCCGGACTGATCCGCACCATGAACCTTGATGCTTTTCTCTCGAATCTCGCGGAATCGCTTACAACCGATTTTGATCTTCCAGCGCCACGTATTGCCGTACTCGGGCTTAATCCGCACGCTTCAGATGGAGGGGTAATGGGAAATGAAGAGCAGGATGTTATCCGTCCCTGCATCATACGTCTCTCATCCCGTCTCAGGGTGGAAGGCCCCTTCGCTGCCGACGGTTTTTTCGGGGCAGGGATGTACCGCAACTATGATATAGTAGTGGCAATGTACCACGATCAGGGACTACTGCCGTTCAAGGTACTCGCCTTCGATACCGGGGTAAACATCACTCTCGGCCTGCCAATCGTGCGAACATCACCCGACCACGGCACCGGTTTCAATATTGCAGCAAAAGGAAAAGCATCACAACGAAGTTTTCGTGAAGCGACACTGGTTGCCACAACAATTGCACAGAACAGAATTAAACAAACAGAGCACCAATCATGATCTCATTTACTGACGTTGACCTTGAACTTGATAAAAAACCTGTGTTCAGCAAACTGAACCTCACCATTCAGCAGGGAGATCTTGTTTACATTGTCGGCAAAAGCGGCACGGGCAAATCGACGTTGCTCAAGTCGCTCTATATGGATGTTCGTCCGACAAAAGGAGAGATACGAATTGCCGGATACAGCTCCCGCACCATCAAAAAGCGACAGATACCGCTCCTGCGCAGAAAGCTTGGCATTATCTTCCAGGACTTCCGCCTGCTTGAAGATCGTAATGTGTATGATAATCTGGCCTTTGTGCTGAAGGTAACCAGCACAAAGGAGACGCTCGTCAAAGAGCAGGTGATGCACGCCCTCGAATGCGTCGGGCTTGAACATGCCGCCAAAGTGATGCCTCTGCGCCTCTCTGGAGGAGAGCAACAGAGAATTGCCATTGCACGTGCGCTGGTACGCGAGCCTCTCGTCATCCTTGCCGACGAACCCACCGGCAACCTCGATCCCGATACCTCACTGGAAATTCTCGACTACCTGAAGAGGGTCAACCAGAAAAGCATCACTGTGGTTATTGGAACCCATGACTATGAGCTGGTGCACCACTCCCCTTTCAGAACCCTGCAAATCAGCGGGCAAAACCTTGTGGAGAGCACAATGGAGAAATCGGCAACAGGGTTTCGACCGGCGGTGAGCAACAGCCCTGCATGATAACAACTCCTGGGAGCGCCGAGTTTCTGGGAGCTCCCGGGTTATGCCCACCTCACGAACATCCCGTCGTCATACCGCAATCTTCGCAGACCTTGCAGGTGCCATTCTGCTTGACTCGCATGGAGCCGCAGTTTTCGCACTGCTCACCGGTGTAACCCTGCACCTTTGCCTGATAGACCTGACTCTTGCGTGTTGATGAGTTTCCCGATACGGCTGCTGGATGATCAGCCAATGAGGGCTCCGGGAGATGGATTGTGGTACCGTTGTTGGCCTCAATATCGCTACATGGCACTTCATCAACTGCCTTGATATGGACAAAATCCTTGCGGCCCAGATAATCATAGCCGATGGAACGGAAAACGTAGTCAAGAATGGAGGTAGAATTCTTGATGACATTGTGGCCCTGAACCGCACCCGCAGGTTCAAACCGGGTAAAGGTGAAGCTGTCCACAAGCTCTTCCAGCGGCATACCATACTGGAGTGCTTTGGATGCAAGCACGGCAAAACAGTTAAGAAGTCCCTTGAATGAGGCGCCCTCCTTGTACATGTCGATAAAGACTTCACCGAGAGAGCCATCATCGTACTCCCCTGTTCTGAGAAACACCTTGTGGCCACCGACATAGGCTTCGCGGATATATCCCTTCCTCCGTTTCGGCAGCATCCTGCGCTCGGAGCGATGAAAGACTTTTTCAATAATTCGCTCCTGCACCTCTTTCGGCCCTTTGGTTTCATCAAGGTTCTCCTCTGTTCCAAGCATAATAACCTCATCGAGATCCTGATAGCTCGAAATATTAAGCGGCTGGGAGAGTTTCGACCCATCACGATAGATGGTAACTGCCTTGACCATCTGTAACCAGGCCGACTGGTAGACTTCACCAATTTCAGCAGTCGTTGCGGTACCAGGCATATTGACCGTTTTTGAAATGGCGCCGGATATAAACGGTTGAACGGCAGACATCATGTGAACATGAGCCTGATGCTTGATGTAGCGCAGCCCTTTTCTGCCACACTTGCTCGCACAGTCAAATACTGCGAGATGCTCATGCTTCAGATGAGGTGCACCCTCAATGGTCATGGTACCGCATATATAGTCATTGGTCGTTTCGGAATCTGCTAGAGTGGCGCCAAGAGCTTGAAGCATATCGAAGTCTGGATCATCAAGCTGCTCATCGGTAAAACCAAGAGCAGCACAGAAATCATCACCCAAAATCCACTTGTTAAAGGCAAAGCGGATATCAAACACCATTTCAAGCTGCGACTCCACAACGTTGATCTTCTCGTCCGTAAACCCACGACTCTGCAGCCACTGTCGATTAATAGAGGGTGAACCGGCAAGCGTACCATGACCCTTGCAATAGTGCTCAATATCCTCAATCTGCGCAGCCGTATAACCGAGGCGCTCAAGCGCTTTATGCACTGATTGATTAACAATCTTGAAGTAGCCTCCACCAGCAAGTTTTTTGAATTTGACAATGGCAAACTCCGGCTCAATACCGGTGGTATCACAATCCATCACCAGACCAATGGTGCCAGTCGGAGCAATCACACTCACCTGGGCATTACGAAATCCATACTTCTCACCCTTCTGCAACGCCTTGTCCCAAACCTTGCCTGCTGCCTCAAACAACGCTTTGGGGCAGTACTCCGAATCAATCCCGCGAGGCTTGACCGATAACCCCTCGTACTCCTCTTCCGAGAGGTTCCGCGCAGCCCTGCGGTGGTTGCGAATCACGCGAAGCATACTCTCAGCATTTTCCGTATAACCACTGAAAGTGCCAAGATCGTGTGCCATATCAGCCGAGGTGACGTAAGCCTGACCTGTCATCAAGGCAGAAATTGCTCCCGCAAGAGCCAGCGCCTTGGGTGAATCGTAAGGAATCCCGAGCACCATCAGCACCGTACCGAGATTGGCAAACCCAAGGCCAAGCGTTCTGAATTCATAGCTCAGGCGTGCAATATCCCTTGAAGGAAAATGGGCCATCAGCACAGAAATTTCAAGCACAACCGTCCACAACGCTGAAGCGTGCTGCAACTCCTTCACCTTCATCGTACCCGATGCCTCATCCACAAAATGGAGCAGATTAAGACTGGCAAGATTGCAGGCTGTATCGTCAAGGAACATATACTCCGAACAGGGGTTGCTTGCATTGATGCGGCCGCTCTTCGGGCAGGTGTGCCATTCGTTAATGGTGGTATCGAACTGCAAACCGGGATCGGCACACTTCCAGGCGCTGAGAAGAATTTTTTCCCAAAGGTCACGCGCTTTGACAACTTTTGCGGTCTGGCCTGTGGTGCGCTGGCGAAGGTGCCAGAGGTCATCATTTTCCACCGACTTCATAAACTCGTTGGTCACGCGAACAGTATTGTTGGAGTTCTGTCCCCCAACCGTCGAGTAAGCTTCCGATTCATAATTGGCATCGTGCTCTGCAAAATCGAGCGTAGTGTACCCCTGCTCAACCAGCGCAAGCACGCGCACGATGTAGCTCATCGGCACCGCACGGCTGAGCGCATTCTGGATCAACTGATGCAGTCGCGGATTCGTCTCGCGATCAGCGCCATTTGCAAGCGCCTCTTCAACAATTGCCTGAAGGAAACGGGAACAGATTCTTGAACCGGCGACCAGCGAAGCCACCTTGTCCTCCTCCTTCGCCTTCCACTCAATAAATTTCTCGACATCCGGATGATCGATATCAACAATCACCATTTTGGCTGCCCGGCGTGTTGTTCCGCCCGACTTTATCGCCCCCGCCGCTGAATCAAAAATCTTCAGAAAGCTCATCAACCCCGAAGAGCTTCCCCCGCCACTCAACTTTTCTCCACCCGAACGCAGGTTGGAGTAGTTTGTGCCCGAACCACTGCCAAATTTGAAGACCCTCGCCTCGCGCATCGCCAGATCAAAAATTCCGCCATCATTGACCAGGTCATCATTGACTGACTGGATAAAACAGGCGTGGGCCTGGGGACGAGAGTAGGCATCCTCCGACTCCTTCACATGGCCACTGGCAGGATCAACATAATAGTGGCCCTGGGCTGGCCCGGTTGTGCCATAAGCAAAATTGAGCCCCGTATTGAACCACTGCGGTGAATTGGGAGCGCCCATCTGCTCGAGAATCATGAAGGCAACCTCGTCATAAAAGGCCTGCGCATCGTCGGACGTATCAAAATACCGGTTCTTTTCACCCCACTCCTTCCAGCAGCCCGCCATGCGATGCACCACCTGCCGGATTGAATGCTCACTCCCCGTCACCGTCTTACCCTCGCTGTCGGTTATCACATTCCCCTGCTCATCGCGCTGCGGAATTCCTGTTTTGCGGAAGTACTTCTGCGCAAGAATATCAGCCGCAACCTGCGACCACTGCCTGGGTACCTCGATATTGTTCATCTCAAAAACCTTCGAGCCGTCGGGATTACGAAGTACCGACGTCCTTATCGTGTATTCGAACCGGTCATAGACATTCTCACCAAGGGTAGTGAACAAACGAGATATTTTCATGATTTCAGAGATCAGATTTGAGAAGAGAAAAATATAGAATGCTTTATAATAACAAGTTAGAGCAAAGAGGAAATAACAAATCCACTCACCGGAGAGCTGTGTTTCAGACGCACCTCAATATAAAAAAGTTGGGTATAACAGGAGATTTTGAAGCTCAAATCTTAAAAAAAAATTGTAACAATAGGCTACACCCCGAGATCAGCGTTCTCGAGAGTGACAATATCGGTAGCACCGGTTTGACATTGAGAGTAAATAGGCTTGCCCGGACAAGATGTACTATATGCCGTTTGTATAGGATTTATAAGCTCTTTTGACGATAATGTCATTCATCTTCGAAACCATTTTTCATGAATAATGCCCACCATTGCCTACAAAATCAGAAACACACTATACTTGAATATTACAAATCGCTGTTCAAACGACTGCTCATTCTGCATTAAATTCAACACCCGAACATTTGATGAAAACGACCTCTTTCTCGATGTCGAGCCATCATTCCATGAGATCATGGCTGCAATTGCAGCATTCAATGAGTTCGATGAGATTGTGTTCTGCGGTTATGGTGAATCATTGATACGGCTTGAGATCGTCAGGCAGGTGGCTGAAGCAATCAAGCAGCATTACAACGTTCCTGTTCGAATCAATACTGATGGACAGGCAAATCTGGTGCATGGCCGGAACATCATACCAGAACTGGCAGGCATAGTGGATTGCCTCTCAATCAGTCTGAACGCACCTGATGCCGAAACATATCTGCGCCTCTGCCACAGCCCTTTCGGCACCGCAGGCTTTACGGCTCTCTGCGATTTCATCCGTCTTGCCGCAGCAGAAATGCCGGAAGTCATTGCAAGCGTTGTTCATGTACCATCACTTGATGTCGATGCGTGTAAAGCACTGGCTCTTTCTCTGGGGGCATCATTCCGTGTGCGACCATATTACCCCGGGTAAGTGGACGACGGCCCCTGTGAATGTGAACACATGATGAAACAAGAAGTCGCTTCAGGCTTTCCTGACAAATTCCGACTTCAATTGCATTGCGCCAAAACCATCGATTTTGCAGTCGATGTCATGATCACCGTCGATAAGGCGAATGTTCTTCACCTTCGTACCACCCTTGAGCGCCGATGACGATCCCTTGACCTTGAGATCCTTGATTACTGTCACGGTATCTCCATCCAGCAAGGTGGTACCATTCGCATCCTTCCAGACACGAGCCTTTTCCAACAGAGGTTCCAACGAACTCCATTCGTAGGCGCACTCGGGGCAGGTCAGGAGGGCCCCAACTTTGTAGATATATTCCGAGTTGCATTCAGGACAGTTCGGCAAGTCGCTCATGATGTTACCTTTTCAAGATTTTTCAGCAAAATTTTTGTGCTATAATAAGAATTTTTGGAAAGAAATCACCCAGCCCCGGCATGTCGTTCAAGACAGGAAATTTCGTTGCCATGGTATTTTACGGCGAAGCCTTATTATCTTGGAACATTCAAACAAACAGGTCAAGAGGAGATTGTTGTTATGCCAGGTTCGGGATTATTCAAGGAGATGAAAAAGACTTTTCTGTTTCATGCCATTGCTGCACATTTCAGTAATGGTCTTATCCCCGTTGCCGTGCTGTACTTGATCTTGACACTTGCAACCGCGAACAGCTATTTCGAGCATACCGTCGAACATCTTATTCTCATTGTCGTACTTGCGATTCCGGTCTCTTTTTTTTCAGGTATCCACGATTGGAAAACAAAATATCGCGCAGCCAAAGCACCTGTCTTTATAAAAAAAATCAGGCTCTCCTGCCTGCTTTTTGCGCTCTGCGCTTCTGCTGTTGCTATCAGACTCAGCTCTCCTGATGTGATGAGCCAGCAAGGTATCGACCACTGGTTATACCTTGTAACTCTTTTTTCCATGCTGCCGGTCGTGACACTTCTCGGTCATTATGGGGGCAAGCTTTCCGCTCAGTCAAAACAGCCAATAAAAAAATAGCACGTCCCAACCGGTCTGCCTCATAACCTGACGACGTGAACATCATGAGCAAAATAGTTGGCTTCAGCTCCCTTCCATTCAATAATTATTAGTTCAACCTGGCAGGATTTGTAATGGCTACGGCCTCAACCCGCTCTTTCAAAGCCTCATCCATCATCTGATATCTCTTTCTGAACCTTGATTCCAGCAAAAAAAGCACCGCACCAGAGAAAAGCCCGCTGAACTCTTCGGTATTGATAAACCTGCTCATCCCGGAGCCCAGCTCCTCTATCTCAAAGTAATGAGAAGCCTCAAAAATGCCTTTCAGGAATATGGCATACCATCCAAGTTTGACTGGAGGCACAAGCTGCCAGATGGTAGCCCGAAAAAAAATCGCAGGCAAACCATCAATTCTGGCTTTAAACCATAACCGCTCAGCCACGGCTATTTTACCTCTCACTTTACGAATAAAGGGGTTCCACTCCGGGTAGAGGTGAAAAGCTGCCAGAACCGACCACACCTCCTCTGCTGAAGCGGCAATGATAATTTCACTCCGTATTGTTTTCATGATACTCTCTCAAACATCAACTATAGAAAAATACTCTGAGCCACTCTCCCATGAATATCCCCTTCACACCTTCGTCCGCTATTTGTTGCGCCGATGGTTAACCAAAGTGGTGCCTCATCAGCAATCCTGATGAAACTTGTTCAAACTTCCGTCACTTCCCCACATCAATTATCCTCCCGCCGCCCATCGCCTGATAAAACGCTACACTATCCGACAAGCGGCGTGCCTCTGCGGCTATCATCTCAAGCTGGAGCTGCTCTGCCTCACCTTGTGCCTGCAACAGCTCCAGATACGATGCTGCACCAAGCTGATACCGGCTTGCGGTAATCGCCAACTGCCCCTGCGCCGCCCCATCTCCTGCGGCTAAAGCGGAGAGCCTCCGGGCATCGTTGTCGAGCGCAGAGAGAACGTCGGCAACCTCGCGCAACCCTTTCAGTACACTTTGGCGATAGTTTGCCGCCGCCGCATCAAATCCTGCTTTGGCGGCATCTTTTTCTGCACCCGTCCCCTTGTTGAATAGAGGCTGCACAAGCTGACCGGCAACTCCCCAGACCAGCGAACCGCTGCCAAAGAGCGCCGCCGTGGTCAACGCCTGTGAGCCGGTAGTGGCACCAAGCGTTATCTGCGGCCAGGATTTGGCTGCCGCCGCCCCGAAATCGGCATTTGCCGCTCTTATTAGCGCCTCCGATGCCTGAATATCGGGTCGCACGCGAACCAGTTCAGAGGGAACCCGAAGAGGAAGTGCAGGTGGCAAGGTAAAATCCTGCAACGTAAATGATGGGAGCGTTACCGTATCCGGTGGCTGGCCAGCAAGCAGGGCAAGAAGATTGGTCGTTTGGTTGAGCTGGTGGCGCAGCGCTGGAAGAGCCGCACGAGTTTGCTCCACCAACGCCTCCATCGCGAGCACTTCGTGGCTTGAGGCAGCGCCGAGCCGGAGTCGTTCACGGGTGATCGCAAGCTGCTCCTCGCGTGTTGTGAGCATTCGTTTCATAGCGGTAATCTGGCCGGTAAGCTGCGCCTGGCCTATTGCTGTTGTCGCAATATCAGCCGCCAGCATCAAACGGGCACCTGCAAGCTGAAAGCGCTGATACCCCGCTTTGGCGGCAAGCGCTTCAAGCTGACGACGATTACCGCCAGAGAGGTCAAACGTATAGCCTGCACTGACTGACGCATTGAGGAGATTGAAGGTTTTTCCGCCACCATCCAGCCCGTTCTTGCTGCCATTGATGCCCTGACGCTGAGCGCCAAGGGCTGCATCAACTCGAGGATAGAGACTCCCCTCTTTGGCTTGAGAGAGAGACTCAGCCTGGCGCAGTGTCGCTTGCGCAGCCTCCAGCGTCGGGCTTTTTTTCAAGGCTTCCGTGATCAGATTATTGAGTTTTGCCGAGCCGAACGCTTCCCACCAGCGCTCCGCAATCTCACCTGATGCAATACGCTGTTCCACCCCCTCCGCTTCCATCACCGTCGGCACCGCATTCGAGGAATAGCGAGTAATTGCTGGAATATCGGGGCGCGCCAGCTCATGCCCGGCGCTGCATCCCGCCAGCAACAGCGCGAGCGGGAGTGATAGTCGATAGTCTCTTCTCATGCCTTGTCGGTTTTAATCAGTTCGTGGGGTGATTTCCCCTCCCCTGCCTCTTCATGGGTGCGGCCATCCCGAATATGGTAGATCCGCCTGAAGGTGGGGATGATTTTTTCGTCGTGGGTGACAATGATAATGGCCGTCTCATACTGACGCGCCATGTCGTTGAGGATGGCAATCACCGCAAGCGCACGCTGGCTGTCGAGCGGAGCGGTCGGTTCATCGGCAAGGATGACCGGCGGATGGTTGACGAGCGCTCTGGCAATAGCCACCCGCTGCTGCTCGCCGCCGGAGAGCTGCGCAGGCATCGCCTTTGCCCTATGGCCGACATCAAGCGCCTCCAGCAGCTCCATCGCCCGTTTGCGGGCCACACCATTCCGCTCACCGGCCAGCATCGGCAGCAGCGCCACATTATCCACCACATCGAGAAAGGGAATCAGGTAGGGCGCCTGAAACACGAACCCGATTTTATCGCGCCGGAGCGCCCGAAGATCCCTGATTTTCCAGCCGTTGTCGTAGATCATCTCCTCCCCCAGTCGCATTCGTCCTGCGGATGGTTCGATAACGGCACCAAGGCATTTCAGCAGCGTGCTTTTCCCGGAGCCTGAGGGGCCGACAAGCCCGACAACCTCTGCCGGAGCAACCTGCATGTCAACCCCCTTCAGAGCATCCACAAGGGTGTCTCCACTTCCATAGCGCTTCTGTAACCCCTCAATCACAATGCCATTGCCCGACATCTCAACCTCCTATTGCTTCAGCAGGATCAACCTTGAGCGCTGCTGTAATGGCAAGAATACTGGCAAGAACCGAAATCACCATGACGATGATGAAGCCACGAATTGCATCGCCGGGTTCAAGCAGCACATATCTTGGAAAAAATGGCGACCAGAGCGTTGCGGCAATCTTTCCAACCACAAAGCCAATGGCTCCAAGCCCGATCGCCTGCTGAAGAATCATGCTGGCAATGACACGGTTTCTGGTTCCAATCAGCTTCAGCACCGCAATCTCCCGGATCTTTGCCATCGTCATGGTGTAGATGATAAAAGCGACAATTGCCGCACTGACAATGGAGAGAATGACGAGAAACATTCCGATCTGTTTGGCCGATGTTGCAATGAGCTTGTCGACCAAAATCGTCCGCATCTGTGAGCGCGTATAGACCTGAAGCCGCTGCCAGCGTTGAATATCCTTTGCGACGGTTTCAGGAGCGTATCCTGGTTTCAGTTGCACGAGCACGGCATTAACGTAGACGCTGGTGGTTTGTGATGCAATAATGGCATCGAGCAATCCCGGCACATTTGGACGGTTAAAGCCGGGATTTTGCGCTGTGCGCCGCCGCTGCTGAAGCAGCATATCATTATCCTTGAGAAACTGCGCCTCCTGGGCCTCTTTCAGCGGAATAAACAGCATCGGATCGCCACCAGAGGAGACCATGCGCCGCGTCAACCCGACAACCCGGAATCGGTTGCGGCGGATAATCACGGTATCGCCCAGCGCACATCCTGCTTTGACATCCGCCACAACCTCATAGTGGCCTCCAGTCAGGTGGCGACCAGCGACGAGAAAGCCCGGCTGCCCAGGCTCACCCGGCCCACCCGGTACCACGCCCACCACCATTGCCCGCACATCGCCCCCTCCATGACGCACCTGCATGGTGAGATAGGTGACATTGGCCGCACGCGCCACACCCGCAATCCCGATAATACTGCGGTAGGTATCCTCGTAGAGGCTCGATGGTTCGGCATAAGGGCCGAGGGTTCCCTGCTGCACCACCCAGAGATCGGCTCCGCTATTGTCGATCAGCACATTGGCATCATCAACCATGCCACGATAGATCCCGGCCATGCTCAAAGTGACCCCGATCAAGAGACCGAGGCCGAAGCCGGTCATGAGAAAGCGCACCCACCCATGCAGTATATCCCGTCCGGCAAGGCTGATCATAAGAGGCTTCCTTTACCGTTATTCCTGATAATCGTGATACGGCTTCCGGCATGTAACGTGCTTTTGCTGTACGCCACAACGCGCTCGCCGGGTTGCAGACCCGCAAGCACCTGAATGTTTCCCGCCTGGTCAGTTGCACCGATGCGAACCGGCGCAAAACGAAGGGCTGAGCCATCAACCACCCAGATGCCGAGCTGCCCGTCGACCCGGTGCACG
>CAIWUU010000047.1 GCA_903915955.1 uncultured Chlorobiaceae bacterium | reverse complement strand
AGTTGACAAGTATAAAAAGTTGAACAAACTAACAGAAGAGTTAAAGGTAAAAGAGGGGCAGCGCCTTTCCGCTGCATGAACAGGTCAGGTTACCAACTTAAACTCAGCCACTTTTTGTCCACCGGCTGGGGTCCACTTCAATTACTGGTAAAAGCTGCGGGCGGCAGGGTGCTCCCCTGCCCACACAAAGAGATCGGCTTTTTTGATGCTGATGGTGCCCCATACGCCATTGTGCTCACCAACACCGGCAAAACCGATCCACTTTTTGCTGGACTGGACGACACCATCCGAGTGTTTCAACTGCATGGCGAAACCGTAGAGCTTGCTCCGTCGGGCATGGAGCTGCTGGCGACGGGCATTCAGTGCCGCCACCAGGCTATCAAGGTTGGCTCACATGCTTACGGCTTACAGTACCATTTTGAACTGACCCAAGCCATGTTTGCCGAGTGGCTCACCATTGACCACGATCTTAAACAGATGGAGAGCAGACAATTTCTTGCCGACTTTGAAGCATTCCGCGAAGCGTACAGCGCAACCGGCAACCAACTTCTACACAACTTCTTAAAACTCGCCAACCTTGCATGAACCATCAGTTACTCCTGTTGACCCGCGTCGGGTCAGGCTTCTGAACAATTGCACGGATACAACGGGAACAGTCATCTACTGGATGTCGCGCGACCAGCGGGTACGCCACAACTGGGCACTGCTCTTTGCCCGCCACAAGGCCGCACTGATGCAAACGCCGCTTGTTGTGGTGTTTACCCTTGCACCCTCGTTTCTTGGAGCGCCACTCCGCCATTACGACTTCATGCTCAAAGGGCTTCAGGAGGCTGAAACAGATTTGAGATCACTCAGCATCCCTCTCCTCTTACTGCAAGGAGAGCCAACAGAGGAGCTTCCCCGCTTTGCCACCGCTATCAACGCTGGCATCATAGTGACCGACTATTCACCACTGCACATTTCACGGAGATGGAAAAACACAATTGCAGAACAGCTCACCATCCCGCTCTACGAGGTTGATGCACACAACATCGTCCCCTGCTGGCTCGCTTCCGGCAAGCTTGAGTACTCCGCCCGCACCATCCGTCCCAAAATCAACGCTCTTCTGGGGGACTTTCTCACGCCATTTCCTGAACTTGAACCACTGCCAACAACACCCCGGGAGCCGCTGGTGGAGTGGGAAAGCGTTCGCCAAAAACTACACGCTAACCCAGGTGTACCGCCTGTGGAATGGCTGACGCCAGGCGAAAAAGCCGCAGCCGATTGTCTGAACAGCTTCATACAGCAGAAGCTCTCCGGCTACGCTGTGCAACGTAACGACCCGAATGCCAACGCTATTTCAAACCTATCGCCCTACCTCCATTTCGGCCATATCAGCGCGCAATTCATCGCGACAAAGGTGATGGCAAGCCATGCACCGGAAGAGGATAGAAAGGCATTTCTTGAAGAGCTGATTGTGCGCCGCGAGCTTTCGGACAACTTCTGCACCTATAACGACCACTATGATTCGTATGAAGGCATCCCCAACTGGGCGAAAGAGACTCTGACACAGCACAGCGGCGACAAACGGGAGTATCTCTACACGGCAGAGGAGTTTGAGAGGTCGGCGACTCATGAACCTCTCTGGAATGCAGCGCAGCACGAACTGGTGCAAAGTGGCAAAATACACGGCTACATGCGCATGTACTGGGCAAAGAAAATTCTGGAGTGGAGTCGAACGCCAATGGAGGCTTTTGACATTGCCATTGCGCTGAACGACCGCTATGCACTGGATGGACGGGAGCCCAACGGCTACGCAGGAGTTGCGTGGTCAATTGGTGGCGTACATGACCGCCCGTGGTTTGAACGGGAGGTCTATGGAAAAATCCGTTACATGAACGCCAATGGCTGTGCAAGAAAGTTCGATGTACAGCGCTACATCAAACGCTGGATGCTCTAAGAGTTCATCAGCCTTTGAATTTCAAGCAGATGAGTATCAATAGTGTGGTTAAGTTTCACCGCCTTGTTGAAGGGAACCTGCACAATGTGGTCGTTCGCAATCCCGATCATGACGCTTTTCTGGTCATCAAGCAGCGCATCAATGGCAGCAACGCCCATTCTGGTGGCATTGATACGGTCTTTGGCTGTTGGACTTCCCCCACGCTGAATATGACCAAGAATTGAGACTCGCACCTCCAGGTCGGGATGCTCTTGACGAACCTCTGCAGCAATTTTCATGGCACCACCCGTCTCCTCGCCTTCGGCCACAATAACAATACCGCTGCTCTCTTTATTCTTGTAACCTTTACTCAAAAATCTCTTCAGTTCATCATGCTGATGATCGTTCGATTCGGGAATAACAATCACCTCGGCACCACAGGCGATACCGCTGTACAGGGCAATCATCCCCGCTTCATGGCCCATCACTTCAACAAAGAAAATGCGTCCGTGCGATCTGGCAGTATCCCTGATTTTATCAACCGCATCAACAACAGTATTGAGTGCCGTTTCATACCCGATGGTGTAATCAGTTCCGTACATATCGTTATCAATCGTCGCAGGAATTCCGACAAACGAAATATTGTACTCCTGCGACATCACAAGAGCACCAGTAAAAGAGCCGTCACCGCCTATAACAACAACAGAATCGATTTCCGCTTTTTTCAATTGCTGATATGCTTTTTCACGACCTTGAGGAGTCATAAATGCCAAACAGCGGGCTGTTTTAAGAATTGTTCCACCAAGATGGAGAATTCCACTGACATCGAACGCTTTTAATGCAATAAAATCGCCATCAATCAGCCCCTGATAACCACGACGGATGCCCACCACTTTCAGCTTTTTGGCTATGGCCGCGCGAGTCACCGCACGAATGGCAGCATTCATTCCGGGAGCATCACCGCCGGAAGTCAACACTGCTATCCTCTTTAATTTCCTTTTTTTCACCGCAACCTCTATGGTATGTTTAGTAGCTATCATCATTATCAAGAGTGTCCGCCAACCACAATCCGCATGATTTTAACATTCAGAACAACAAACCGAAAGAGCTGCCACAACAGGTTTTTCCGCCAGTAGAGTGTCCCTTTTGAGGGTACTGGTGGATAAGCCTCATCATAATATGCCTTGACTTTATTCATGCCTCTACATTTTTAAGGGTTGACATTATCACTTACCAGTATAGTTACTCCGGAATCAACCACCAGAAGGGGTAACCCTTTGCCTTGTGGAAAAACAGATAGTGCAGGATAACTTTTAGCCAATGGCCTGCCAGACCAGCCTCTCCAAGCGAGTAGTCCATGTCGCGACCCCATTCAGGATACTTTTCCCAGTCAGGAACAATCGGAAAAAGAGTCATTGAGGCTCCCAGACCATCAAATGAACCAAATCCTGCAGAGACAACACATGCCGCCCCCATTCTGCTCATTGAAGCTTTATGGCGATACTCCTCAGCTCCCTGAATTTTTTCTGCAATGTTCAACGCCACAATTTTTCCCATCACACCTGCAGGCATACCGGTACGCGGGGCGGTCGGAAAAATTTGCCGACCACTCGGACTCGACATTGGTTTGGAAATCGGATGCGGCGGAGCAAAGGCAATGCCCGGAGCAAAGATATTTTTATAAAGAGGGTTCTGGTAAATTGAGGGCCAGTCATCTGCGGCCCACTCTTCAAAGGGCTTGGCGGTATAATCGGCATCAACCTTCATAAACTTGTTCGGAGCAAACATCTTTTCGGTAATCTCGGCTCCTGACTTGTCATAAGCAGTCAGTCCCACTCCTGAAAATGAGGGGATAAGCATGGCAAAATCAAACTCCTGCGTCAACTCTTCGCCATCAAGGGTCTCATAAAAGGCCTTGCCGGGTTCAACATGATGCACTCCAGCGCGCCTTATCCAATTGATACCATACTCTGCCATAATGGATTCGGTAAAGACCTTCGTCGGCGTATAGTACCCTCCCCGGTTAATGAAAGCGCCCGCCATACCAAAATCACCAAGCTCATACTCATTGGATATCCAGGTGATCTGCGCCTTATGGCTGAGGCCAAGCTTTGAAATCTCATAGGCCACATTGAGAATATATTCAAAAGCAGCCCCCTGGCATGTCGACATGGCATGACCAGTACCAATCAAGATTCGTTGCTTTTGTCCGGCCTGCATCTTTTTGATATTATCCTGCAAATGTTCCCAGGCGTGTGCTGCATGGCCATAGGTACAAACTGAAAAGGTGTTTTTATCTGGGCCAAGACCTGGAGTTGCATCAAAATTGAGCTTCGGACCGGTAGCATTGACGAGATAATCATAATCGACCTTCTCCGTATAACCATCATAAACGCCATCGGTGTATTCAATGGTTACATAGCCTTTTGTAATCTCATCATCACCTTCAGGGTGAATTTCAATGGCTTTGGCCTGTTTCAGGATAATCCCCCAACGATCATAGACCTTTTTCAGTTCGAAACGAACATCGTCAATGGACATCTGACCAACGCCAACCCAAATGTTTGAGGGAATCCATTGATAATATGCGTTCGGGGTAACAACAACCACCTCATGATGTTTGCCAAGTTTCTTTTTGAGAAACGAAGCTGCGGTATGGCCAGAAACCCCCGCTCCTAAAACAACTACCTTTGCCATAGCAACTCAATGTTTTCAATTGTTCAGAATAATGCCGCTTCACACAATGCTATTTAAAGGCAGTACCTGGCTCAACACCAACGGCCTTCAGAATTTTGGCAAGCGGGCAAAACCCTGTAAACGCCGCCTGAAAGAGGTTGAGCCCCACAAAGCCTGTAAACCAGAGCCAGTTTGGGTTATGATAAACAGAGAGTAAAACACTTGTCAACACAAAACAACCAGCAACAGCAAACACAAGACGATCGATATTCATGGTAATATTTATTTGAATGATTAGTGAAACAATTATGACTTGACAAGCTCACACGAAAACATGCAACCTCTTGAAGAGAAAAAGAATTGGCCACATTCGCATCTCTTGACTTGCAGTCAAAGCACCATCGCGGTTAATCTTTGACACAACGAACTGAAAAACCCGTTTTTTTACTCGCCTTGCCTTTTCGCAATGCCGCATCAAAATAACCAAGGGAGCGCCCCCACGCGCTGATTGGCGTTAATTCCGTTGATGTCCATAACCGGCTGTATTCCCCCGGCAACATAAATTCCCCATCGGTATCCCGCCGTGCTCCAGCGGGCAGAGCAGCAAACCCGCTCTTATTCACCACTCCCTCACCTGACCCTTTCCAGGTACCTTTGGATTTGAGTGCACCACCGGCATTTTCTGCTCCATCAAGCTGATCACAGAGTGCACTCCACTCAGCATCGGTAGCTACATGCCAGCCATTTGGTGCAAGACCTCTCGGATCTGCCACGGCATACCAGTTGTAAAGCTTGCCATACGTTGCTCCATTATCCGGCTTATTGTCGTTGTAACACCAGGCACCAGTTGTGAGAGTTGCCCACTCGTTGGGATCCTTCACTTCCGGAATCGCATCACCATTGCGATAGTGTACAACATCAAGATTTTTTCCCATCCATTGCATTGCACCAATCTGAACAACGGGATAACTATTGCCGTCATGATCGACGACCTTAAGCGGCTGACTGTTGCACCCGATGAACAAAAATATAAGTGCAAATACTCCACCTATAACAAATACAGCTCGTTTGAACATGATAATATTGCGATTTCATCTTTCCCGAAAAAGCCATTCCATTCTGTGGTGCTCATCAATACATCACAAGCTTACTCAAACCGTTGCCTTTATTGCAATAACCAAAAATACAGGATAAGCAACCGTTTTACCTGAGCCGTT
>CAIWUU010000046.1 GCA_903915955.1 uncultured Chlorobiaceae bacterium | reverse complement strand
GCCCACGCTGAACGAAGATCGCACATCATCGTCAATGCCGGAGGCTGTTCCGACCCACTCCAGACTATCCGTGAGGCCCCTATGCCTGCGCACCGCGCAAGCCACAACTCCCTCACCTTTGCGTTTCTTCGGACGTGTGGTGATTACCTCCTGTGTCCCCGACTTGATTTTCCCCTTCAGCTTCTGGCTGACTGTATAGGTCTTTCTGGCCTGTTCATTGTAGGCTGTAACCCGCTCATAGAGGTAAACATCGCCGTTCGGGCGCCGTTCACGCCGTTCACCAACGTGAGTTTTTCCAGTTACTGGTTTAGACATGGGGTCTGCTCCTTTTTATCGTGCTTCCTTTATAATACATACGTACACTTTAAAAAGCAATAAAAAAGCACGATTTTCAAGCAAAATCGTGCCTGCGCAGTGATGTTTTTCGTTAATGTGTGCGCTTTATCCTACTTTCAGGTGACTACAGCATCAATACGAACCGTGTGGCTATGCAAAACTTCGACAGTGCTGGATACGAAAGGATCTTCAGAAGATGTTGATGCTCCATCACGCATGAGCATCGCCTCGCAGGAACCATGCTCTCTGGTACTGAAAAGCCGCTCGAGCATCGTATTAAACGCCGCAAGAGATTCCGCTGCAATAAACCGGCCTAAGCGATCGCCCTTCAAGCGGGCTCGATTGACACCAAGAAGCTTTGACCCAGCAAGATTTGCCTTGCGTATCGTCCCATCCCGCTCCAGCGTCAGATAACCAAGTGGTGCAAAATCATAAAGTTGGGTATAGCAATCCAGACTCTCCTCCAGCTCAACCCTTGCCTGAAGCAGTTCATCCTGCTGCATTTCGAGCTCGATCTGATAAACCGCCAGCTCATGGATAATCCGTTGCATCTCATCAGGAGATGAGGAAAAAGCAGGATATTTCTGCGGTGTTGCACCGAGGTGTTCTTCAGCCTGCTGGCGTAATAAGGCAAAATTGGCTGAAGGTGTTCTTTTCGTTGTCATAAAGGGTTATTCTGAGTTATACAAGTGTCTGTATGGGCAGTTTCAACAAAGGTCATGCAAAGCTGAGATGGTGTTGCCACTCCTGTCCGGAACCACGGCAGTGCGTTGATCTTGAGCCATCGGCAGCTATTGTGACCAAGTTGAAAGAAGCCTATGACAAAATCTCGGACAGGTTGGTCGGTAGGCAAGGCGAAAAACGCAGGATGCTCTTTAAACGAAAAATCAGAACCATCTTCCCGAACGGTTTTCCAACGAAGCTCGTCCGATGTTTTACCCTGCATCTCCTCCCGTGAAAATCCTAAAATACGTTCCGCCTCCCGATTCGCCAGAAGAATTTTTCCTTTAGCATCCAGAAGCAGAGCACCCTCGGATATTGCTTCAAACAAAAAGTGTAACCGATCCTCACTCTCAAGGTGAGCCATTTCAGCCTCTTTTCGTCCGGTGCAGTCAACTGTAACCGTAATCACGCCGATCAGTTTATCATCGGCATTTCGCTGTGGTTTTGCGATAAATTCATAAAAGCGGAGAGAACCATCCGAAGAGATAACCGCCAAATCCCTGCGCACCGGCTCCCCTGTTGCCAAAACTTTTCGCTTAACCTCCATGAGTTCAGCAGTGTTCTGCATGTCAGGAAACTCATCATCCCGCTTTCCGATCGAAGCCGATGCATTAAACTCATGATTAGGATTGTAGAGCCAGGTATAGCGGAGCTCCTTATCAACAGCCGCGACGATGATACCCGAGCTTTCAATGGCTACCCGGAAAAGCTCTTTACTCACCCGCAGACTCTCCTCGAGCTTTTTTGCAATACTGACATCGGTGAAGGTAATCACAAGGCCGACAATCCTGTTTTCATGAGTACGGTATGGCATGATCTTGACGGCAAACCAGCGGTCGTCAGTTGCCGAAACCTCTTTTTCACTGAACACCAAAGAGTGAAGCACCTCCTTGGCATCATCAGCCAATGCTGGATAGTGTAAATCGGTCACAATATCGGTTATGGGGCGGCCTACATCGCTGGCAATCAGTTTGATAATGGATGCTGTCCGAGTGGTAAAACGGCGAATATTAAGCGCATCATCAAGGAAAAGTGTTGCGATATCAGTACTGTTCAGCAAGTTTTTCATATCGTTGTTTGCCTGCAACAGGTCATTCACATTCGACCGCAGTTCGTGATTAACCGTCTGCAGCTCCTCGTTCATAGACTGCATCTCTTCCTTGGATGTGGTCAACTCCTCGTTGGTGCTCTGCAGCTCTTCGTTGGCTGACTGCATCTCTTCATTGGTGGATTTGAGCTCCTCCTGTGAAGACTGCATCTCTTCACGAATACTCAGAATCTCATCCAAAGCCTGGTTCAGCTCCTGCTGAAGTAATCCATGCAGCTCTCCTTCTGAATCTGCAACTATAGGTTGAGCTGCTGCTCCAACACCCTCAACGCTTTTATGCTCAGTAAAAACAACCAACACAAGACCACGCAAAGCATAAGGCTTTTCAAGCAGCTCAACCATCAGATTGACCTTCTGCGCTCCTCCGTTCGACCCGATGTTCACTCCACTTTTAGTGACAGCTCCCTCTTGGTGATGAACACTTACAAACATGAGATTCAGTTCATAACGAAGCCCTTCACGAGCCATGGCAAAAATATTCCAGTTGGCCTTGCCTGCTGCTGGTTCAAGGTAATTGCCCGTATGACCGTTGATATAGAGAATATCTCCCTGATCATTGGTCAGAACCGCAGCAGGAGTATAATTCTGAAGAAGAAACTGATCAGTTATTGCCTGAAGGTTGATTGCTGGCGTTTGTGATTTTGGTTGATCGGTTACAACACCCTGAAAAGCGGGTTGTGTATTGGGAAAAGAATAAGGTAATGTAAGTGGCTCTGGACGAACGCCGTTGCTCCGCTTGCTGAAAAGCCGGACTGTAGCGTCAAGCGGCTTGAAAAGGTTGCTCAATGAGCCCAAACTTTCGGCGCTCCCCAGAAAAAGAACGCCATCAGGATTCAGACTGTAATGAAAGAGCTGCAGAAGCTTTTTCTGCAGCTCCGGCTCCAAATAAATCAGCAGGTTCCTGCAAATCAGTATATCAAGTTTCGTGAAAGGCGGATCCATGATCACATTCTGGGGTGCAAAGACCACCGTCTCACGAATCTCCCTTGATATTCTGTAACCGTGGTCATCCCGCTCAAAGAATCGCAGCAGCCGTTCTGGTAAAACGTCAGCCGCGATGTTCAATGGAAAGTATCCTGCACGGGCCTTGTCTATGGCGTCTTTATCAAGGTCTGTTGCAAATATCTGGAGTCTGAAATTTCGGGGAGGGTTAACGGCTTCGATCGCCTCCCTTAAAACGATTGAAAGAGAGTAGGCCTCCTCTCCGGTGGAACAGCCAGCCACCCATGCCCGCAGAACACCTCCGATCGGTCGGATTGCCAGAAGCGATGAAATTACCTTAAGCTTCAATGATTCCCAAGCCGCCGGATCACGAAAAAAACTGGTTACTCCTATCAAAAGTTCTTTGAACAACAGATCGGTCTCATGGGGATTCTCCTGCATAAAGCGGACATAATCAGCAATCCTTTCAATCTTATGGATAACCATGCGTCGCTCAATCCGGCGGTAGATGGTACTTTTTTTATAGCGCGAAAAATCCTGACCGGTCTGGAGACGCAAAAGAATCATCACTTTATCCAGACCACTCAGCGCTTTCTCCTCCAGTGGATTATCCTGCTTTGATGACAAGGGGATATGCTTGAGCCAGGCAAGGATTTTGCCAGGAAGCTCCTCGACAGGAGCAATAACATCAACCGGGCAGAGATCAATGGCGCTTCGAGGCATGCCGTCAAACTTGGCAGATGAGGGCTCCTGCACAAAAATTCCGCCACCTTTCTCTTTAATAGCACGCAAGCCAAGGCTCCCGTCAGAACCCATGCCTGAAAGAATAACACCAATGCTTTGCTCCCGGAGATCGTCGGCAAGCGTGCGGAAAAAGAAATCAACGGGCAGCCGCAGCCCTCGAGGTTCTACGGGCTCAAGCAGATGCAAGATTCCGTGCAGCAGCGACATATCCCTGTTTGGAGGAATGACATAAATGTGGTCCGGCTCAATTTTCAGGCAATCGATGACCTGAACAATCGGTATGGCAGTAACCCGCTGAAGCAATTCAACCATCATATCCTTGCGTGTAGGATCAAGATGCTGAACAATCACAAAAGCCACTCCGCACCTGGCTGGAACATTTTTCAGAAAAATCTCAAGCGCCTCAAGGCCTCCGGCTGAAGCGCCAATACCAACTATGGGAAAAGAGCTATCCGCTGCATTCAAGGCCGCAAAACCTTCCGGTTTTTTTGTTTTACGATCACTGAATATCTCTCTCTTCATCATGCTCCTTTTTTTAAAACCAAGTATAAACCATTTCTTTTCAGGTTACACAATTCCTCCTTCATTTACCAAAAAAGTGATCCATATCAAGCACCTCCCGAACTTTGCATGCAAGATCGAGACGGGAAAAAGGTTTTCCAAGAAATGGTATCCTTTCGTGCTGTTCGCCAGAATGATCAAAAACATCCGCATTATATCCTGATATGAACAAACTTTTCATTTCAGGACGGCTCTTTATAATTTCGAGAGAGAGATCCCACCCGTTCGTCACCGACGTGATCATGTCAGCAACAAGCAGGTGGATACTACCAGAATAATCAGCAGAGAGCGACAATGCCTCTGACAAGGTGCTTGCTGCCAACACAGGATACCCGAAACTTTTCAGAAATTCAACCGTGATTTCCCGCACAGAATCATTATCCTCAACGAGAAGGATGGTTTCCTCGCCACCTGGAACCTCAAAAGGCTCTTTTTCAGGAGCATTGCCAAGGGGTAGATCGCTACATCTTGGAAAATACAGTTTGAATGTTGTGCACTCTCCGTCCCGGCTGGAGACCTCGACAAAACCGTTATTCTGCCGGGTAATACCATAAAGGGTCGCAAGACCCAAGCCATGGCTTTCATTCATTGGCTTTGTGGTAAAAAACGGCTCAAATACAGAATGGATCGTCTCCTTGTCAATACCTCTGCCGTCATCACGTACAACCAACTGAACATACTCGCCAGGATGCGATTCAGGATGTCTCCGACTATAGGACTCATCCACAACAACATTAAAGGTTTCGATAGTGAACGTTCCTGATCCCTGAATAGCATCCCGAGAGTTGAGCGCAAGGTTAGCCATGATCTGATCAACTTGCGAAGGGTCGATCATCACCAGCCAGAGATCTTGCCCTGCTGTAAAGGTGAGATTGATATCTTCACCAAGCAGATGGTTGAGCATATTCAGCATTTCGGTGACCGCCGCATTGACATCGAGCACAACAGGCGATATAGTTTGCTTTCGGGCACAAACAAGCAACTGATGAGGAAGCCCTGCGGATTTCAGCACAAACATCCGAAGATCGATCAGTCTCTCCTTTACGCTACTGCTCACTCCCTGCGCTGCAACCAAAAGATCAATTTTGCCGAGCATGACCTGAAGCATATTGTTGAAATCATGGGCAACGCCTCTGGAAAGCCTCCCGATTGACTCCATCTTCCGTAACTGAATCAAGCTGGACTGAAGTGCCGCATTCTCTTTTTCTACATGCTTTTGCATGCTGATGCCAGATACTGCGACCCGGCATTCCTGGCCATCATTACTGACGACAGCATCAATACGAACTATACGATCAGTCACAACGCCTCTCTTTGCGAAAAGAGAGTGGTCAGGGTGAAGGTGAGATATTTCATCATTCCAGAGCATAACCTCAGAGGAAACAAGGCCATCGCTACTGAACGCCCTCTCCAGCAAGGCATTAAAACCAGGAACATCTTCAGTTGCAACAAACCTTCCAAAACGATCACCCACCAACAGGGAACGCTCCACACCAAGCAGTTTTGTAGCTGTCAGATTTACCTGGAGTATCGTACCATCGCGCGCGAGCGTCAGATAACCGAGCGGTGCAAAGTCGTAAAGCTCGGTAAATCGTTCAAGCCCCTCCTCAAGCTCTTCCTGCGACTGAAGCAGCTCCTCCTGCTGCATTTCAAGTTCGATTTGGTGAATCGCCAGTTCATGGATAAGTCGTTGCATCTCTTCCTGTGATACAGAGTGCTGGGGAACATTCTTCACCCCTCTCTTGAGATGCTCTTCAGCCTGCCTGCGCATCTCCATGAAATTCTTTGAAGCGATTCTACTCTTCTCCATGAATAGGTCTGTTTAATTATTTACTGATGCACGTAACCAGATAAAATACTGCGGGATAGCCAGCAAAACCATTATTCAGATTTTTTATCGGTAAAAATTCACAATACAACATCACGATCACGATCACCGACAGCACGCAACCAACCTTGAGTAAAGGTAACGAAATAAATCAGTTCTTTAAAAATTAAAGCCTTTTCTTGTAAGCAAAGTCTTCACTTCGTATCGAACATCCTCAACACAGTTTAGGTGAGAAAAAATGAAAGAATCTCTTACACTTCTCGCTTTTTTAGCTGTCGGGTTCTGCAAATGCCCCTGCTCAAGCAGCAAGCTACGATGCAAAAGGTATGAGTGGTACTTTATCGATGAATAATTGACTGGTTTGACGGCAAGAGGGGAAATGTCTCTTCATCGAAAGCCATTGCGATGAGAGGAAACAAAACTCATTATAATCGTGTTTGTTATGGGCGATGTGAAAAATATGAAAATCATATCATTAACTCCGAACCGCCCAAAGAGTCTCAATTATGAAGAGGAAAAAACTATGCTGTCGGCAGCACTGAGAATGCATGGGCTCATAACAGAAGGGTGAGCGTCTTTGCTGAATAACAGCTGAAAACACAACATTAGAGCGTTATTATTGCAACTCCATCACATTTTTTTACTCTCCGAACCACTTTGCGCCTCTTTTGAGGCCAAAGCATCACCTGATTTATGTTCAGCCTCAGCGCTCTCGGCCACTTTGTTGAATTCATGCTCAAGATCAGCCTGTGCTTTTTTAAACTCCCTCATCCCTTTGCCAAGTCCTCTGGCAAGTTCAGGAAGTTTTGAAGGACCAAAAAACAAAAGGACCACAAACAGAATCAGTATAAGCTCTTGTCCACCCAATCCAAACATAACAACTCCTCCAATCAGGTTAGCATAGTGTAACAATGACTATAATAAAGAGATATAAACAGAAAAGCCCTTAAAAAGGGCCTTTCTGAAAAAAAATTGAAAACCGAATCAACACACTATCATCATTTATCTTAACAAACTATTCTCTTGTTGTTACGGCATCAACTGAAAAACGCAGCTTACTTCTTTACTTCAACCTTCTTTGCTTCATCTTTCTTGGCTTCATCTTTCTTGGCTTCATCTTTCTTGGCTTCATCTTTCTTGGCAGCTTTTTTCTTTACAACTTTCTTTGCAGGAGCTTCAGCCTTTGCAGGAGCTGCAACTTCAGCCTTTGCAGGAGCTACTGGATCAGCAGCAAAAGAGACACCACCAAAAAAGCCAGTCATGGCAAGAGAGAAAACAACACCAGCAATAAGATTCTTTTTCATAAGTTATTTTACTTTTATTATTAATTGAAGACACCACCGAATAGAAAACGAAGCAATTTACTTCTCTTTTATTAGTACGCACTCAGCAGGGGTTTCTTTCAAAAAAATTTGTGCTCTTGAATTTTTTTCAATTCACCCGAACCAAAAGTCATTGCCATGAACAACGAAGCATTGCGCCATTCAATCGGGCCTGTTACCCTCGCGCCTTCGGTGCTCCCCCGTCATGCACTGACCTATCTTTATGCCGCATTCTTTTCAATCGGACTGGTCACATTTATTTCGATCGGACAGGCATATATTCTCAATGAACACCTGAAAATACCGACATCCCTGCAAGGGGCCATCAGCGGTGATCTTGTTTTCTGGACAGAAGTTGTCACTCTGCTCTTTTTTGTGCCTGCAGGGGTTTTGATGGACCGGATAGGGCGGAAAGCCGTCTACAGCGCTGGATTTCTCCTTCTCGCACTTGCGTACGCGCTCTACCCTCTCTCTCACTCGGTAGCTGATTTAACGCTTTACCGAATGATCTATGCCCTCGGGATTGTTGCCGTCACAGGAGCACTCTCGACCGTGATGATTGATTATCCAGCCGAACGATCGAGAGGGAAACTTATTGCAATAACAGGATTTCTTAATGGCCTCGGCATTGTGGCGCTGAACAGCTTTTTTGGAGGATTGCCGCTAAAGCTTGTCGCAAAAGGGTTCAGCGGCACTGATGCCGGCCTCTACACGCATCTTGCCGTTGCCGGGGTAGCGCTTGTCTCAGCAGTGGTCGTCGGCTTCGGACTCAAGGGTGGCACCGAGGTGAGCAAGGAGGATCGTCCTCCCCTGCGAGCACTTGTCACCAGCGGAATCAGTTGTGCTAAAAACCCGAGAATCCTGCTCTCCTACGCCGCAGCATTTGTTGCACGAGGCGATCAATCTATTATCGGCACTTTCCTGCCTCTGTGGGGAACCACGACAGGTATTACCATGGGTATGGCACCTGCCGAGGCGGTCAAAAAGGGAATGATGATTTTCATAATTTCACAGGGGGCAGCGCTCCTGTGGGCACCGGTTATCGGGCCGCTGATCGACCGCTGGAACCGGGTAACCGCTCTGATTGTCTGCATGATGCTGGCAAGCATTGGTTATCTTTCGCTGGGCCTTGTCGGTAACCCGCATGAACCGGCATCAATCATCTTTTTTGTGCTGCTCGGCATAGGACAAATCAGTTCGTTTCTCGGAGCACAGTCGCTGATCGGGCAGGAGGCACCAAAGGCAGAGAGGGGCTCGGTTATCGGCATGTTTAACATCAGCGGCGCCATAGGAATTCTCGTCATCACAACCATTGGCGGCAGACTTTTTGACTCCATGAGCCCTAAGGCACCATTCATTGTCGTCGGAGTCATCAATGCGCTGGTGATGCTGGCTGCGGTGTATGTACGCATCAAAGCGCCGGGG
>CAIWUU010000045.1 GCA_903915955.1 uncultured Chlorobiaceae bacterium | reverse complement strand
TGCCCAGAGATATTTCAAGACCGGCCCCGGAGAGTATGCCGAAGGTGACATTTTTCGGGGCATTCGGGTGCCGGTGCTGAGAAAAATGGTTCCTTCGCTTGATGGTACGCCACTGCCGGAGGTTATTCGGCTACTCGAATCGGTTTTTCACGAGGATCGCCTGCTGGCCCTTCTGCTGCTCATGCGTCGTTTTGAGAAGGGAGACGAGTCTGTCCGTCAGCACATCCATGATCTCTATCTGGCCCATACCCGTTTTATCAACAACTGGGATCTTGTGGATATTTCATCCCAGTATCTTGTCGGCGCTTTTTTGCGTTCGCGTGACAGATCTTTGTTGTACCAGCTTGCTGCTTCAAAAAGTTTATGGGAGCGAAGGATTGCCATCACCGCCACTTTTCATTTTATCAGGAAAGGTGAGTTTGAGGATACGCTTGCTCTTGCAGAGCTTCTGCTTGATGACCCGCAGGAGCTGCTGCACAAGGCGACAGGCTGGATGCTCCGCGAGGTCGGCAAGCGCGACCTGCCAACCCTTGAATCGTTCCTGCAGCTCCATCACCCCCGGATGCCGAGGGTGATGCTCCGCTATGCCATTGAACGTTTTCCTGAAGAGAGAAGGCTGCTTTATCTCAAAGGGCTGGTGTAACTGCTTTTGATGACAAAATCAATATATTTTGTAGCTAAGAGGAGCAATCGTTCCTTGAAGAGTTGAACTGAGTTTCCAGGTTGAGGAGATGGACAAAAAACAGGGAACAGAACCACAAAGAACATGGTGACAGAGAGTATCGATAGGCTGATCTGCCAAGTGCTTGAACGGCATGATGCGATTCATCGTTCTGCAGGAGAGGAGAGATGCATGGATTGGCCGGTAATGGAAGGAATTAATTCCCCGTCGTTGCAGGAGGTAACCGCTTGACCACCATCGGCAACTCAGAACGCGAGACGCAGAACCGCGTTTTTGCCCTGTTCACCAATGAACTTGGCTACCGCTCTCTCGGCAACTGGAAGGAGCGCGAAGGAAACAGCAATATTGAGGAGCCTCTGCTCACGGCCTACCTTTCGCGGAATGGCTACACTCCGGCGCAGCTTACCAAAGCTATCCATGAACTGCGCATTGAGGCAAATAATCCGAACCGAACTCTCTACGAAAACAACCGCAAGGTCTACAGCCTTCTTCACTACGGTGTTCCAGTAAAAGCGGCGGCGGGGGAGAAGAGTGAAACTGTCAAGCTCATCAACACCGACCACCCGGAGCTGAACGACTTTGCTGTTGCCGAAGAGGTGACGGTGTATGGGCAGCACGACAAACGGCCCGATATTGTGCTCTACCTTAACGGGATTGCGGTTGGCGTGCTGGAATTGAAGAACAGCAGGGTATCGCTGGGTGACGGTATCCGCCAAAGCCTTGTCAATCAACGCCCCGAGTTTATTGCTCCTTTTTTTTCAACCGTGCAGTTCATCTTTGCCGGAAACGATTCGGAGGGGCTGAAGTATGGCACGGTTGGTACGGAGGAGAAGTATTTTCTGCAATGGAAAGAGGATGAGGAGGATAACTTCCGTTTCAAGCTCGACAAATATCTGCTCAAGATCTGCCGGAAATCCCGCATGGTCGAGCTGCTGCACGATTTTGTGCTTTTCGATGGCGGGGTAAAGAAGCTGCCACGGGTACACCAGTATTTTGGTGTCAAGGCGGCGCAGCGCTCTGCCGAGGCCTTCAGGGGTGGCATTATCTGGCACACCCAGGGGAGCGGCAAGAGCATGGTGATGGTACTGCTGGCCCGCTGGATTCTGGAGAACAAGCCTGCCGCCCGTGTGGTTATTGTGACTGATCGCGATGAACTCGACAAGCAGATTGCGGGAGTTTTTACCGATGCGGGAGAAACAATCAGGCGCACCACCAGCGGCAGTGACTTGATGAAGCAGCTCTGCCAGCCAGCCCCGCGTCTGCTCTGCTCACTGGTACACAAGTTTGGCAGAAAAGGGGTGGATAATTTTGAGGAGTTTATCCGGGAGCTTGAATCACAGCCAGGCCATACGGTGGGGGATGTTTTTGTCTTTGTTGATGAGTGCCACCGGACGCAGAGCGGCAAGCTGCATCGAACCATGAAGGCCTTGATGCCCAATGCGGTGTTTGTCGGGTTTACCGGCACGCCTCTGTTGAAAAAAGATGCGGCAACCACCCTTGAAGTGTTCGGGAGCTACATTCACACCTACAAGTTCAACGAGGCTGTTGAGGACAGGGTGGTGCTTGATCTGGTGTATGAGGCGCGGGATATTGACCAGCAACTGGGTTCGAAGGAGAAAATCGACGCATGGTTTGATGCCAAAACGAGGGGGTTGAATGAGTGGCAGAAGGGCGCTCTTCGCGAGCAGTGGGGAACCATGCAGCATCTGCTCAGCTCCCGGTCACGGATGAACCGGGTGGTCAACGATATTGTGTTTGATTTCAGTGTGAAGCCCCGTCTCAGTAACCATCGTGGCAACGCCATTCTGGTCGCTTCGAGTATCTACGAGGCCTGCAAGTACTTTGAGCTGTTTCAGAAGTCGGTGTTTAAAGGCAAGTGCGCGGTGATTACCTCCTGCAATCCGCAAACGAGAGACATTACAACGGAGGATACCGGAGCCAACACGGAGACGGACAAGGAGTCGATCTACAACACCTACATGGCGCTCCTGCAGAGTGTTGAGCCGGTACCGGGAAAGTCAAAAACAGAGAGCTACGAAGACAATGCCAAACGGCTTTTCAGGGAGCAACCGGCAACGATGAAGCTGCTGATTGTGGTCGATAAACTGCTGACCGGCTTTGATGCGCCAAGCTGCACCTGCCTCTATATCGATAAAAGTATGCAGGATCATGCTCTCTTTCAGGCCATCTGCCGCACCAATCGCCTCGATGGGGAGGACAAGGAGTTCGGCTACATCGTCGATTATAAGGATCTCTTCAAAAAGGTCAATGATGCTCTGAAG
>CAIWUU010000044.1 GCA_903915955.1 uncultured Chlorobiaceae bacterium | reverse complement strand
TGGTTAGAGCGCCAGGTTGTGGCCCTGGAGGCCGGGGGTTCGAGTCCCCTCATTCACCCATAGAAGGCCCCATCGACTAGTGGTTAGGTCATCACCCTTTCAAGGTGGTAGCACGGGTTCGAATCCCGTTGGGGTCACTCAATAAAGCTCTGTTCTTTGCCGGTACAGGGCTTTTTTTGTTCATGAAAGCAGATCCTCTCTTATGAAAATATCTGTCAGTTGGCTTAAAGATTTTCTCCCTGCCTTTTCTTCTGATACAGCTTTACTTGTTGAAAAACTGACGTTTCTCGGGCTTGAAGTGGAAGAGGTGCAGGAGTCTCCTCTTCCTGATGATCTCGTTGTTGTTGGTAGAATTGATGAAGTAGTATCGCATCCCAACGCTGAGCGGTTGACGATATGTCGTGTTGATGTCGGTCTTGGCGAGTTGCTTCAAATTGTTTGTGGCGCTCCGAATGTTAAAGCAGGGATGTTTGTCCCCGTGGCAACCGAGAAGGCGAAACTTCAGTTTCCTGATGGTCAGATCATTACCATCAAGTCATCAAAAATACGTGGGGAGCGATCCTTCGGGATGATTTGTGCCGCAGATGAGCTTGGCCTCTCCGGTGACCATTCGGGAGTTATGGAGCTGGAGTCATCTTATATCATTGGTACCCCTTTCTCCCGATATCTTGACGCTGATGTCGTGCTTGATATTGCTGTAACTCCAAACCGTCCGGATGTACTCTCTCACCTTGGTGTTGCAAGAGAGCTTGCAGGAGGCGACCAGATTCACTATCCCCCCCAGGAACCTGTTGCATTTACCAAAACCGGTACGCTGGTTGATGTGCTGGACGGCGTTGCCTGTCCAAATTATACGGCAGTGGTTATTCGTGGCATAACCGTCGCTGAATCTCCTGCCTGGCTGAAGAAAAAGCTTGAAAGTATCGGTCTGAGGCCGAAGAACAACATTGTCGATATTACCAACTATATTCTTCATGCGCTTGGTCAACCCCTTCACGCATTCGATCTTGGCAGGCTGGCCGGAGGGCGGGTTGTTGTGCGTACAGATTGTAATACTGATATCGTTGCGCTGAATAAAATACGGTATAGTGTTTCCCCCGGAATGATATCTATTTGTGATGGAGAGAGTAATGTTGTTGCAATTGCAGGTATAATGGGGGGAGAGTATTCTGCTGTGAGTGAAACAACAACAGATATCTTGCTCGAATCCGCGTATTTTTATCCTTCTTTTGTTCGCAAAACATCAAAAGAATTGGGACTTTCTTCTGATGCCTCTTACCGATTTGAGAGAGGAATTGATCCTCACAATGTCAAGCGATCAGCGGAGCGTGCAGTCGCACTGATTCTTGAACTCGCTGGCGGTCATGTTGAAGAGGCGATGGAGTGGGGTGCTCAACCTGCAACGTTGCGTCAGGTAACCTTGAGGCCAGCCCGGGTCAATGCCTTGCTTGGCAGTTCGATAAGCGCTTGCGATATGGTGGCGATGCTTGAGTGTATAGGGTTTTCGGCCAGCGGCAAGAGTGGCGAGTTGTTAACTGTTGCTGTTCCATCGTTCAGGGTTGACGTTTCAACGGAGATTGATCTTGTTGAAGAGGTTGCTCGCCTTTATGGTTATGACAATATTCAGCCATCATCGCAGATGGCAACTATCTACCCGCAGTCTCGCCACTATCCGGAATTTTTCCCCGATTTTCTCCGTTCTATTGTTGCCGCTCTGAATTTCAGGGAAATTCTCACCAATCCCCTCATGAAAAGAGAGGAGGCAGGATTGTTCAGTGATAGTCTCGTTGGTGTGATGAATCCCATCAGTGAAGGGCTTGAGGTGCTCAGGCCAGGGCTCATACCCGGATTTCTCAAGGTTATCAGCCATAATATCAGGCATGGAAACAGGGATTTGAGGCTTTTTGAGGTTGCCAGAGGATTTCAGGGGGCTGAACATCCTGACCCGGCAGTGGAGCGATCACTTGATGCTTACCGGGAGAAGGAGTACCTTGTTCTTGCTCTCACTGGTAGCCGTTTTCCTCGAATCTGGAATCAGTCACCCGGGATGGTCGATTTTTACGATCTTATGGGTGCTGTGGAGATGCTTCTTGAAAAGCTGAATTTACTTGATAAATCAGTAGTTAATATTTATAATAGCGAAAGTGTTGGCATTGATGTAATGCTGACAGAGAGGGGGAAGAGTCGCTCGCAGAGAGTGGGTACGGTTCAGCAGGTCGATTCTGGTCTGTTGAAGAAGTTTGATATCGGGCAGGATGTTTACGTGGCTGAAATTGATGCAGCACTTCTGGAATGCTGTTTTAATCCCGGTGTTACCTATGATCCACCATCCAGATTTCCAGTTGTTCAAAGGGATATATCGCTTATTCTGCCACTGGGTGTTACCGTGCAGTCGCTTGTTGAGCTTGTGCGTTCAAGTGACTCTTTGATCAGGAGTGTCTCTGTTTTTGATCTCTTCGAGCGCACCCGGGAAGATGGAGGAGAGCGCAGTGTTGCCCTCTCTCTTGAGATTGCTGATCACAATGCGACATTGCAGGACAGCAAGATTAGTGATATTCTTTTACAAGTCGGCAGGAATGCCGAGAGTAAACTTGGTGCGGTAATTCGACAAGTCTGATACTCTTTGTTCTATGCAAGATTTTGACGGGCAAAACATCAAGGTTGACGTCAGCCTTCTTGAAAAAAATATTGAACTGCTCATTGTCCAGTTGACGGAATGCCGGCAAGAGAATGATGTATTGCGATCCGAACTGTCAAGCCTGCAGAATATTCTCAGGTCTTGCAAGTTGCCCGGAAAGATCGGTTCCTCTGCCACTGATTCTGGTGGTAATCTTGATGGAGTGTTTGCTCCTGCCGAAAGAGTGCAGGTGAAGCAGAAGTTGGTCCTGATGTTGCAGAAAATAGAGATGGAACTTAGAAACAGTCAGACTTTGTAACGTAATGAGATGGAAAAAATTGAAGTCAATGTTTATGGCGATAATTATCCTTTAAGGGTTGAGCGGCGGGAGTTGACCGAAAAAGCAGCCAGAGACGTTGATGGGGTGATGAGGCTTTTTGCTGAAAAGGCCCCGACATTTGAGTCTGCAAGGCTGGCGGTTCTTGCGGCAATTTCGTTTGCCGAGAAAAAGATAGAGCTTGAGGAGGAGATGGCTTCACTCAGGCAGAGTGTTGCTCGCCTTAATGTTTTTATTGGGCAAAATCTGCACTAAACCATTACATTACAAGAGGGGAATTACCCGCACCAGTTGATTGGGGTGTTTGTAGGGTACAAGAACTAACATTAATAATCAGGGAGCCAAGCTCTTCTGTTTGATTGCAGGCCTTGTTGAATTTTCCTGACTTTTTGAGCAGGTTGTTCAAGGGCAGTGGCGACACTGTTCCATTGGAAGCAAAAAATCTGAAGGAGGCACCCACCGTTTCATACGGGTTCTTGAATCTTACGCACCTTGTCTGTGGTGCGGTTTTTTTGTTTAAAACGTTGCTTCTTGTTTCAGTATGAGAGCATGAAAATGGAGGTATTTAATGGGTATAGTTATCAACCTGTTTTTAATTATTTTTGCGTCAGTCATTTTTTTTGCAGCAGGTTTTTTAGTCGGGCGTTATTTCCTGGAAAGGATTGGTACAACAAAGGTGCTTGAAGCCGAAGAGAGAGCTGTTCAGATCGTGCAGGAAGCTCAGAAAGAGGCCAACGAATACAAGGAGCTCAAGGTCAGCGAAGTCAACCAGGAGTGGAAAAAGAAGCGCCGGGAGTTTGACCAGGAAGTTATTATCAAAAATAACAAGTACACTCAGTTGCAGAAGCAGACTCAGCAGAAGGAAGCTCAGTTGAAAAAGCAGAGTCAGGATGTCAAGGATATTGAACGCAAACTGCAGGATCAGCGCAAGCAAATTGAGCAGACCAGCGAGTCGGTCACCCTTCGTTCGTCGGAACTTGAGCGGATTATTTTAGAGCAGAATCAGCGTCTTGAGAGTATCAGCAATCTTCAGGCCGATGAGGCAAGGCAGATGTTGATCGACAATATGCTTGCAAAAGCGCGTGAGGAGGCCACTGAGACCATTCATCAGATTCATGAAGAGGCTGAGCAACAAGCTGGTCGCCTTGCTGAAAAAACGCTCTTGACGGCAATTCAGAGGATCTCTTTTGAACAGGCTACCGAAAATGCTCTTTCTGTTGTTCATATCCAGAGTGATGAACTCAAGGGGCGCATTATTGGCCGTGAAGGTCGCAACATCAAGGCTTTTGAAAATGCAACCGGAGTAGATATTATTGTCGATGATACTCCTGAGGTGGTTATTCTCTCCTGTTTTGATCCCCTGCGTCGCGAACTTGCCAAGCTCACCCTGCAGAAGCTGCTTGTTGACGGAATTATCCACCCTGTGGCGATAGAGAAAGCTTTTGCTGATGCGAAGAAGGAGATTGATGATGTTATTAACAGCGCTGGTGAAGAGGCGCTTTCATCCCTTCAGATTACTGATATGCCGACCGAGGTCATTCATCTTATCGGTAAAATGAAATTTTACACGGTGTATGGTCAGAATCTCCTGCAGCACAGTCGAGAGGTGGCAATGCTGGCAGGTCTCATGGCTGCGGAACTCAAGCTCGATGCTCGAATCGCCAAACGTGCAGGCCTTCTGCACGATATCGGACTGGTGTTACCGGAGGGCGATGAACCTCACGCTATTACGGGAATGAACCTCATGAAACGATTTAATGAATCTCCTGTGGTTCTCAACTCCATTGCAGCTCACCATGGTGAGGTTGAGAGAGAGTCTCCTATCGCTGATCTTGTTGACGCAGCCAATACCATCTCACTCTCCCGCCCTGGAGCCCGTGGTGCCGTTACAGCCGATGGCAACGTCAAACGTCTGGAAAGTCTCGAAGAGATTGCCAAAGGCTTCCCTGGTGTTCTTAAAACGTATGCCTTGCAGGCAGGCAGAGAGATCAGGGTGATTGTTGAAGGCGATAATGTCAGCGATTCACAGGCGGATGTTCTTGCCCATGATATCGCCCACAAAATCGAATCGGAAGCGCAGTACCCCGGTCAGATCAAGGTCTCCATTATCCGCGAAAAACGCTCTATTGCCTACGCAAAGTAAGTATTGTAAGCAGGCAGGGGAGAGTTAAAACTCTCCCTTGGTTGACGGAATCTCATCTCCTGTTACTGCAATTGCAGCTTTCATGGCATAGGCAAACGACTTGAAAAGTGACTCTATCTTGTGGTGAGTATTCTCCCCCTCAAGAATTGCAAGATGGATATTGGCCTTTAACGTGCCAGAAAGTGACAGAAAGAAGTGTTCTACCATCTCTGTTGCAAACCCCTGAATGACCGGCCGTTTGAAGTCTGCCTTGAAGATGCAATAACTTCTTCCGCCCAGGTCAAGCGCACAACGTGCCAGAGACTCATCCATCGGAATGATTGCCCATCCATAGCGTTGAATGCCTCTTTTTTCCCCAAGCGCTTCGTTAATGGCACTGCCAACCACAATTGCAATATCCTCAACGGAGTGATGATCATCGATCTCCAGATCACCACGACACGTAACGGACAGATCGATCCCTGAATGTTTGCTGAAATTGGTCAGCATGTGGTCTAGAAACGCCACTCCTGAGTTGACAGAGCTTGTTCCGGTTCCATCAAGCGAGACGGTTACACTAATATCAGTCTCTTTTGTCTTCCTGCTAACTGTCGCGGTACGGTCGGCTCTGTTGATTTTTTCTGGCATAAATGTTTTAACGGATAAATTTGTTAAAGAGATAAAATATCATGCTGAGCAGCAGGGAGAGCGCTATTGAACTGCCCATCGGAAAATACAAGCGAAAGTTCTCTTTCTCAATCTTGAAATCAAGAGGAAGATGACCAAACCAGTTGAGCCCGTTCAATGATCCTGTTTTGTCAGAGACCATAAGAAGCAGCCCAATAACAGCGGTAACGAGACCGGCAATGACAACTAATTTTCCAATATCGGTAAACACGGAGTTTGGATATTTTTCAAATCTTGCTAAATTAGGTCCATCTTGAGGTTAAAGATACTTAAGATATTTGAAAATTTATTAAAGCGGCGGAAAATGCATGTTTTCATAGTAGTTGTCGGCTTGCTTGCATCGGTTCTGCTTGTTGGTGTTATTTTACTGCAAAGCCCAAAGAGTGGTAGTGGTCTGACGGGTGGTATTGCAAGTCTTGGTACTGTTCAGACGCTTGGGGTGAGAAGAACCGGTGATTTTTTGAGCAAGACCACCGGGGTACTTGCTGCCATCGTTATGGCGCTTTGTTTTATTGCTCAGTTTACTCTTCCTGGCAAAGAATCTTCAAGAGTTGCGCCGGAAAGTATTCTTCAACGGAGTATCCCTGTAAAGCCAGCAGCTCCGGTTAGCCCTGCCCCAGTGGCCCCGTCGTTTCCTGCTTTACCTGCGAAATAGTTATAACTGCATCCGTGGCTCAATGGCAGAGCAACTGACTCTTAATCAGTGGGTTGGAGGTTCGACTCCTCCCGGGTGCACCATCATAAGTCCGCAACTTCAAAGGATGAAGTTGCGGACTTATTGTTTACAGTCTGAGACGCTTGAATCCGATTTTCATATCGGCACTATTTTATTCTTATATTCCCGCTCAATAGGGGTGTGAAGAGCGTCATTGCAACGATGGAGAGTAAAAGAGTGCATCTTTTATGAAGATTATCGATCGATATATTCTCAAATCTCATATCGGGCCCTTCTTTTTTGCCTTTATTACCCTTCTTTTTGTTCTGATACTCCAGTTCTTTACCACTTTTGCCGACCGTTTTATCGGTAAAGGTATTGGGTTTGGGACTATTGCAGAACTTATCCTCCTGCAGTCTGCCTGGATGGTTGGGCTTGCTGCCCCAATGGCGACTCTGGTTGCTGTGGTTATGGCATTTGGCTCTTTTACCACCACATCCGAGATGACTGTTTTCAGGGCATCGGGTATCTCTCTTTACCGCCTCATGCTCCCTGTTCTCTGTGCAGGCCTTATTCTTTCCGCCCTTGTCGAGCGGTTTAATAACATTGTATTGCCTCAGGCCAATTACTATGCAAAATCAATGATGGTTGATATTGCAAGGTCGAAACCCGCTTTTGGGTTGACAGAAAATGCTTTTTCAACGCTTGTGGATGGTTATTCCATCTTTGTTCGAAAATTTGATGATCGCTCTAAAGAGCTTCAAGGTATTGTTATTTATGACAGTACCAGTCCAGAATACAGTAGTGTGGCAACGGCAGAAAAAGGGCGCATTGATTTTTCAGATGATTACCAATCTCTGGTCTTGACGCTCTATAATGGTGAGATTCATCAGGTCAGTCGTATTGATCACAGGAGTTACCGAAACATGAGTTTTGGGAAACACCGTCTTGTTTTTGAGTCTTCAGGGTTTGGCTTTGCACGCTCTTCCGGCAAAAGAGAGCGAACAGACGGCACTGAACTCTCTGCAAATGAACTGCTTGCGATTGGGAATGAGTTCAAGAGCAGGGTACTTGCTTCCGAAAAACGGATTCAAGCGCCGCTTGAGGCTATGCAACACAGTATTGGGGCGAGTCATGTTTTTGGTGCAGGAGTTCCGATGAAATCCTTACCCTTTTCAAAACGAGTTGCAGAAGTGGGTTGCTATGTTGATCAGCAATTTGCGCAACTCGATAGTGAACTCAAAAGCATCGAATCCAACAAAAGCATGTACAATAGATATATGGCAGCGTACCATAAAAAGTATTCTCTCTCCCTTGCCTGCTTTGTCTTTGTTTTGGTCGGTGCTCCTCTTGGTGTTCTTGCGCGGCGCGGCGGTTTCGGGGTAGGGGCGGCCATGTCACTGCTCTTTTTTGTTTTTTATTGGATGCTCATGATTTCTGGTGAAAAAATTGCTGAACGGGGATTGCTTGATCCCTTGATTTCCATGTGGATCGCCAACATTGTTATGGTTGGTATGGGTATCGGGCTTGTGGTCAGCCTTACCAGATCGGTGTTCAATACATCCCGATAAAAAAATCAGATACAGTTCTTGCCCTCTGCAATTTTTTTATGTCCGCAGCAAAGCTCTTTTTTTACTCCATTCTCATCCAGACAGACAAAGGTGATATTGGTGCTGAACACAAGAATTCTTTCGCCGTCCTCAATACTTTTTTTGTAAACAAGTACAGTGTATTCAATCGACGTCAGTCCGATTCGGCTTTTTTCAGTAACAAAACAGAGAATGGAGCCACCCCTGATACTTTTTTTGAACTCTACTTTATTCATTCCCACCGTAACAAAGTTACAACCAGGATAATCAAGCGATACGGTGATATAGCTCACCTCATCAATCCATTTTAAAAGGTTTCCGCCAAAGAGAAATCCGTAGTGGTTAAGGTGCTCAGGTAATACCAGTTTATATGTTTCCATAACTCATAACTTCTGAAGTGTCGGTTGAGGTGAAGCACGAACCTTGGCAACATACAAAACCCCCGACAAAAAAGCCTCACCTCTTTTCCATAAAAAAGCGGGAGAGAAAAAATGCAATGACAATGGAAATGATTGACGCTGATTCATTGTTGTTAATGCGAGTATAGTTGTAATCGAAGAAAGGTTGGACCACGGATTAATTTTCTAAAATTGTTACTGATGCAAGAGCCAGACAAGAAGAGGTTTTCTTTCAAAACGCTTCTCAGTTTTCTTGGCCCTGGATTTCTTGTTACAGTTGGGTTTGTCGATCCCGGCAACTGGGCAACCAATATTGAGGGAGGTGCGACGTTTGGCTACGAGTTACTTTGGGTAGTGACGCTGGGCACTGTCATGCTTATCATTATTCAGCATCTTGCAGCGAAGCTTGGTATCGCAACAGGGAAATCACTTGCGGTCAATATCCGTGACTATTTCTCGAAACCCGTCACCGCTTTTCTCGGTTTCACGGTGCTCCTGGCCTGTATTGCCACCGATGTTGCAGAGTTGCTGGGAGGGAGCATTGGTTTCAGCCTGCTTTTTGGGATGCCGCTATGGATGGGCGCTCTGTTGACGTTATTGATCAAGATTTTTCTGGTTATCAGTCAACGCTATCATCGAATTGAAACCATTATTATCGGGTTTCTTGGCATTATTACCGTGTGCTACATTGCTGAACTTGTGATTGTCAAGCCTGACTGGGTAGCCATAGCGCCGTCATTTGTTGTGCCAAACGTCAGCCATGAAAATATTTATATCGCTATGGCAATTCTGGGCGCATTGGTGATGCCGCACAATATATTTCTCCACTCAAACATTATTCACAGCCGGCAGTGGGGTATTTCAGAGGCTGAAAAGTGGAATCTGCTTCGCTACGAAAAAATGGATACGCTTCTTGCTATGACGCTTGGCTGGGTGGTGAACGCTTCGATGATGATTGTGGCGGCAACTGTTTTTTTTCGGAACAATATTACGGTTACAAGTATCGAGCAGGCATCAGCCACCTTGAAACCCATTGCAGGTCACTTTGCAGGATTACTGTTTGCTCTTGCGCTTACCTTTTCCGGGATTGGCGCATCAATTACCTCCTCAATGGCTGAAGCTGATGTGGTTACCGGCTTTATGGGTAAACCAGAGGATCCAGGCAGCACCTTTTACCGTTTTTCTGTTTTTGTGACTGCTCTTCCAGCCTTTCTCATTATTCTCCTTAGTTGGGAGAGCTATCGTATCCTGATTTTCAGTCAGGTGATATTGAGTATGCAGCTTCCCTTTACGTTGGTGCCACTGCTCATTCTCAGCCGCAACAAGCAGCTTATGGGGGAGTTCAGAAGTCGCACTGTTGAGTTTGTGGCAGCGGCAATAATATCATTGCTCGTAATTGCCCTCAATATCTATTTTTTATATGCCACCGTAACCAGAGGAAGCTGATATGAAGGTGTACAAAGAGATCCTTGTTGCCATCGACTGTTCACCGGTTGATCAGGCTATTATTGAACATGTCTCGGCACTTGCACTTCAGCTTGGCGCGACACTGCATCTGCTGCATGTTGTTCATTCACACACTCTTGATCAGGAGCGATTTCTGCGTGAACAGTCTCTGATGACTCTTGATGCTTATCACCAAAGATTGCGTGCAGCAGGTGTCGAAGCCCGTGTTGTTATCCGAAGCGGAGAGCCGGAGAGAGAGATTCTCAAAGAGATTGAAGAAAACCGTTACGATCTGCTTGCAATGGCGATTCATGGCCATCGCCTGCCGGGAAGGATTCTTTTCGGCAGCGTATCAAGAGCTCTCCGTCAAAAAGCAACGATTCCACTCTTGCTCATCAAGCCAGATCGATGATGGTGGAGATGAATCGCCAATGTTCTCCGTTTTCGTTAGAGAGTTGAAAATGAAAATGTGTTATATTAGAACCATCGTATTAAGAAAATAATGAGCAAGAGACTATGAAATTTCCTGTTTGTGAGTTTGCGGAATCGGAGCCGGGGTTCTACTCGCAGTGTGCTTCTTGTCCGATTGATTCCTCCTCATCGGGTTGTGCACTTGAAGAGCTTGAAGACGGTACCTATCAGTTTCAGGGCGTCACTCCTCATGGAGGCATCAGAGCGGTGTTTCATTTCAGGGATAATGAGGGTAACCAGGTCATAAAGCGTGAGGCTGTTCATGTGGAGATCCATGAGCTTGATGATCATGACCATTTGATTACAGTGCTTTACGGCATGGTTGATCCTGAAGGAATCATTTACCTTAAAAGTTCGGCGACAGAAACAACATACAGTCGTGAAAAACTCCAGTAAATCGTGACACTCCATTAGCTGATGACTCTGAATAAACTTTATTTTGATGGTGGGGAAGAGATTCGTGATCTCACTATTGTTGGTGGTGGGCCTACTGGAATTTTTGCTGCATTTCAGTGTGGCATGAATAATATAAGCTGCCGGATTATTGAGAGTATGCCGCAGCTTGGAGGACAGCTTGCCGCTCTTTATCCGGAAAAACATATTTATGATGTTGCCGGTTTTCCAGAAGTCCCTGCAGCCGGTCTGGTGGAGAGTTTGTGGACGCAGACTGATCGGTATCATCCGGAGCTGATTCTTGGAGAGACGGTGACTCGATATCGTAAGCTTGAGGATGGGTCATTTGAGGTTACTGTCAGTTCCGGTCGGGTCTTTCTGTCGCGAGCACTCCTGATTGCAGCAGGTTTGGGTGCTTTTTCTCCCCGAAAACTGCCTCAGTTGAGTAATATTGATGAGTTGGAGGGGCGTTCGGTTTTTTATGCAGTCAAGAGTATCAGCGACTTTACAGGTCAGCGAGTTGTCATTGTTGGTGGCGGAGATTCTGCCCTCGATTGGACCATAGGTCTTTTGAATACGGCTGCCAGTGTTACTCTGGTGCACCGGATGCATGAGTTTCAGGGTCATGGCAAGACAGCTCGTGAAGTGCTTGATGCAAAAGAGAGTGGCCGGGTTGACGTGTTCCTGAATACTGAGGTCAAAGCTGTTGATACAGAGGGTGATCGGTTGAGTGCTGTGCATCTTCAATCGAAAAACGGAAAGATTCGACGTATAGAGGCTGATCGTCTGCTTCTCTTGATTGGGTTCAAGTCAAATCTTGGTCCTCTTGCAGGATGGGCTCTTGAGCTTTATGATAATGCGCTAGTGGTTGACAGCCACATGAAAACATCGGTTGACGGGCTCTATGCCGCTGGGGATATTGCGTATTACCCGGGAAAACTTAAAATTATTCAGACTGGTTTGAGTGATGCTGCTATGGCTGTGCGTCACTGTTTAAATTATATCAAACCTGGAGAGAAGATCAGTACTACTTTCAGTAGTCTGAAAGTTGCAAAGGAAAAGAGGCATGCATCAAAAAACAGATGAACAGAGCGTGGTATTACCGACATCGCTACAGGCATGGATGCTTGCAATTCGTCCAAAAACCTTGCCTGCTGGTGCTGTGCCGGTTCTCCTTGGCTCTTCTCTCGCTGCTGTTGATGGCCATTTCGTTCTGATTTCTACTCTTGTGGCACTGATTTGTGTGCTTGGTATTCAGGTAGCTACCAATTTCATCAACGAGATATATGATTTCCGCAAGGGAGCGGATACGGCTGAACGACTTGGCCCGACGAGAACGGTTGCCGCAGGGCTCATCAGTGAGAAAACCATGATCAAGGTATCGGCTTTGCTGGTTGGGGCTGTTTTTCTGCTCGGTCTTTATCTCGTTTATACCTCTGGCTGGCCAATTTTTCTGCTCGGTCTCCTTTCACTGATTTTTGCCTGGGCCTATACTGGCGGGCCATATCCGATTGCCTATTCAGGACTTGGCGATCTTTTTGTCTTTATTTTTTTTGGGCTTGTGGCGGTTGGTGGTACCTATTATGTGCAGGCTCATACATTGTCGCCACCTGTACTTCTTGCTGCGGTGGCACCTGGGCTCTTTTCGGTTAACATCCTCCTGGTCAACAATATTCGCGACATTGCCACAGACCGCACCGTGGGCAAGATGACGCTTCCAGCCCGTATTGGCGCATCGAGGGCTCGCCAGCTCTATGTTATCCTTACTGTTATTGCTTTTCTTGTACCTGTGTTGTTCTCCATGAGCGGCTATTCTCCGTGGGGAATGCTCTCGCTGCTTTCCTCACCCCTTGCGTTTACCATGATCAGGCAACTCTATGCAAGCGAAGGGAGGGAGTTGAACAACGTTCTTGCTGGTACGGGAAAACTGCTGACTCTTCATGGCATTCTCTTTTCTTTTGGCCTTCTTATTCAATAATTCCTTCTTTAGTCATGCATTCCGAAACGGTGACCATTGCGCTCATTCAAACATCCTGCCACAGTGATCCGTCAGCAAACCTCACCAAGGCGTGCGGAAAAATAAGGGAGGCCGCAGCACAGGGTGCCCGGATTATCTCTCTGCAGGAGCTTTTTACCACACGCTATTTTTGTCAGACGGAGGATTATAAGTCATTCGACTATGCCGAACTGGTGCCTGGGCCATCAACCCTGGTGATGCAGGAGCTAGCTCGTGAGTTGGAGGTGGTCATTATTGCCTCATTGTTTGAAATACGGGCAAGAGGCTTGTATCACAACACTGCAGTGGTGATTGATGCTGATGGAAGCTACCTTGGCAAGTACCGCAAAATGCACATTCCCGACGATCCAGGATTTTACGAAAAGTTTTATTTTACACCCGGTGACTTGGGCTACAAGGTTTTTAAAACCCGCTACGCGACTATTGGAGTGCTGATCTGCTGGGATCAGTGGTATCCTGAGGCTGCACGCCTGACCGCGCTGAAGGGGGCAGAAATTCTTTTTTATCCAACCGCCATTGGATGGGCGACCGACGAACCTTCAGCCGAGGTGCGTCGAGCGCAGCGCGATGCGTGGGTAACCGTACAGCGGAGCCATGCCATTGCCAATGGAGTCTTTGTCGCGGCGGCCAACAGGGTTGGAACTGAAGATGAGCTGGAGTTCTGGGGAAACAGTTTTATCTGTGATCCCTATGGCCAGATTATACAGGAGGCTGCCCATCAGGATGAAGCCATTGTTTTTGCCGAATGTGACAGGAGCCGTATAGGGTTTTACCGTTCGCACTGGCCGTTTTTGCGCGATCGGCGCATTGAAACCTACGGTGACTTGCAGAGACGGTTTCTTGATGAGTAAACGGCAATTGCTACCTTTGCCAGGGCTCTTTTTCTAATCTATTCTCCTTTTTATGAATGCATTTGGCGCAGTTCTTTTTTTTACTCTCCTCTTAACGTTTGTTGTCAAAATTGTTTCGGAACTGCTGAATCTTAAATCGGCGGCAACCGGACTTCCTTTCGAGTTTGTTGGGCTCTTTGATGAAGAGGCCTACAGAAAGTCTGGAGAGTACCTTGGTGCAACGACTCGGCTTTCGCTCGTCGCGTCAGCGGTTGATCTCTTTTTTCTTCTCTTTTTCTGGTTTTCAGGAGGCTTTAATCTGCTTGATCAGTTTTTGAGAGGGTATGGTTTTAATCCAATCGTGAACGGGGTGCTCTATATTGCTATTTTGCTGCTTCTGCAGTCACTGATCGATCTTCCCTTTAGCATCTACAAAACGTTTGTCATTGAAGAGAAATTTGGTTTCAATAAAACCACGCCAACCGTTTTTGTGACGGATCTTCTGAAAACCCTTCTATTGGCCGCTCTGCTTGGTACCCCTTTACTGGCAGGTGTGCTCTTGTTTTTTGAGACCACCGGATCGCTTGCATGGCTCTGGGCCTGGTGCGGAGTAACGATAGTCTCTCTTCTGCTTCAGTATATTGCTCCGACCTGGATTATGCCTCTTTTCAACAAGTTCGTTCCCCTGGAAGAGGGAGAGCTGAAGCATGCGATCATGGAATATGCCGGAACGGTACATTTCCCTCTCTCTGGTCTCTATGTGCTTGATGGGTCAAAGCGTTCAGCGAAAGCCAACGCCTTTTTTACAGGTTTCGGGAAACGCAAGAGAATAGCGCTGTTCGATACGCTTATCTCTGCCCATCCGGTTCAGGAGCTGGTTGCGGTGCTTGCTCATGAAATAGGGCACTTCAAGAAAAAGCATATCATTATCACTATGGTGCTGAGCTTCCTCAATCTTGGTGCACTCTTTTTTCTCCTCTCTCTTTTTATGAATAACCGCTCACTTTTTGATGCCTTTTACATGAAAGATCTCTCTGTCTACGGCAGTCTGCTCTTTTTTTCGTTGCTCTATACTCCGGTAGAGTGGGTGCTCTCTATTGTTATGCATGCACTTTCAAGAAAGCACGAGTATGAAGCTGATGCCTATGCCGTCTCAACCTGTGCGCAGGGACCGTCTCTTGCAGAGGCGCTGAAGAAGTTGTCGCGAAACAACTTGTCGAATCTCACACCACATCCTCTCTACGTTTTTCTGAATTATTCTCATCCACCGGTCTTGCAGCGCATCCTTCGTATTAAGGAGCGCGTTGCCGGTTGAACCAAACCCTTATGTTATGAGTGATTTGAGTTATTATATGCGCCCGGAATGGGCTGTTCACAAGGCAACATGGCTTTCATGGCCGCACAGGCTTGAGACGTGGCCGGGCAAGTTTGAGCCAATTCCATTCGTTTTTGTTGCGATAGCAGCCTGGCTGAGTTCCTCCGAAGAGGTGCATATCAATGTGCTTGATGAAGCAATGGAGCGTGAGGTCTCCGCATTGCTTGGCAATTCACGTCATGAACAGCTCCGGATGGATCGGATTTTTCTGCACCGTATTCCAACCAATGATGCCTGGTGCAGGGATCATGGGCCAAACTTTGTTTTTCGTAAAAGTGAGGGGGAATGTGAAAAAGTTATCCTGAACTGGGAGTACAATGCCTGGGGTGGAAAATACAAAGCCTTTCATGAGGATAACGCCGTGCCTGAAAAGATTGGAGCTTTGCAGCAGTTGCCTCTTGTGGCACCAGGAATGGTGCTTGAAGGCGGTTCAATTGATGTCAATGGAAAGGGGTTGCTGCTGACGAGCGAGGCATGTTTACTGAACCCAAACCGTAACCCCTTAATGAGCCGGGCGCAGATTGAGCAGCAGCTTCAGCGATATCTTGGTATCAAGAAAGTGCTTTGGCTTGGCAATGGTATTGTTGGTGACGATACCGATGGTCATGTTGATGATATGGCTCGTTTTGTCAATGAAACGACGATTGTGATAGCGGTCGAAGATAATCCTGAAGATGAAAATTATGCTACGCTACAGGAGAACTACGAGAGGCTTAAACAGTATACTGACCTTGACGGCAATCCACTGAACGTGGTTGTCTTGCCCATGCCATCTCCCGTTATCCATGACGGGTCTCGCCTTCCCGCAAGCTACGCAAATTTCTACATTGCCAATACAGTGGTTCTTGTTCCTACCTACCGTTGTCCGCAAGATGACATTGCGCTTAAGATTTTACGGAAATTTTTTCCTGACAGGCAAGTAGTTGGTCTTGATTGTACCGATCTTGTCTGGGGCCTCGGGGCAATTCACTGTGTCACGCATGAGGAGCCTGCGTTGTAACGCTTTTGTTGGCTTATCATCCAAAGCGGCTGTTTTATAGTTCAAATTATGATGCAGCTTTTTCATTACTACAATGATTGCGAGCGGCTGGGATGAAATGAGTTAATGTGGATTTTTTTCAACAGAAAGGGCTACCTCTTCAGATAGCCCTTTTGATGGATTTGCCTCCTTTTGAGACTTCAGGCAAGCAATGCAGTGAGCTGTTTACAGTTTTCATCAACAATTGCAGCGGAATGCTGGAGTGCTTCAAGCTCAGAGGCTGAAAGGTTGATTTCAAGAACCTGTTCCACCCCATTCTTTCCAAGTTTGACCGGTACACCGCAGAAGACATCATTAATGCCATACTGATTGTCGAGCAATGTTGTGCAAGGGAGAATACGCTTGCGATCTTTGACGATAGCCTCAATCATTTCAACAGCCGAGGCTGCTGGTGCATAGAAAGCTGATCCTGTTTTCAGATAGTTGACAATTTCAATACCACCATTTCTTGTGCGAGTGACAAGCTCATCGATTTTATCCTTTGGCAGCAGCTCAGTCAACGGTATGCCTGCAACATTGGTGTAGTTAACGACTGGTACCATAGCATCGCCATGGCCACCAAGCACCAATGCACTGATGTCTTGCATGGAGACATTCAGCGCTTCAGAAATAAAGCTTTTGTAACGAGCTGTATCGAGTACACCACCCATTCCGATGACATTCTCCTTTGGAAGGCCACTCACCTTGTAAGCAACAAAGGTCATGATATCAACAGGATTTGAGACCATGACGATAATCGGGTTTGACGAGTATTTCATCAGCTCTTTTGTTACGTCCCTGATGATCGTACCATTTTTCATCAGGAGATCCTCCCTGGTCATACCAGGTTTTCTTGCAAGACCTGCAGTAATCAGGATGATATCCGAGTTGGCAGTGTCTTTATAGTCATTTGATCCGAAAATACAGGTGTCAAACAGGCCAACAGGTCCTGATTCGTACATATCAAGAGCCTTGCCTTGGGGAATGCCTTCAACGACGTCAATCAGAACAACCTCTTTTGCAAGTTGTTTTTCTGCAATGCGAAGAGCTGCTGTTGCCCCGACATTTCCCGCTCCAACCACGGTAATTTTCATAATTCGATGCTTTTTTAAAGTGTGAGGAGTTGTTATAGAGATACTTCTTGCGCCAAAAGCCTGAAAAACATAATAAAAAAAGCCGACTTAAAACAAGGCGGCTTTTTTATTAAAAACGTATTCTGTGGTGGTAAGCACAACTCAGCAAGGAAGTATATTGACCTGCTTTTTATTGTTGCGTCCATTGCGGAAAGTAACCACACCGTCGACAAGGGCAAAAATAGTATGGTCACGTCCCAAACCCGCATTGATGCCTGGCTTGATAACTGTTCCTCTCTGGCGAAGAATGATGGTGCCTGCAGCAACGGTAGAGCCTCCAGCAGCTTTTACACCAAGATATTTCGGATTACTGTCGCGACCGTTTTTCGTCGATCCGCCACCTTTTTTATGAGCCATAGCTAAAAATTAATCGTTAAAAATCCTGAATATTGTTTTTAAAGCGAAAGGATCTCAATCTGGGTCATCTGCTGACGGTGTCCGTTCCGTACCTGATAACGTTTTCTCCGTTTTTTCTTGAAAACGATCACCTTGGTATCCTTGACATGATCAAGAACTTTTGCCTGGATACTGCCTTCAGCATTCAGGGTAGTATTTTCTCCGTCAATCTGCGCCAGGGTTTTGATTACCACTGTATCGCCAATTGCAGCTTTTTGTCTCGGGACGAAGAGCGTATCCCCTTGTCTTACCAGATATTGTTTATCGGAAATCTTGATCAGCGCCTGCATTACAGATATATTTTAGTGATAAAGGTCTGAAATATAGTATTAATTCCCTCAAAATCAAATGGAAAAGCTTCTCTGATAATCTCTTCCATGGTTCGGTAATATGGGTGTGAGTGTTTGGATATTCAACTGTATTTGTAGGGGCGTATTAGATGGGTATTTTCACTTGTGTTTGTGGCAGTGCCGGTAAGGCGATCTTCGATGCTTTTAAGAAAATAGATGGAGGCGAGCACTGAGCCAAACCATGCGGCAAAACAGATGATGTGTAGAAATCGCAATACTATATGAAAATCCACAGGGTTCAAAAGCAGTCGAGTCCGGTTAAGGGTCTTCTCTGGGCATACCAACAGCGAGAGCAGTTGATACTGGCCAATGTATATGTGTTTGCGTAAGGATTATTCTGCTGTGATACCTATTCCTTTGTTACATCGAAATACTCTCCAGCTCCGATAAAACCCGGTTGATATCATCACGACAAAGAATGGCTTTTTCATGGAGATATTCAAGGTCTTTCTGAAGAATTTTTCTGGTGGCATACTCTCTTTTCTTTTGGGCTATCGGTTTTTTCAATAATGAGTAAATACAAGGATAACCGCTTCCCTGCATAGAGTACGGTAGTCCAATATCAAGAGATGATTGTTTCAAAAGACGCTTCACAGCCAATGATTGGCGATAATCACCGGTTTTGATTTCCGGAAAAGCCTCCATAACCAATGCAGAAAGAGCTGTTATTACTGCGCATGCGGTTGATGTACCATCAAAAGAGGCATATCCGGAAGGAACAGAAGAGACAAGCGCCACTCCCGGTGCGCAGAGATCAATTTCAGCTCCTCTGTTGGAGAATTCCGCAAAAAAGAGTTCTGCTTGTTCTTGCTGGGGACAAGACAGGGAGGATGCGCTGTCAACAGGAAACGTACCGGTTTTGCCTATGGCTGAAACGGCTATTGTTCTTGGGCTTGATGCAGGAAAAGCTACTGCTGCTCCATGATTACCTGCCGCACAAACACAGACAATTCCGCGTTGAATGGCTTCGTGGAGAGCAATCTCAATCTGTGAGCAGTAGTGTATTGATCCGAATCCAAGGTTAATAATATCTATATGATTATCTATACACCAGTTAATGGCATCAACAACATCGCTGAAGTGTGCATCCGGAAAAATTTTGACAGAGAAGATCTCCGCATCCGGAGCTATCCCTGAGAGATGGTTAATTCCTGCAATAATACCTGCACAATAAGTTCCATGACCATCTGGATCCTCTGCCCATCCCTGTTGATCATCAGGAAAAGCGGGACAATATCCGCCAGAGGCAACGAGCGACTCATGTGGTGATACGCCGCTGTCTACTATCGCTATTCTGATACTTTTACCTGTAAAAAACCTCCGAACTTCCCCAAGGCTCATCTGTTGCTCGATCCAGTTATGTCTTCTTTCCGGTATTCTTCTGAGCTTTATCACAACCATTTTATTCAGGCATTCAGGAGAATCAACAATTTTTGACCAAAACGTGTTTTTTGGAACGACAATAATTTTATTTAAGGGCATTTCACAACAGGTAATCTCAGCGATACCCTTCTCATCAGTTTTTACCTGCATGGTAACTGAGGGAGTAAAACAATACACATCAGCCTGTTGAACAGACAGTCCCGTTTCTTCATCGATAACCGTTACGACAAGGGGGCAAGCATTATCAGTAGTTAAAACACTATTTATGCCAGGCAATCGTGTAAACAACTCAAGCTGTAAATCCTCTTCTATAATAAATAATGGTTCCTCGGCGTTAAGTTTTTCAGCAATTTCAGGATTCATCTCCAGGACATGAACGCCAGTTCTTGTTTTATTGAGCAATTTTACATTGGATTCCCGATCAATAAAATCAATTAATTTTTTTTCAAGGGCAAGTGGCATAATCGAACTATTTCGACAGCCGACAAGATATCGCTTTTCTGTTAACATAATAAGAAGTGCGTTAGCTTTTAACAAGAAGCAACTGGTGCGGATATCGCAAGACTAAGATACTTGTTATCCTCAAAAAGAAGTAAATCAAGTGAAATCATTTTTTTGAGAAAATCATCTATATCTCTTCTTCTGATTGCATAATCAAAAAACTTTTTTCTCATGTAATCATTAATAGAGTGAAGTGTTCTTATTGAGTCGCAATATAAGTATATTGCAGCTTGTGTTTCATCAAGAATAATCTCGGCGGTGCGAGATTCATTTCTGTTGTCAATGATCAAAAGAGATGAATCCTCTTGCTCATAAGCATAAAGAGATGCGCCTTTGCTATGGGCCTCCCGCCAATACTGGATCATTTCATAAATGGACATTTCATATTTTATCGGAGGATAAAATCCATCCTGATAATCATGCTTGTAATAGTAGGCTAATAAATTAATCTCTTGATCGGAAAATGGATAAATATAGCGATATCCCTCTACGGGATGCTTTTTGACAAGACCGAATTTTTCAGGATGTGCATGATAAGGGCTGAATCGCTGGAGCATAAATGGCCCTTGCTGATCCGGAGGTTGCAAGTGACATATTTTTGACATGAGCGCTATCATCTCCTTATAATAGTTCACAGTTTCACCAGGAAATCCAGTCAGGATATTCCATGAAGGATAGATGTCATATTCCTTGCAATATTTAAGTAGTTGAACATTATGTAAAGAGGTAGTTCCTTTACCCATTAATTTCAAAATACTGGTATTCAAGCTCTCTATGCCTGGCTGAATCAGAAATACATTCGCATCAGCAAGAGCTTCAACCTGGTGTTTATTCAATGTTGATTTTGTTTCCCAAAAGATTATTGCATCACTCATCCTCCCATTTAACTTTGGCAGCAGATCTGTGAAATAATTTTTGGCAATAATATTATCTACCATTGAAAGCTGCTTGAGATGATATGGCTTGATATATTTATCCACAATATAATCAAGTTCATCCAGGACTCTTTCCACTTTTTTAACCCTGAACTTCACCATCTCACCATTCAGTCCGCAAAAATGACATTGCGATTTTTCTCCCCACCAACATCCTCTTGATGTCTCCATTGAAACCTCAAGACAAACTTGTTTTCCTGGAAACAGGCTATTGATTTGATCGAAATAGTCTGAGTAGTCAGGATAAGGAAGATCATCAAGAGCAAGCACAGACTCTTTGTCGGTCACTTGAGACTTATTTTTGCTTCTGTAAATAAGACCTGGAATATTGAAATCCCTTTGTTTTTCTTTTAAGCTCTTTGCAATTTTTGGTAATACAATATCTCCTTCACCAGAACAAACAAAGTCAACAAAAGAAAATTTTCTATGCAGGGTCAAACCGATCTCACCCTCACAATTAGCGCCACCAAAAATAATCTTGATCTCTGGATGGAGAGATTTTATTCTTTTTGCAAGAGCAAGTGATGGCATATTCTGCTCAAACATTGTTGTAAATCCGACGAGGTAATATTCATCCCAATTAATACTCTCTATGCAATAATCAAGAAAACCCTTTATTTTCGATAAAATCAACGGATAATTCTGAATATAAAAATCGGAAGCGGCGCATTTCTTTTTCAAAAAATCAATATAACCGGCATCTGGACATAGCGAATTTTCATTATATACTTCGGAAGCAAAAAGCCGTTCACCAAAAAACAAATCGCCATTTTGCTCATTACATATTGATTCGTAGGTATCAATATCCATCATAGAAGCAAAATCAAGATTAAAAAATCTTGTGTCGCATGTTATATTTTCTTTTTCAAGGCAGGCTTTAAGGAGACAAATTGCTATAGGTGGATACGTAATTGTTGTAAAAGGCATGTTAAGCAGTAAAACTTTTTTTTCTTTAATGCATACCTTTTCCATAATGTATATTTTTCTATTGTTGCAAGATCAAGCTGTCATAAAAGTATAATGCGTTCATCTTGACGAACGCATTATACTTATCATTTCATAAATCTTGTTACCACGGTCCGATGTTTCGAATGGCAATCCTTGGAGTTACCACTATTCTTGGATTGATGGCTCGTGGTGTTATCCTGGGGTTAATGCCAAGCCTCGGAACAATAGTTGTCGGTGTTACTTGTAATCCAGACGTTCTCTCAACAGGCAGTTCTCCTGGAATCTGAATATTTCTCGGGCTTACAGTCACACGAGGGGTAACTCTTGGCTGAACCGCTATTCTGGGAGTTATGGTAATTCTTGGTGTAATAGGCGTGACTCTTGGTGCAATACCAACCCTCGGAACGACAGTATTTCTTGGCAGAATACCAAAAGATTTACTTGTTTCTTGCCGTCCAGTTGATATTTCTCCCGGTACCTGAATATTTCTGGGGTTTACAGTCAAACGAGGGATGACTCTTGGCTGCACTGCGATTCTGGGAGTTATGGTAACTCTTGGCTGAACAGTTATTCTGGGAGTTACAGCAATCCTTGGCTGAATACTCAGTCTCGGGATCAAATTCCCTGCGATATTTTCAGCCATGCCCGCACCTCTCTCTTCAAGCCTTCTGTAGTAAGCATCTTCCTCGGCAAGAGCGGCTTCTTCCTGAGCTGCTGCATAGGCTTCCAGCTCCTGATAATAAGCCTCTTCTTCAGCCAAGGCATCCTCGTCTGCCAATGCGGCATCATAATCAGCAACTGCCTGAGAATACCCCTCATCATAAAGCGCTTTTTCATCATGTTCCGCAGAAAGAGCCGCCTCATAATCAGCAACAGCCTGTTGGTAGCCAGCTTCGTAACCTTGCACGTAAAGCTCGTTTTCTGCAGTAGCTTTGACTTCGGTTTCCTGCTGAAGGCCTTCCTCAGCCGAACCCGTTTTTTTGCCTTTTTCTTCTGGATTTTGTGACATAATAACAGTCTCCTCTTTTTATTTACGAAATGAAATAAAACAACTACTCAAAAATTGATTTCCCTCTTTTTCTCCTCAATTTCATCAATAAGCTGCTTACAGGAATCTTTTAAATCATTGATATGTTTTACCCAAATGTCAAGAGTCTCTTTTCTCTCTTCTCCTTTTGTATTCTTAATGTCAGGCAACACCTCATAAAATTCATCAAGAGCATTATTAATATCTTCTATCACTTTTGAATACTCTTGCAGGTTGGCAGATATCTCCATTGTAGGGTCAATGTTGTTCATAATTTTGTAGTCCTTATTATGATGGTAAACAGGAAATAAATATTCTCTTTGACTGATAGCGTGTATCACAAAGGGAGGATAGCTGAGTATACTTTTCATTCCGATTTTGATCAATTCGTTGCGATTACGCAATAAATGTGTTGTCGAAAATCTGAAGAATAAAAACGAGAGATTGCCAGCAATTGACATCTGGTGTCTCTATTGTCGATCTTTACAAGGCGAAAAGACTAATGGGCATAAAATGCCACCAAACAATTTTACTCAGAAACTATAAATAATATCAAGGTTTTCAAACAAATTTGTGTTTTTTTGCTGAAACGGATGTAGTACGCTTGTTTTTATGTGTCAAAATCAAAGTCTTATAAAATTTGATCCCGGTACGTAACTCATATAAATACATTGGATTCTGCTCTTGGAGCGATGCCTGCGATTCCGGCTCTTGTTTATTAAGTCGCGCTGAAGTAGCTTCTTTTTCATGAAACGGGGGTAGGTTTGCCACTCTCTGACAGGTTTAATAACTGATGATCACACCATGAGCAAAGCAGAGGGCACCACGCAGAAAGAGCACTCCCCAATGATGCGGCAGTATCTGGAGGTCAAGGAGCGGTACCCCGATTTTCTGCTGCTCTTCAGAGTGGGCGATTTTTACGAAACCTTTTTTGAGGATGCCGTTACGGTCGCAACCGCATTGAACATTGTGCTCACCAAGCGCACCGTCGATATTCCCATGGCGGGCTTTCCCCACCATGCCAGCGAAGGGTACATTGCCAAGCTGGTGAAAAAAGGGTTCAAGGTGGCAGTGTGCGACCAGGTTGAAGACCCGGCGGATGCCAAAGGAATTGTCCGCCGCGAAATCACCGATATTATTACTCCGGGCGTTACCTATAGCGACAAGCTGCTCGACGACCGGCACAACAACTACCTCTCTGCGGTGGCTTATGTCAAAGAGGGGAGAACGCTGCTTGCCGGAGTGGCCTTTATTGATGTCACCACGGCTGAATTCAAAATTGCTTCGTTGCGCCCCGAAGAGCTCAAGGATTTTCTTCTGTCACTTCACCCTTCGGAAATACTTGTCTCCTCCGCCGAGAGAGAGCGTGCCGAACTTCTGAAAAAAGCGCTGCCGCCGGAGACGCTGGTGACGGAGGTTGAGTCATGGATGTTCAGTGAAGAGCAGGCGCAGGAGGTGCTGTCGCGGCAGTTCAAGACCAACTCGCTGAAGGGTTTCGGCATTGAGGGCAACCGTGCTGGCAGGGTGGCGGCTGGCGTTGTGCTCCAGTATCTTGAGGAGACGCGGCAGAATCGCCTTCACTACATTACCCGTATCGGGGAGCTGCACAATGCCGAGTACATGACGCTCGATCAGCAGACCAAGAGAAATCTTGAGATTATCTCCTCCATGCAGGATGGCACACTGAACGGAAGCCTGCTTCAGGTGATGGATCGCACCCGCAATCCCATGGGCGCAAGGTTGATCCGCCGCTGGCTTCAGCGACCGCTGAAACGGGTTGATGAGATCCGGCTGCGCCTCGATGCCGTTGGGGAGCTGACCGAGAACCGGGCATTGCGGGAGGGGCTCAGCGAGCAGATGTCGGCCATCAACGATCTTGAACGCTCGCTTGCCCGTATTGCTACGTTTCGCACCATTCCACGGGAGGTTCGCCAGCTTGGCCTCTCGCTCTCAGCCATTCCAAAGCTTCAGGAGCTGCTGCATCAGGCTGGTTCAGCTCGGCTGGGGTCGCTGGCCTTTACGTTGCAGCCGTTGCCGGAGCTTGCAGCACGAATTGAGGAGGCGATTGATCCCGAATCAGGCGCATCAATGCGTGATGGCGGTTACATCCGCGCTGGCTACAACGCCGAGCTTGATGATCTCCGCTCCGTTGCCTCGACCGCCAAAGACCGCCTTCTGCAGATTCAGCAGGAGGAGCGGGCAGCCACCACCATCTCATCGCTCAAGGTGAGTTTCAACAAGGTGTTCGGCTACTACATCGAAATCAGCCGTGCCAACAGCGACAAGGTTCCCGCCTATTACGAAAAGAAGCAGACCCTTGTCAATGCCGAGCGCTACACCATTCCCGCCTTGAAAGAGTACGAGGAGAAAATTCTCAATGCCGAAGAGAAAAGCCTGGTGCTCGAAGCGCAGCTCTTTCACGACCTCTGCCTCCTCATTGCCGAACAAGCGTCAGGGATACAGGAAAACGCAGCTCTCATCGCCGAAATTGATTCGCTTTGCTCCTTTGCCCTCTCTGCCGTCGAATATGGCTACTGCAAACCGGAGATTATGGAGCACGAAAAGCTCTTTATTGTTGGTGGCCGTCATCCCGTGCTTGAGAGGATGATGAGCGTTGAGGAACCCTATGTGCCGAATGACTGCCATTTCGACGAGAAGCAGAAGATGCTGATGATTACCGGCCCCAACATGGCGGGCAAAAGCTCTTTTCTGCGCCAGGTGGGGCTGATTGTACTGCTGGCTCAGGCGGGGAGTTTTGTTCCGGCGGAGAGTGCTGAGATCGGGCTGGTTGACCGCATCTTTACCCGGGTCGGTGCTTCCGACAATCTTGCCTCCGGTGAGAGCACCTTTCTGGTTGAGATGAATGAGGCGGCCAGCATTCTCAACAATGCCACCTCCAGAAGCCTGCTGCTGCTCGACGAGATAGGGCGGGGAACCAGCACCTTTGACGGTATGTCGATTGCCTGGTCGATGAGCGAATATATCTGTCGGTCAATCGGCGCCAGGAGCCTCTTTGCCACCCATTACCATGAACTTGCCGAACTGGAGAGCCGCCTGCCGGGCGTGGTGAACTACAACGCCACTGTTGTTGAGACCACAGACAAGGTGATCTTTCTGCGCAAGATTGTCCGGGGTTCCACCGATAACAGCTACGGTATTGAGGTGGCTAAAATGGCAGGAATGCCGGTGGAGGTGATTACCCGCGCCAAAGAGATTCTGGCGGGGATGGAGAAGCGCGACATTGAAATTCCCCCGAACCGGCCATCAAAGATAAAAAGTATGCAGATCAGCCTGTTTGAAGAGGCCGACAACCAGCTTCGCAAAGCCGTTGAGTCGCTTGATCTCGACCGGCTCACCCCGCTGGATGCCCTGCTGGAGCTGAAAAAGCTGCAGGAGATGGCCCGGAACGGGGGTGGCTATTGATGAATGATAGGTGATAAATGATGGATGATTATGGATTGTAGAGACAACGCTTGCGTTGTCTCTACGAAAAAATTAAACGTTAGATAAAGGCACACACGGTGCCTTTGACAGGAAATATATGGCTGTTGAGAAAAAAGTACTACTCATTTTTATTCAAGCTGATAGCGGTGTTGATGGTGCAGCTTCCCTGGAAGATGCCTCAGCCAAACGGAGCCTCTTCAGCTCACTGAAAGACACCGCCCTGAGCAACATTATTCGGCGGGCACAGTTCGCTATTCCACCGCTGGCGCTGATGATTCTCAGCTCCCAGAAAGTGGCGGGCGTAAGCCAGACCTTCTGCGACCTGCGTTTCGAGAAGCTGCCGCTCGACCAGCATTGGGACATGGCTGGCATCAGCGTGCAGACTGGCGCCGTCAGGCCAGCCTTTGAGCTTGCCCGGGCCCTCCGCTCCAGAGGCATCAAGGTGGTGCTCGGCGGTCCCTACGTCTCCATCTTCCCCGACCAGTGCCGTGACCATGCCGATGCGCTCGTCATTGGCGAGGCCGACGATATCTGGCGCGATGTGCAGGAGGATCTGCTTGCCAGCGCCCTCAAGCCGGAGTACCGGGTTGCCGCATTTCCTGACCTCTCGATTGAGCGCGTTGTCGGGAAGAGTGCGCTCGACATCCAGAGCTACTTCACCACCAACGTGGTGCAGACCACCCGTGGCTGTCCCTTCAGTTGCGACTTCTGCAACGTTCACGTCATGAACGGCCACCGTCTGCGCCACCGAAGCATTCCCTCTGTTCTCAGGGAGGTCGAAACGTTTCTGAAAGAGGACAAACGGATTTTCTTCTTTCTCGACGACACCATCAACGCCGACGAAGAGTATGCCGAACAGCTCTTTCGCCAACTGGAGCCCTTCAACATCAAATGGGTAGGCCAGGCTACCACCGCCCTTGGCGAAAAACCCCGACTGCTCGATGCCTTTGCCCGCTCAGGTTGCGGTGCCCTCCTGATCGGCATTGAGAGCCTTACCGACGGCAGCAATCATGCCCACAAGAAGTTCCACAACCCCGCCGCCCGTCAGGTGGAGTGCATCAAGCATATCCGCCAGGCAGGGATATGCGTTTATGGCAGCTTCATCTACGGCCTCGACGAAGACACCCTCGAACTTCCCGCCCAACTTGAGGCTTTCATCGAAGAGACCGGCGTTGATGTGCCCGGCATCAATCTTCTGCGCCCCATTCCCGGCACCGGCGTTTTTAACCGGCTTGCCGAAGAGGGGCGCCTGCTTCACTCGTCCGACGACCATGATGCCTTCAAGTTTTCATGGGGTCAGGAGATGCTTTACAAGCCTCTGCGCATCCCTTTGCAAGAGTTCATTCCGAGTTATACGGCGCTGACCAGCCGCGTTTTTACGGTGCAGAATGCCGTGAAGCGGGCGATGCGTGCGCCACGGCTGCGGTCGGCGGTGCTGATGTTTAATCTGCTCTACGTGCACATGTACGGGATGGCACGGAAGGATTTGCTGCGGCAGTTGCGGGGGATGGGGTGAGGATTTTGGATTATGAATTAAGGATGTTTGATGTAATGATGAATAAATCTTGCATATCACACTAATCCAACAAATCTTGAGTCAGGTAATGGAATGGATGCTTTGCTATACTGCGGTATGACACGCTGATGGCGAAAAATTAGGATACTATGGGAAGCATAGGTGGGCTGAAAGTTTTGTACCTTGAAGCGTATTGCTTAATATGTCTTAAAATAAAACGTTACTATGGTCAATGTTCAGATATCAAGCGACATTATTCCGCTAAGAGAATTTAAAACAAGTATCACTGCTTGTTTAAAAAAAGCTCAAGAAAGTGGTCATCCACTAATTATTACGCAACATGGTAAACCTGCTGGCGTTTTACTTTCTCCTGCCGAATACGATGCCTTAGTGTATCAACAACAATTTATTGCCTCTATTCAGCGAGGCTTAGCCGATGTTGAGGCTGGTAATGTTTATACAACTGAAGAAGTAAGAGCCATTCTTACGGAAAAGCGCTTAGCACGGCAAAACGCATGAATGTTATTTGGTCAGCAGAAGCGCTGTATGAATTGGATCAAATTGAGCGGTTTATTGCACAAAATAATCCTCAAAGAGCATCAGAATTTATTGAAACCTTACTTCAAAGTGGCGATTCTCTTGCTTATCACCCTGATAAAGGACGGGTTGTGCCAGAACTCTCAATCGCTGCTTTTCGTGAAATTCTTGTAGGTCATTATAGGCTTATATACTATCGCTCTGCAGAGCGAATAGATATTTTAACCGTTTTTGAAGGTCATCGCTTACTTCGTTTAGAAGAACTTATGCATAACCCTTCGTAGCGCGAACCACATATCGAGGCGATCTGATTGCCGTAGGGCTGCAACGCATTCCGCTCTGACGAGGGTGTTTGTGAAACACCGGTATAAAAGATAACTTGCGCAGGGACAGTTTTTTCCCAGTAACCAGCAAAAAGGAGGGGATGATGAAGAGTATGACGATGCGGGGCAGAGCTTTGCTGAAGAGAAAAGATACTGTACTCAGGGAGAGATTTTTGTTGCTGCTTCAGCGACAGTGGAAAATGGGCTTTACCGTTTCAGCTCTTGGGCTGTTGTCATTGCTCTTTTTGACCACAACCTTGACTGCTGCTGTGTCAACGGTAGTGCCAGCCAATTTTGTAAAGATCCCGGCGGGAGAATTTACGATGGG